>CALFWA010000050.1 GCA_937928035.1 uncultured Caldilinea sp. | reverse complement strand
ACCTTCGGCGGTGAAGGCGGCGAGGTGGAGTTCACCCTCCTGGCGCCGGAGGGGAGCGAGGTGGTCGGCTTCTTTGGCCGCGCCGACTGGTACATCGATGCCATCGGTATCCTCACGCGGCCCCTGCCTGTGACGGCAGAGACGCCGCCTCAGACGCAACTGCTCGAGGCGTCGGTTGCACCAGCAAGCCCTTCACAGGAAAGCACACAAGAAAGTCCAAAGCAGATAGAGGAAGCGCCTGCACCGCCTCTCCAAGAGAGTCAGCAAGAGCGCAGGCGAGCAAGCAAGAAGAGCAAGAAGGCGCCGGCGGCTCCTGTCAGCGCCGGAGAGGCGCCCTCAACCGACAAACCCGCCGCAGACAACCTGCAAATCATCGAGGGCATCGGCCCCAAAATTGCGGAGCTGCTGGCGCAGAACGGCATCACCACCTTCGCCGAGCTCGCCGCCGCCTCTCCGGAGGACCTGCGCAAGATGTTGTCGGCAGCAGGGCGACGCTTCGCCGTCACCGACCCAACGACCTGGCCTGAGCAGGCGGCCCTTGCTGCAAAAGGCGATATGGAGGCGTTGAAAACGCTTCAAGCGCAATTGAAGGGTGGACGCCGAAAATAGGAGTTGTCTCTCTTGCCTCACACAACAAAGAAGCGGCGAGGACGCTCACTTCGCCGCTTCTGCGGTCCAGCACGGCCCCTCAAGCGGCAACTCCACGATCGAAAGCGCGTTGACGCCCGTTGGCTCCAAACTGACGCGGTAGCGGCGCCACGGCAGATAGAAGTAGGTGTAGCCGCGCAGGCAGACCTGGCTGCGCACGGCGGTCAAGTCCGGGGTGGTTTCTCCCAGAGGATTGGGGCTGAGCTGACGCAAATCTTCCAGGGCTAGGCGATGCACCCAGAGACCGGTGACGCCATAGGTGATCTCGGCCGCGCGGCGCGCATTTGTCACCAGCCGCAGCTCTTCGCCAGTAGTGGCCGGCTGCGGCGGGGGCAGATAGCGCGGGAGAAACGCCCAGGGAATCAACACAAACAGGAGGATGACCAGGATGCGCGTGCGCCATGACCATCGATCCCAGTCGAACAGGACGGCGCCGATGCGTCCCACCAGGCTGGCGACCAGGATCAACAGCCACAGCAGCAAGGTGTTGAGCATCATGTCGAGCATGCCGATCTGCGTCTGCCCCTCAAAGGTGATGCGCGCTACGGGCAGCGGATACCCGCGCCAACCCATGCAGCCGGATGGACAGCCTGCATAGTAGGGCGGCACCCAGAAGATATAGATGCTCGCAAACGCCAGCCCAAACGCCGCCAGAAAACTCAACAGGGCGATGCGGTGCCAGTGGCGAGTCTGCTGGCTCCACCAGACGAGAGCAAGCGCCACCGCCAGCAGGCCGCCAACGGCCAGCACCAGGTCGTTCCAGTTGGCGAAATAGCTCCATCCTTCAAGCAGCGTGCTCTGTTGCATGTTCACGGTCGCCAGCAAAGATACAGGCGGTCCAACGGCGCAGGAATGCCGAACAGGGGAAAGACCTGGTCGCCCCCTTCCCAGCGCATCAATTGTTGGGCGCCGCTGCGCTCGCGCGTCAGCACCAGAACCGAGACGCCATCCAGACAGGATGCAAAGGTCAGGGCGGACTGCTGCCGGGGCAGCAGATATGAGCGGGCAGTGATCGGGTCGGCGGGTGATGCGCCCGGAGGCGGCAATCCGACCTGCACCAGCCCAAACCAATCTTCCTGTTCACCTGACCCAGGCGCAAAACGGCTGCGCGCCAGAATCACTCGATCCGTCCCCTGCCACACAGCCGCAGATCCCAGGAACTCGAAGCGCGTCTCGGTGACGTAGGCCGTGCGGATGATGCTAGCCCCGCGCCCGGAGAGCGTCAGGACGTTAAGCGCGTTGGCCGGGCGCACCACGCCGGAGGTGAGGCTAGGCTGATTGGCGTCGTAGGCGAAAAACGCCAGACGCAAGAGATCGGGGCTGAGCGCAAGGGGGCCGCGGTAGGCGCCCTTCTCGAGGAGCTGTTGTGGCCCTTCTGTGACGACACTGCGGCCCTCTGCGTTTGTCTCCACGCGCAGACGGAAGAATCCGGCGAACGGCTGTTGTGAAACGGCGTCCTCCGTGTCGACGAACAGATAGATGGCCGAAGGATCACCCGGCGTCACCATCTGCACGGCCACCAGCGTCGGCCTCAATGCAATGTTTCTCTGCCCGCCGGCCAGGCCAAACATTTCGCCATCGCCTTGCAGCCGCAGCGCAATTTGAGCCGTCGCCGGATCATAGTGCCAGAGCTGCCATAGATCCAGCGCTGCGTTCGGCGTTTCAATCCACCACAACCCACCATAGGCGTCGCCTGCAACCCCGCGAATCGTGCGGAACGGTTGGGCGGCGATCTGCAGACCGGTTCCGTCGCTGCGCACCCAGCTAAAGGTGTTCAGGCCGCCCGAAGCCGGCGGCTCCGTCACAATGAAGCCGGCGTTCGGGTCGCTGTTGATCCAGCGGGCGAACGTTTCGTATTGCCACACTTGGCGCGCTTGGCCCTCTCGCTGCAGCAGAAAAAGACCGGACATTGCGCTTCCCCCCAGCAGCGCAATCGCCTGGTTGGCCGTCGTCGCGGCGGCGATTTCGGGCAGGGACAGCTCCTTGACGCGCTCGATGGGCGGGGCAGCCACGATGCGCATGCGCAGCGCGCGCCAGCGCTCCGCCCCCCCGTTGTTGCGCAGAGCGTCCGGCTGCCCCTTCATGTAGACGACTGTGCCGGGCCATAACAGCGCCGCGTTGGCCGGCGTCCATTGTCCTTGTGGAGCGCCGAGCACTGTGCTCCAAACTTCGACGACGGCCTCTCGCACGTCGATCTGTACCGGAGCGCCGGCGGCGTTCATCCCCATAAGCGGCGTCATCGGATCGGCGGGGATGGCGACGCCCCCCATCGTGACCACCTGCTCATCCGCCTCTGGCGCAGGGATGCTGCCTGTGGGTGGCGTCGCCACAGTCGGCGGACGAATCACCGGCGTGACCAGCGGCGTCGGCGTAGGCGTGGCGGTGGGCAGCGCCGCCAGGAGCGAAGCGTCCGTGTTGGAAGACTCTTCCCACAGGGATGCATCCACGGGCGCGCCGTCGGCGCGATAGCGCGGGACGGCGCTGTAGTCGCCATAAGGAATTACCAGCTGCGTCGCCACCCATCCGACGACGTTGGTGCGGCCGTCATTGACGACCGCAGCGCGGATGAGCAGCCAGTCGCCGGCCTCGGTGACGCCGAAGATGTCAACGGGCGTGCCGTTTTCCAGGCCGGCGATGACGATGTAATCGGTGCCCGGCCCGCCGCGCAGCCGCCCGGTTTCAGAGAGCAACATGTAGCCGGTGAGCGGGGGCGTTGCATCCGCCGGAATGTTCGGGATCGGAAGCGGTTTTTCGGTCGGCGTGGGCGTGGGCGTCTCGGTCGGCGACGGCGTTGCGGTGGGGGTGTCTGTCGGCGTCGGCGTCGCCGTCGGCGTATCGGTTGGCGTCGGCGTGAAGGTCGACGTAGGGGTTGGCGTCGGCTCAAGCGTCGGGTTGAGCGCCGCACTTTCGTCCTCGATGGGCAGCGTGATCGTGAATTCTCCCAGGTCAGCGATTGGCGGCGCTGCTGCAAGGGCGGCCACCGTCGGCGTGGCCGTGGGGCGAGGCGGCGCAGGCGTCACCAGCCCTGCGCTGCTGGCCAACACCACCCGTCCGATCGAGGTGAGAATGTAGCGCCCCGTTGCAAAATCCTCCTCGAAGGCGGCCTCAAAGCTGCGGTTGCGGTCGGCGTTGTCAAAAAAGCGCAAGCGCAGCGATGTGGAGCCATCCTGAATTTCGCGATCCATCTCATTGACATAAACAGCCATCCAGTCGCCAGGCGTCGCCAATCCTAGGTCGAACATTTCGTTGAGCAGGTCGATGCGTTTGACCAGCGATTGTGCGCGGCTGATCTGTCCGCTCTGGAGCCGCGCTAGGATGGTCGCCAGCGTGCTGAGGGGGGTCGACTCGACTTCCGCCTGCGCCAGCCGGTAACCGATGATGCGCGGCGGCGCATTGGCGTCTAGCTCGCTGGCCAGCAAGGGACGCCATCGAGTCTGGAATCGTTGTTGGGCAAACGGAGGCTGTTCGATGAACACCCCGGTGGCGCCTTCTTCCGTGCGAATGGAGCTGTCGGCGGGCAGAGGGCCGGAGATCACAATGTCGGGCAAAGGCTCGCCTTCGTTGAACTCGAAGCGCACCTCGCTGCCGGTGGAATCGAAACGCCACTGTGGCTCGTCGTCGCTGCGCCAGATCACCTCAAACGCCGCCCCCGGGGACGGCTGCCTCCAAAGATAGGCGGTGAGGCGCGCTCGGGCTTCAGGGCGCTCCAGGGTCAGGAGGTAGCGCACTCCCTGGGCGTCAACGCCGAGCGCTGCCTCTCCGATGCCTGCGGCAAGCGCGACGTATCCGGCGCTGCGCTCGCTCAAGGCGGCGGCAACGTCGAGGAGAAGCTGGCCTTCGACGGCGTTGCCGGCCTCTGCGCTGCGCCAGAAAAACATCGGCAGCGGTGCGCCATCCGGCGTGCGTGGAGCCGCAAAGGCCATCCAGGGGTCTTCGGAGATTTGGCGATAGCTGGCCGGCACGAAAATCAACCCTTGCTCGTGGGCAAGCCGCTCGGTCAGGGCGGCGGCGCGCTCGGGCGTGAAATCAAGGGCAGCGAGGGTGTTCAGCCCTTGCAGAGCCAGAACGAAATAGCGCTCGGCCCACTCCGCCAGGCTGGCCGGCGTCGGTGTGGGCGTGGGTGTCGAGGTCGGCGTGAGCGTCGGCTCCAGCGTCTCGGTGGGCGTGGCCGAAGGGAGCGGCGTCAGCGAGAACCCCAGCGCGCCGCGCATTGCTTCGGCGGTGGCGGCCGCTTCTTGGGCGCGAGCCAGCCCCATAGACTGACCGACCTGAAAAGCCATGGCGGCCACCAACATCACCAAGAGCAGCCCGATCAATGAAGCGGTTGCAATTTGCGCCTGTCTGCGTTGTCTTGGGTCAAGCTGTTGCCACAAGCGAGCGATGCGATGCACTCTCTTCCTCGTTCGGCTAATTTTCAATGTAGAGCGTCACCCGACAGGGCTCGGGGTAATTGCCCGTCAGGTCGACGACGGTCAATTGAAACGTCCAGGGGCCATTGGCGAAGCCGCGGGAGTTGATGCTCGCCAGTGCGCCGTTGAAGACCGGGCCGCGACCGTCGGCGAGATAGGTGAAGCCGTTCTGCGCATTGGCGCCTGGGGCGAACTCCACCTTGTAATAGCTGAATTGTTCGTGCGTCGCAGTGCCGATCAACGTGAAGACGCCGCTGACGGTGGCGCCGTTTCCCGGCGATGCAATGACGGCGCGTGCATCGGGGCAGGCTGGCGGAGCGCCTGCCTGCGCAATCGGGGCAGGCTCGGGCGTCGGCGTCGGCGGCGGTTCAATCGGCTGAGGTTGGCCCGGCTCGGGCGTCGGCGGCTCTGGGGTCGGCGTCGCCGTTTCGGTCGGTGTGGGCGAGGGTGTGACCGGCAGCGGCGTGTTGGTGGGGGTGATTACAAGCGCAAACTGCGGCGGCAGCGTCGGCTCCGCCTCCGGCGCAGCCACAATAGCCTGCGGAATGGTGCGGCTGGCGAAATAGGTGAAGCCCATGATCACGAGCAACAGCATCGCCACGCTGAAGATGCTGCTTAGCTCGCGCACGGCGCGCTCGCGTTCCAGCATGAAGATGGCCTGGCGCCGCTCCTCGCGCACCTGCCAGAGCCGATAGAGTTGATAGAGCGCCGTGAGGCCACAGATCAGGTAGATATACGGCGCATACGTCGCAATGATCTGGAACACGACCACCATGGCGTTTTTATATCATCCCGGTCACGCTCGTGCACATCCTTCGCAAAGTGATTCTATGCATCTCACAATCTCTCAATCATACAATGTCTTTGCCGTTCGCTCCAGTTCCACTGTGGCTGGGGAAGGAGATTGGAGAAAGGGGGCATCGCCCTCGATCTCTTGAGAAAGCGAGGGCGATGTTTCGCATAGACATGAAAATTGCGTTTACACTTCGACAAATGGCTCGAGGTGGCGTGCAAAGTGGCGACGCAGCGCCGAGCGATAGTCGTCGGGATATTTCGTCAGCAGAGTGCGCAGCGCTGCGCCATGCGTCGTGAGGATCGAGCCAAAGGTGACGTGCAGCAACTGTCTGGCGTCGAACTGGTCGAGCAGGGCGGGGAGCTCGGCGTCGGCGAGCGATGACGCCGGCGGCACGCGCTCCGGTCGACAGTCGAGGAAGTAGGTCTTCTTGTCTTTTTCATAGTGTGCGCGGCCCGTTTCCAGCATCTGTCGAAAGAGGTTGGGCGCGCGCACGGCGGCGACGCGCAGCGCCTCCAGATAACTGGCGCCGGCGGTTTTAATGTGCACGCTATCGCCTGCGCGTCGTGCCAGAATGGGGTAGATGCTGAACTTGTCCGAGCCGGTGTGAACGCTCAGCTTATAACGATTGAAATAACGCATCACAGCGACATGGCGCACCAGCTCTGCCTCGAATTCCGCCAGATCACCCATGTAATCAACGCCTTTCTGGAACTTGCCCACGAAGCGAGGGGCGAGGCTGACGAGCGGGATATTGCGGCGGAGCAGCTCATTGGCAATGAAGAAATGTTCATGCGCCGAGGTTGGCGCATCGGTTTCATCGACGGACATTTCCAGGTCAAAAGGAGTTCCACCGAAGGCGGCGCGCAGCGTGGCTGCAATGCGTACGGTGTGAGCGAGCGCGCGGCCGTATTTGGCAAGGCTGCGCAGCAGCGTCTCTTCGTCGAAGTGGAGCGTCTCCCCGTCAAGTGCGATGGCACGATCGCAATATTTTTCGTATAGTGATAAATAGGTCGTCTCTAAAACATCCCAAGGCAAAGCCTCACGCTTCATACGCAATACGGCCAAATCATCCGTTTGCGCCGCGTTGTCTACATAATCGCTGGGGTCGATGGTGAAAAAGGTGTAGCCGGCGGCGACGAACGGAGCGACGTGCTCCGGCTCCTTGACGTGGTCGGCGTCGGCGCCCCAGGGCAGGCGCCAGTCTTCGGCGAAAAGGCTCCAGATGGCGGCCGTCATCACTTCTTCGGGCGTGCGGCGCAGGCGCTCGTTTTCGCGCACGGATTGTTGTGCAAAGATCGGCGCAATGCGACCTGCAGGGTCGACGCTGCGCAGTGCATCGATGTGGCCGGGGGTGGCCAGGCCGATGCGGTCGCCGAAACCGAAGGAGAGGCGGCTGCCCAGGGGCTGCGGCTTGAGCCAGGGAAGTCGTTCTTGCAAGGCGCGCGCGTTCTCGGCGTCCAGGGGGCAGACCAACGCGTCGTCCCATCGCTCGCCGTGGAATGTCGCTGAATTCCCGCGCACGAGTAGATGGAGCGCGCCGTCGCTCGACGAACGCCCCAGTGTATAAACGGCGTCCTCCACCTGCACAACGCATAAGGTTTCCATGGAAAGTGGAGCGATGTTCATTCGATGTCTCCTTTTGCTTGATTGATTTATAGTCGATATGCGCTTTTCGCCAGGTCATAGGCGAGTGCCCGCACCATCGCCTGGGCGTCCGCCTCGTCGATCAGATGGCGCACAAGCAGGCCGGCGACCCAGTCCGCCGCCGCGCGTCGCCAGAGGTCGTGCCGCGCCGGAATCGAGGGATAGGCGCGCGTGTCGTCGTTGAAGCCGGCGGTGTTGTAGATTCCTGCGGTCTCCATGACTGCGTCGAAGAAGCGGCGCATGCCGTTGAGGCTGTCGAAGAACCACCAGGGCGGCCCCAGTTTGACGGCCGGATAATGGCCGGCCAGCGGCGCAAGCTCGCGGCTGTAGGTGCTCTCGTCCAGGTTGAAGAGGATGAGCGTGAAGTTGGGATGGCCGCCGAAACGGTTGAGCAGAGGGCGCAGGTTGCGCGTAAACTCGCTCGCCACCGGAATGTCGGCGCCCATGTCCGGGCCGAAGCGTTCGTAAAGGTCGGCGTTATGGTTGCGAAGCGAGCCGATATGAAGCTGCATCACCAGGCCGTCCTCCACGCTCATGCGCGCCATCTCCATCAGCATATGCGCCGTGAAGCGCGCGGCGTCGTCGGCGCTGGCCGCGCCCCGTCGCGCACGCTGGAAGATCGCCTCCGCCTCGGTGGGAGAGAGTTGCTCAGTGTACGCAGAGAGCGCAGCGTGGTCGGTTGCCACCGCGCCCATCTGCTTGAAAAAGGCGCGACGCTGCTCCAGTGCAGCAATGTAGCTGCGATAGTCGCCGACGTCCAGGCCGGAAACCTCGCTTAGCGCGGCGATCTGCTGGAGCCAACCCGGCGCGTCGGTATTGATGACGCCGTCGGGGCGGAAGGTGGGCAGGATGCGGCCATGCCAACCGGAAGCTCGAATCGCCTGGTGGTGCTCCAGCCGCGAGGTCGCCGGGTCGGTGGTGCAGAGCACCTCGATGTTGAAACGGTCGTAGAGCGCGCGCGGGCGATATTCGGGCGTGCGCAGCCGGGCGTCGATGGCGTCGTAGATGGCCTGGGCGTTCTGAGGCGTCAACGGCTCCTGGACGCCGAAGACGTTTGCCAGTTCGTCGCGCAGCCAGTAGCCTGTCGGCGTGCCGCGGAATAAATGATAGTGTTCGGCGAAGATCTGCCAGATGCGGCGATGGTCGCGTTCGACCGGCCCGCCGTCGCGGCGCGGAACGCCGAGCGCCTCCAAAGGGATCCCTTGCGAGTAAAGCATGCGGAAGATGTAATGATCGGGGATGATAAACAGCTCGGCCGGCGAGCCGAAGGCGTACTCCGGATCGGCGAAGAGGCGCGGATCGACGTGTCCATGCGGACAGACGAGCGGCAAGTCGGCCACGAGGGCGTAAAGCTGCCGCGCAGCTTCGCGCTGCGTCGGCTCCGGGCTGAAGCAACGGTCGGGGTGAAGAAAGGTTTGCGATGAAATCATGGGATTGGATGCTCCTTCGGTGGATTTGGATATTGTTGCGTTGAGAATTTTTTAAAAATGTTTCAAGACCGAAATGTGGAGGTGCTGCCCGTAGGCACCTGTGCGTTCTCCGTAACTTTTCGGTGAATTATAAGATACCATAAGCATTTAGACTGCCACCGTACAACTGCGGTCTATCGAGGATGTGCGGCTGGGAGCTGCACCTACTACCATCACCATGTGTTTGTTCGTTCCGCTCTATCGATTGCCAGGTTCAACTGTGTAACTTCTATTAAGGAGTCAGATTACAGATGCATGCCTACATCGTCGATTTCAATGCGCTTGCTATTATATCGAACATGATGAGACTGATGCCGTCACATCTCTGGACAGCAAGGGCTTGGCGTGGGAGAATTGAAGAGCGAAACCAGAGGCCCTTTGCCCTTTTCCTCTTCTTCTCACTTCTCTTTCTTCTCTCCCCTATGCTGGCTACGGCGTGCGAGGCTCGTCTTTCTCCCGCTGCAGCTCCACCTGCACCACCGCTTTGGTGGGAGCCGGTGCATGACGGCCTGCGACCTCATGCGCCCATCGCCTCGATTGCTTTCGACTCCCATCAGCCTCGCCGTGTAGCGATCGGACTGTACGCGCCAACCGGTCTGCTGCTCAGCGAGGACGGGGGCGCAGAGTGGCGCAAAGATCAGAGCCTTGCCGAAGCGGTGCATGCGGTCCGTTTCGACCAGATGCTATCCGGCGTCCTCTGGGTGGCCGGCGCGCATGGACTCTGGCGGGTGGATCTGCACAGCGAAGGCTGGCGCCGGCGGGCGGCGATCGGCTGGCCCGCCGACCACGCCGCCTTTACGGTGACCCAGTCGCCTGAAGGAATTCGCTACGCTGCGGGCGTCTCTCGCTGGGGTGAAGCGCCGACGATCTGGCGCAGTCTCGACGGCGAAAGCTGGCAGCCCTTTACATCATTGCCTACGCCGTCCGACAGCGCCGTGCTCGTCCTCGCAGCCGTGGATGGGCGTCTCTTCGCCGGAACCGACGGCTTTGGTCTCTACGTGAGCGACGGCGTTATCGCCGACGAAGATTTCTCCTGGCGCCTCGTCGAGGAAATCGGCGAAACCCATGTGGCCGCTCTCTGGGCGTCTTCCGATGGTGCGCTGCTGTTGGCGCGCACGCGCAGAGGGTTGTTTCGCTCTGCGGACGTCGGCGCAACCTGGCGAAGGGTCGATCTGCCGCTGGAGGGTCGACCGGACGCCTTCGCAGCCGCGCCGGACGGAAGCCTGTATCTCGGCATGGGCAGCGGCGAGATTTTACGCAGCGACGACGCCGGCGCAAGCTGGCGTCTTTGGTCGACGCTCGACCGCGACGGCCTTTTTTATGCGCTGGCGTTCGATCCTCTGAACGCCAATCGTCTCCTCGCCGGAACGCAGCACGGCCTGTATTCCAGCCTTGACGCCGGGCGCACATGGCGGCCGATGGAAAATGTCGGCGAGCGTCGCGGATTGACCCTGCTTGAAGCGGGCGGCGCGCTCTTTCTGGGCGCCGAGGATGGAGCCTATCGCTGGGAAGAAACAACGCGCCATTGGCGGCGCGTCGGCGAAGGGCTGCCTCTGCGCCAGGTGCGGGCGCTGGCGGTGTCGCCGGCGAATCCTTCCATCCTTTTCGCAGGAACCGACGCCGGCCTCTATCGCTCGCTCGACGCCGGTGCAAGCTGGCGGCTCGTCGGCTGGCCGCAGAACGGCGTCAACGGGCTGCTTTTCGACCCGGACGATCCGAACCGTCTTGATGTACATATCGCCTTTGAGCGCGTCTACAGCACGGATGAGGCGCTCGGCGAGGCTCCGACCTGGGATGCGCGCTGGGAAGGGATGCCGATCAGCGCCGAGGTGCTGGCGCTGGCGATGGAGCCGGGCAATCCCCGGCGGCTCTATGCAGGCGCAGCGCGAGGACTGTACATCAGCGACGACCGCGCTGAACGTTGGCGCAGCGTCCTCGCGCTGGCGGGGCGCAGCCTTTTCACCGTTGTCGTCGATCCGGCGCAGCCGCAGCGCGTATATGTCGGCGCCACCGACGGCCTCTATCGCAGCGAAGATCGAGGCGAAACCTGGGAGCGCATTGGGCTGCGAGACGTCACAGTGACGGATCTGGCCTGGAGCACACGCCAGCCGCACCTGCTCTACGCCGGGACGAAATATCGGGGCCTGTGGCGCAGCCTGGATGGTGGTCGCACCTGGGAGCGAGCGCCTCTCGATGAAGCTGCGCAGGACGAGTCGGTCAACGCCTTGCTCCTCTCTGCCGATGGTCGTTGGCTTTACGCCGCAACGACGCACGGCGTCTGGCGCGCCGATTTGCTGCGGGAATGAGAGGACGCGGATTTGCACAGATATGACGAATTCTCACGGGATTCTGCTGGAAGTAATCATCTTTGCAATACATCAATCAAGACGCAGATTTGCACGGATATGACGGATTTTCACGGGTTTGGGCCGTTGCATCTATATCGACTCGCCGTCGGCTCTCTGAGGGGCTGGGAGTGCAGGCCTGGTCTGCGCTTGTCGGACAGTCGCCGATCCTCTGCTCTCCCGCTCTCCCGCTCTCGTCCTCTCCTGCTCTTCATCTCCACCTTCCTCAGCGCACTGCTGTTCGCTCTGCTCGTCGGCATGCACCAGGCCGAACGCAAGTCGTTGCGCGTTGGCGTGCACATGATTCGTCCCGACGCCGACGTGCTGGCGCAAGCGGCGGAGCTAGGCGTCGACACGGTCGTGCTGCTCTTCCCCTGGCGCGAGGTCGAGCCGACGCAAGGTTCTTTCTTCTGGCAAATGGCGGACGAGGCTGTGGCGGGCGCAGCCCATTACGGATTAGAGCTGCTCGTGCGCCTTGACCAGCCGCCGGAGTGGGCGCTGAGAGAGACGGTGAACGTCGGCGATCCGCCTGTGGACGTCGCCGCCTATGAGCGCTTCGTGCGCAGCGTCGCCGCCCGCTATCGAGGCAAGGTCGCCGGCTACATTATCTGGAACGAACCGAATCTGGCGCTGGAATGGAACGACCGCCCGCCGGACCCGGCGGGTTACTCAACGCTGCTGCAGGCCGGATGCCGGGGCGTCAAGGCGGGCGACCCGGCAGCGAAGGTGATCAGCGCAGGGCTTGCGCCCACCAACACCGACGACGCCCGGGCGATGGACGATCGCCGTTTTCTGGAGGAGATGTATCGTCACGGCGCAGGCCGTTTTTTCGATGTGCTCGCTGCGCACGCCTACGGCTTCGGTCGTCCGCCTGATGCGCCGTTTTCAGAGGTAAATGGGACAGGGGATGGACTGGATGGTCTGGTCTTTCAGCGTGTCGTCGCCCTGCGCACCATCATGGAGCGCAACGGCGACGTGCACAAGCCGGTCTACATCACCGAGATGGGCTGGACGGTGGAGGCGGTGGCGCATTCAGCCTGGCAAGAGGTGACGCTCGAGCAGCAGGCCGATTATCTCATTCGGGCGCTCGACCTGGCCGAGGCGCGCTGGCCCTGGTTGGAGCTGGCAGCGATCTGGAATCTCGGCGGGGAGACGCATCCGGAATGGGGCGGTTACAGCTTGCTGACGCCGGGGGGCGAGCCGCGTCCGGTCTATCACGCACTGCAAGAACGCCTTGCCGGACGCTGCTCTCCCGTTGCATGTCAGCGTTTAGCCTCGCCGCAGCGCGTGCAGATCGTGGCGGAGGACGTCGTCATTCACATCGGCGACAAAGATCTGCCCGATCCGTGGGTTCCGCTGCATCGAGGCTTGCGCCGCAGCCCGCACTGGGAGGGCGTCTTTTACCTGGACGATCCCGGTTCGGGGGAATGGCGATTGTCCTTGCGCATCATGCAAAGCAACTTCTGGTCGAACCGCATCTGGATCAACGGCCATCCCCTGCCGGCGCCGATGCCCATCGAAGATTTTAGCCGCACGTGGGTGATGCACTCATGGCGCGTGCCCGCCGAATTCTTGCAGCCTGGCCTGAACCGCATCGTCGTCGCCATCGCCCATGCGCCGCCGCTGATCCAGGACCGTCGCTTCACTTACGACGACATCCAGTTCACGGATGTCCAGATCGCGCCTGCGCCCCTTGATCAGTAGCGCAGAATCAACGCAATGCGCTGGTGCTCGGCGAGCTGACCGTTTTCCACGAAGACTATCCGCCCCTGTTTGGCCAGCACCGTTTCGATGATCTCATCTACGGCGTCGTCGATGACGCCAGGCGCCTCCGGGTCTTCCGCCGGAGAAAGAATCATTCCGCTCTCATCTACGACGGCCGGATAGTGGAAATCCTCTTCGACCAGGAGGAGACGGCCGCGACCCTCCTGCGCCAGTCGCCACACCTCGCCGATCGTCGAGACATACTTCTGTTCGCCGACGGCCTTGTCCAGCTCCTCCAAAACCTTCCGGCGCTCTTCGGCCAGCGCCTCTTTCACCGCCGGCCAGACGAGCTTGCCGAGCTCATGCGCCGAGGTCTTATCGTGGCTGCCCTGCACTCTGGCGATGATGGCGTTCTTGTGGCTGGAGACTTCGTCGAAGAAGGCCAGATAACGATCCACGCCTACGGCCGCCAGGGGCAGCGGGTCGCCGTTCATGAAGGGCTTAAGCGCCTCATCGACCTTGCGGAAGAACTGGCGATGCGCCTCGTCGCGGATGTGTGAGCGTTTGACGCCGAACCCGCCGGGCAGCGGCGCTTCGCCTCCTGGCCCTTCGTGCACCATGGGAAAGCCGCCATCCTGAATTTCGAGCAGGTCATCGCGCGTCGCCTCGAACAGCCGCGTCGGCTTTTCGCTGAGCACGAGCACCCAGTAGCGCGGGGTGCGGTTCATGGCGAAGACTAGGTCGCGCGTGAAAAAAGTTTCGTCGATCACCACTCGCTCTTTTAACGTGAACGGCAGCGTAATTGCGCGCGCAAAATCTCGATGGACGAAAAGCGCCAGCCCATCGAGCGCGTGCCGAAAATCGACGCTTGAGGCCAAATGTTCGAGCCGCCCCAGGATCGGCTCCACCTCGCGCTTGTTGAACTCGCTTAGCAGACGGTCGGTCGCCTGCTTGACCAGGTTGCGCAGCCGGATCGGGTCTTGTTTGTTCTCCGGCGAGGTGCGATGCGTCGGCATGGTGATGGTGACGGCGGGGTAACCTGAGATTTGCTGCAACAACAAAATGTCCTGACGGTTCATGGAATGCTCCTGATAAAAATCTTTGTGCGGAGCCACAGGCCGGCGAAGAACTATAATTGTGAGGTTGAAGCCATATTCAAAAGAGAGTTTCTCGACGATGCTCCACCCGCACTCGACGCGCCGCCAAATCGCTCAGCACTGCCTCGCAACAGCCGGGCGTCTGCCCTACGAACTCCGGCGGGCAGACGCCGGCGCGACGAAACGCACCGCTCGCCACTAAGCGGACGACGGCGGTACAGGTGTAGCCGGTCGTGCGCGCCATCGAAGTGACGCCGGCGACGTCGTCGTAGCGGTCAAAGAGGTCGTAGATGTAGCGCACGCCGCGCCCCGCCTCAACGCCTTCAACCATCACCTGCATCACGGTCAAATCGTGTTCGCCGGGCTGCAATCGCCACTGTTTGAAGAGCAGCTTCGCCGTGAGCTGGATCGGCGCTACGTGCGCATCTCCTATCTCGATCGGCTCCTTGCTCAGAAAGCCGCTCTCGCGCAGGGCAGCCATCAGGTTGGCGTGGCCGGGATAGCGCAGCGTCTTCTCTTTCATGAAAGGGATCTGCATCGTGCGCATCAGCGTGCGCAGGCCGTCGGTGTTGAACGCCTCCAACGTGCCAATGGGGGGAAAGTCGCGCAGCTCTATGTCGGAGAGCGCTGGCCGCACCACCTCGCGACCACATTCGACGAGGCGCGCCGGACGCGTGTACTCCTCGAGCACGTCGAGCGGGGAGAAGACCGCTTTGTACTCGAAGGGCCAGCGCCGCACCTCCGGCAGCCCGCCGACGTAGCACTCATAACGTTCGATGCGTTCCAGCCGCCGCTCCAGGTCGCCCAGCAGAAGGTTGCTCAGGCCGGGCGCCACGCCGCAATCGACCACGGCGGTGACGCCTCGCTGCCGAGCCAGCTCATCGAGCAGGAAGGGGTCTTCGGCGAAGAAGGAAATATCGACGACGTTTTTGCCGGCGGCGATCACTTTCTGGAGCGTAGAGAAGCCCATGAAGCCCGGCACGGCGCACACGACCAGGTCGGCGTCGGCCAACAGTTCGGAAAAATCGTTGAGGGCGTTCAGGTCGACGACGCAGCCCCGCACCTTCGCTTCGCTTTCGAGTCGTTGCACTACCTCAGGGGCGCGGTCGAAGACGGTTACACAGAAATCAGGCGTCTGAGCCAGGTCTTTGACGATCGCTCCCCCCACCAGTCCGCCGCCTAACACGCCAATCTGCATCGCACACCGTTCTTTCTCTGTGCTAGCTGCGCCGGGTCAAGCTGGCGTAGCCCCACGCCAGCGCCAGCACGATGGAGCCGTACACCATCTGCTGGATGGCCTGGCCCACGTTGAGGAAAGTCAATAACGAGTTCAACACGCTGAGGATCAGCGCGCCGAGGATTGTGCCGCTGTAGCCGCCCATGCCGCCGAAGATTGAGGTGCCGCCGATCACGGCGGCGGCCACCGAAGGCAGCAAAAATGCGCCGGCCAGCTGCAGGTCGACGGCGCCGGTGCGCCCCGCCAGCAGGATGCCCGCAATCGCCGAGAGGACGCCGGAGAGCATGTAGGCACTGAGGCGCACCTGCCAGACGCGCACGCCCGCCAGCCGCGCTGCCGTCTCGTTGTCGCCGATGGCGTAGATCAGCCTGCCCCAGCCGGAGCGGCGCAACAGCCAGATCAGCGCAATGGCGACGCCGCCCCACACCACCACGCTGTAGGGGACGCTGCCCATCCACGAGCCGCCCCCCAGCATCCGGATGAAGGGCGCCACCTGCGTCGAGCCGGCCAGCACTGTCTGCGTCCAGGCTGTGAAGAGTCCCAGCAAGATGCTCGACATCGCCAGCGTCATGATCAGCGGATTGACGCGGAAGATTGCTACGCCGACGCCGTTCATGCTGCCAACGATCAGCCCCACCAGCAGTCCCATCAGGATGGCGATGGCCGCGCCGTTGGGCGATTGATTGGCGGCCACGTAGGCTGCGCCTGTGGCGATCATCGTCACCGAAAGGTCAATGCCGCCCGTGAGCATCAACACCGTCTGCGCCGCCGCCAGGATGCCCAGTGGGGCGGCCTGCAACAACGTGTTGCGAACGCCGCTCACCGAGAAGAAGCCAGGCTGAATGGCGCTCGTCACCAAAAACAGAAGCACGAAGACGCCGGCCAACACCGCCAGCGGATTCTCCGCCGCCCACCGCTGAAGGGATCGTTCTTTGCCGACGCGGCCTCGAACTACGCGCGATTCGCTGCTCATGATCTCCGCTCCCGCAAGAAGGCCACCAGGCCGCCGAACATCATCACGCCTGCGATCAGGACGCCCTGAATGACCTGTGCATTGTTGGAGTCGACGCGCATGGCGATCAGGATGGGATTTAACATAATTAGCGTCACGCCGGTCGCCACCACGCCGAAGACGTTGCCGACGCCGCCGGTTAAGGCGACGCCGCCCAACACGACTGCAGCCACGCTGTTCAGCGTGGCGTTGGCGCCGATCGCAAAACGAGGGTCGCCCGTGCCTGTGAGCGCCACCATGGCGAGCCCGGCCAGGCCGGCCATGGCGCCGCCGATGCCATAGGCGACGATCTTCGCCCGCCGCACGTCGAGGCCGGCCAGTTGCGCCGCAGTCTTATTGCTGCCTACGGCATACAACGAAAGGCCGACCCGCGTCGTGCGCGACCAGATCGCCACCAACGCGCCGGGGATCAACAGCATCAGAAGCGGCGGCCAGTAGGAGCCGCCCACGCCGCTGGGCGAGCCGGTGAAGAGCCAGCGCATCTCCGGCGCAGTGCCGCCGCCTGGAGAGGGGAGAATCCACAGTGCGAGCCCAGACCAGATATAACCCGTCGCCAAGGTGACGACGATGTCCGGCACGCCGGAGAGGGTGATGATAAAACCAACGAGGGCATTCAGCAGGGCCAGCCCGGCGATGATGCCCAACGCGACCAGCACGACGGTGGGCAGCGGCTGGCCCGCCATGAAGCGGGCGGCAATCACATTGCTCAGCAACAGCAGGGCGCCCAGGGAGAGGTCGATGCCGCCGGAGATCACGATGATCGCCTGGCCGATGGCCAGGTAGACGAGCGGCAGGCTGTTCTTGGTGATCGATGTAATTTGAAAGGGGCCGAACACAGGGATCAGCGTGCTGTACCAGAGCAGCAGCGCGCCGAGCAACAGCCAGACGCCCAGCGCCCAGCTGTTGCGAAACAGGATGCGCAGCGCCGGATTTCGTATAGCCACACTAAACGCCATCAAACCCCAACCTCCAATCCATGGGCAGCCTTTAAAAGAGAAGACTCCGTAGCCGTTGCGGCGTCCTGTTCATCGACAATGCGACCATCGTGCATGATCAGCGCTCGGTCGCACACCAGGCTGATCTCGGCCAGCTCGCTGGTGTAGAGCACGATGGCTGCGCCTTGGGCCGCCAGCTCGCGCAGCAGGGCGTAGATCTCGCGTTTGGTCTGGATGTCGATGCCGCGCGTCGGGTCGAAGCAGAGCAGCGTGCGAAAGCCGCTGACCAACCAGCGGCCAAGCACGACCTTTTGCTGGTTGCCCCCGGAGAGCCTGCGCACCTGCGACGCCGCGCGCACGTCGATCGACAATCGCTCGATGGCGCGCTGCACGCGTGGACGCTCGTCCGCCGGAATGCGCAGCCAACGGCGCAGATGGTTAAAAAGCGGCAAGGCAAGGTTGTGGTGGACGGACTGATTGGGCAACAGCGCAATCAGTCGGTCGCCCGGCACCAGCACCACGCCTCGCCGCACTGCGTCGTAGGGGGAATGGAAGCGGCAGGGCTTGCCGGCGACCAGAATTTCGCCGGCGGCCGGTCGTCGAGCGCCTGAGAGCAGATCGAACAGTCGATCCTGCCCCTGTCCTTCCAGTGCCACCAGGCCGAGAATCTCCCCAGAGCGCACTGCGAACGAAACCCCGCGCACGTGATGGCGGTCGGTCAGCCCTCGCACCTCCAGCGCCGTCTCGCCGAAGCGTCGGGTCGCCGTCGCGTCTTGGGTTGTTTTCAGCATAGGCTCCACCGAGGCGCCGAGCATTGCCTCAACCAGTTGATGTTCGTCGACCTCCGCCGTGACCAGTTCGGCCACGTTGCGACCGTCGCGCAGGATCGTGGCCTGATCGCAGATGCGCATCACCTCGGCCAGACGATGGGTGATCAACACCGCCGATTTGCCCTGCGCCCGCCACTCGGTCAGCAGGTCGAAGACGCGCTCCGCCTGATCCGCCGTCAAGGCCGCCGTGATTTCGTCGAGCAGCAGCACATGAGGGGCGCGCGCTGCTGCGCGCGCCAGGTCTACGATGCGCAGCGTCTCCAGCGGAAGCTCTCGCACCAGCGCGCCTAAATCGAGCTTGCCGAGGCCGAATCGCTCGAGCCAAGCCTGAAATTTGGCCTCATCGATCCGGCTCAGGCGCAAGTTGTGCGCCACGGTGAGGTCTGGGATCAGCGCTGGATCCTGGAACACGGTCGCAATGCCGGCGGCGATGGCGTCGGCGGGCGTATGGAACTGCACCGTCCGCCCTTCGACGTACACCTTGCCGGCGTCGGCAGGCTGAACGCCGGCAAGGATTTTCACGAGCGTGCTTTTGCCTGCGCCGTTCGCGCCGAGGAGAGCATGAATCTCACCCCGGCGCACCGTCATATCGACGCCGCGCAGCGCCACCACTGGCCCGTAGGCTTTGGCGACGCCCTGCGTGGCGAGCAACACTTGCGATTGGTTCATGGGTGGTTGCGCAGCATGGGTTGCGTGATGCGTGGTGCGTTTAATACACCACGCATCACACAACCTATCTTATTCCTTACTCGCCCGGGCCTTTGCACGCGGAGACGTCGGCGCTGCCGTTGTAGAGGGTGTACGGCTCGATGTCGACGTAGGTGCTCCAGCCAGGTTGTTCATCCGGCGCGTAGATCGCCTTCAGTTCTTCCAGGTTGTTGATATTGTCAAAGAGTTTGGGCGTCAAGAGGGTGACGCGCTCCGGATTCTTGCCGGTGAGAGCGTCGAGCGCAATCGCCGTGCCCACGGCGCCGATGGCCGGTGGGTTGGTGACGGCCGCGCCGATCAGCCCTTGATCTTTAAGTTCAATCAGTTGTTTGACGAAGCCGTTGTTATCTGCGCCGACGATCGGGACGAAGGGCACGTTGGCGGCCTGGAACTGCTCCACGACCGTGTAGTCAATGCCGGAGGTCCAGATGCCGTCGATCTCGATGGTCGTGATCAGATCGAGCGCCTGCTGTGCGCCGGTCGAAGGATCCCAGTTGGTGAAGGTTTCGGCCACGACCTGGATGTCTGGGTATTTGGCCAGCGCCTCTAGGAAGCCGTTGTGGCGATCGGTGTCCGCCGGCACGCCGTCAATGCCGCGCATCTCCACGACTTTCCCCTTGCCGCCCAGCGTCTCGAAGAGCCATTCGGCGCCGATGCGCGCGTAGGCGGTCTGGTCATTGGTTACAACGTAGGCGCCCTCGGCGCTCACGGCCTGATCTACCGCCACGACGACGATGCCCTGGGCGATGGCAGCTTCGAGCACGGCGTTGAGCGCGTCGCGATCGCTGGGGTTGAGGATGATGGCGTCCACGCCCTGCGAGATCAGGTTCTCCAGGTCGGCGATCTGCTCGGTGGGGCCGGCGTTGCGATTGGCGATGACAAGGCGATCCACCAGGCCGCTGGCCCGAGCCTGCGCCTTGATGGAGCAGATCATCTGCTCGCGCCAGGCGTTGCCGACAAGCGTATTGCTAACGCCCAGCACGAAGCCGCCCTCTTTAGCGGGCGCTTCCGCCGCAGGCGCAGTTGCAGCAGCCGGCGCCGCCCCAGGGGCCGGCGCCACGCAGCCGCCCACCAGCAGGGCCAACAGCACCAGCACACTCCCGATCAGATAGATTCGATTGCGTCGCTTCATACGTTTTCCTCCTGTTTCCTTTCTATGCGTTGTTTAGAAAATGTCGCCATCAGGGGCTGTTACGCCGATGATAGGGGAGCGTCCCTGATGTGAGTGCACAGACTGTCTGGGTAGAGCTACAGATCGGTTGTAAAATCTCAGGCCGCTTTAGTGTCTCGCAAGCCCTACGGAAGCTCAAATCGGTGAAAGTACAGGAATTCTAGAAAAGTCTATCAGAGCATCCAAATTCTGTCATCTTGCGAAAACGTAAATCAAGATTTCTTTCAAGCTGCGTCGATTTGCAACAGCCGTGCTGGCGTCTTCACCGTCATCGCCTCAATCTGCGAACTATCCAGCCCGCGCTCGCGCAGCCAGGGCAGAAAACGCCACAGAATGTAGGTCAACCCGGGGCCGCCCCAGCCGCCGTAGGCGGGCCAGTAGGAGGCGCGCGCCAGGTCGCCGGAGAGGCAGAGCTGGTCGCCGTAGCCTTCGGCCACCATGGCGAGGATCAACTCGATGCGTTGGCTGTCCGGCAGATATTTTTCCTTGCCGATCTGGTCAATGCCCAAATTGGCGCCGGTTCGGGCCACGCTGCGCCAGTAGTCTAACTCTGGCTTATGGTCAAGATGGCCGACCAGAATGCGCTCCGGGGACACGCCTTCGCTCCGCAGCAGCTCGATCTGCTCGAGCGCCATCGTGCCCTTCTCCGTGTGCGTGCTGATCAGCGCGCCGGTCTCGCGATGGACGCGGCCCGCCGCGCGAAAGACCTTCTCCTCCGCCGGCGTGATGGCGTTTAAGCTCGAGCCGGCCTTGATCACGCCGGCGCGCACGCCAACGCCGTCGATTCCTTCCTCAATCTCGCGGATCATCTCATCCGCCAGCTCGTTGACCGTGCGCTCCTCCACCCAGCGGCGACAGAATTTGTCCTTGAGCCAGCCGGTCGTGCAGATGATGTGCACGCCGGTGGCCGCCGAAATTTCGCGCAGCGCCTGCGGGTCGCGGCCGTAATCGCGCGGGGTCATCTCCACCAGGGCCCGCCCGCCCGCCAGAAAGAAGCTGGTCAGCTCCCGCGTCGCCGCTGCGATGCTCTCCATGGCCAAGTCGCGATCGGCCACGTCGGCGGGTGGGTGTGTGATGACGTGCTCGTGCATGTAGGTGAGGCCCAAAGCCGTTGATTCGATGTCTCCCAGCACCGTGCGAATTTTACCCATTCTCTTTTCCTTTTCTCGCTCATCTCACCGTCCAACCGCCGTCGACCGTCAACACTGCGCCGGTGATAAAGCGCGCCTCATCCGACAGCAGGAAGACCGCCGCACTCGCCACATCTTCCGGCATGCCCATGGCGCCGGTGAGGGGCTGGAGCTGGGTCATTCGCGCCAGGATCGCCGGGTCTTGCTGGGCGCGCCGGCTCATCGGCGTGGCGATCAGCCCCGGCGCAATCACGTTGACGCGCAGCCCCTGCGGCGCATAGTAGGACGCCATCGCTCGAGACAACCCGATGATTCCGGCTTTGCTGGCCGCGTAGGCGTGCGTGGCGAAATCTTCGTCGCCGCCCACCAGCCCTAGCACCGAGGCCAGATTGACGACGGCCCCGCGACCGGCGAGCAGTGCAGGCGTTGCATACTTGCAGACTAGGAAGACGGTGGTCAGGTTGAGGTCGAGCGTCCAACGCCAGCCTTCGAGCGTGCAACGGTCAACCGGCCCGTCGCCGTGCGCGCGTCCGCTGCCGCCTGCAGCGTTGAAAAGACCGTCCAGACGTCTCCAGCGCTCGACAACCTGCGCCACCGCCGCCTCGACGGCAGCTGGCTGCGTGAGGTCGACGGTCACGGGCAGCGCCTGGTCGGCGGCGAGGCGGCTGCATGTCTCCTGCAAGCCGTCGGAGGCGACGTCGAAAAGCGCCACGCGCGCGCCCTCCGCTGCGCAACGCAGCGCTGTGGCTCGACCTATGCCGCTCGCTGCGCCGGTGACCAGCACGACTTTGTCCGCCAGCCGTCTCGTCACCGTGCACCTCCGGGTGGGCAGCCGTAGACCTGCGCCACGCGCGCTCGATAGTCGTCGTAGGTACGCTCGAACAGCGCGGCGGAGGCTTCGGCCCCGATCAACGCTGCGCTCGTCAACACCAGCGGCGGCTGGCCTCGCTTCACCAGTTCCTCCGCCACCAGACATTTAAGCATGTTCACCACCGCCACGTAGCCGATCGAAGAACCCGGCCCCACCGGCGTCTCCAGGCCCTCGATGGTCACCATGGCGTCCCCCACCGGCGAACAGTTGTCGATGGTGACATCGGCGATGTCGGAGAGTCGTTTCCCTGAGGAGTGGCGCACCGGCGAAGCCAGGCTGTGCGCCAGCGAGACCACGGCGATCACCGGCAGGCCGCGGCGCTTGGCCCCTAGCGCCACGTCGATGACGACGCCGTTGACGCCGCCGTTGGAGAAGACGATCATGCTGTCGTGCGCATGAAAGACAAAGTTGCGTAGGATGACCTCGCCGAAGCCTTCCAGCTTTTCCAGAAACATCGCCTGGCGCTGGCCGTTGGCTCCGACGACCTGCGTGTGGTTGGTGAGCGAAAGCTCCACAATCGGATGAAAGCCGGGAAAGCTCCCGTGCCGTGGAAACATCTCTTCGACGGGAATGCGCGAGTGGCCCGTGCCGAAGAGATGCACCAGCCCGCCGGCCGCAATCGAGTCGGCGCAGATGCGGGCCGCAGCCTCGATGGCGGGCGTCTGCGTCTCACGGATTTGCGTTAAGATGCGCTGCGCCGCCTCCAGATAACGCAGCGCTGGCGAGGTTGAAGACCTTTCCATGATTTCACGCATGGCGTCAATATCCTTTGTCTTATTTTCTCGGGAGGGATCTCGGGAGGGACGCGTCTTACACTATGGCGTCCCCCCTCTCTGTCGTCGCAAACAATTCTTGTCCCAACGCCCGCTCCGCCGCCCAGAGCGCCGCGCCGATGGCGCCGGCGTCCGGACCCAGCGCGGCCTGCACGATGCGCACGCGGTCGACCGGGATGGCGCGGCAGCGCTCGCGCACGATGGCGCGC
>CALFWA010000049.1:0-10000 GCA_937928035.1 uncultured Caldilinea sp. | reverse complement strand
TTCTTCTGCGCCGGCGAACCACCACGTCAGAAATGCGCCCAGCATCACGAGATGACCGTGCGCAAAGTTGTACACCTCCGACGCTTTGAAGATCAGCACGATGCCCAGCGCAATCAACGCAATCGTGCCGCCGTTGAGAATGCCGGTCATCACCTGTTGGGGCACAAGGGGCCAGTTCATGATGTTCGTCAACCTCCTTTGCAGTTCATCGAAGCATTCCAGTCGTTGCTTGCTTCGTCTCGTGAATCACGACGACTCAACCGTCATGATTTTTAAGTCCGTCTCGATTACGCCTTCGCGGCCGTCTTGATAGCGCACCGGCGCCTGCACATGCACGGCGTTGGCTCCACAATACATCGCTTCCACGATTTGACCGTAACGTTGCGCCAGAAAGCCGCGGCGCAATTTGCGCGTGCGCGTCATCTCGGCCTCATCGGCGTCGAACTCCTTGTGCATCAACACAAAGCGACGAACGCGGGCGGCGGGCGGCAAGCTGGCGTTGACCTCGCGCACCGAACGCGCGATCAGCTCATACACTTCGGGTTTCTGTGAGAGGTCCAGGAAGGTGGTGTAGCTGATGCCTTGCTTTTCCGCCCAATTGCCGACGTTCTCGAAGTCGATGATGACCAAGGCGGTGACAAAGTCGCGGTTCTGCCCAACCGCCATCACATCGCGAATGTAGGGGCTGAACTTGAGACGGCCTTCGATGAACTGGGGCGAGAAGCGTTCGCCGTTGGCGAGCGTCACCATGTCTTTGACCCGGTCTAAATAGATGATGTGGCCGTCCGGGTCGAGGTAGCCGGCGTCGCCGGTGCGGAACCAGCGCACTCCCTGCTCATCGACCAGCAGCGCCTTGGCGGTGGCTTCCGGGTCTTTGTAATAGCCCTGAAAGACGTTGGGGCCGCCGATCAGAATTTCGCCGTCCTCGGCGATGCGCACCTCGATCCCCGGCGCAGGCTTGCCGACGCTGGCGAACTTGATGTCGTTGTCCCGGTGCACTGTGGCGCCGCCTGAAACCTCCGTGGAGCCGTAGATTTGTTTCAGGTTGACGCCCAGCGCATGAAAGAAGCGCATGGCGTCGGGGCTGAGCGCGGCGCCGGCCGTGTAGGCGGAGCGTAGCCTCGAGAACCCCAACTGGTCGCGCAGCGGCGCAAAGAGCAAGAGATCGCCGATCCGATAGAGCAGGTTGAGGCCCAAGCTGACTGGTTGACCGGTGATGCGCCGGTCGGCGACCTGATAGCCGATGGGCAGAAACCATCGGTACAGTTGGCGATAGAACCAGCTCGCCTCGTTGATCTTGACCTGCACCATGCCGACCAGGTTGTCCCAGAGGCGCGAGTTATAGAGGATGCCTTCCGGCGCAATTTCGCGCACATTGGCGCGCACCGTCTCCGGCGCTTCGGGGAAGTTCATGATGATGCCGAACATCACATGCGGCGCAACGCCGAGCACATGCTCGGCGATCCAGCCGAGCGGAAGCAGGCTGACGTGATTGTCGGTGTCGTAGCGAGGGTCCACCTTGTGAAACGCTTCGGTGGCGTAGATCATGTTGGCGTGCGTGAGCATGGCGCCTTTGGGCAGCCCGGTGGTGCCCGACGTGTAGCAGAGAATGGCCAGGTCATCCCCGCGACCGGCGGTCACCTCCTGCTCGAACCGCTCCGGCTCTCGTTCGCGCCGTTTCCGGCCAAGCGCCTGCACTTCCTCCAGAGAGATCAGCCAGGGCTCCCGATAGTTCCAAAGGCCGCGATCGTCCCAGTAGACGACCCGCTGCACCTTGGGCAGGCGTTCACGGACGTCCAGCAGCTTATCGCACTGCTCCTGATCCTTGGCGAAGACAAACGCTGCGTCGCTGTGATCGACGATGTAGGCGATTTCATCGCCGCCAGCATCGGTGTAGAGGCCGACTTGAACGCCGCCCACCGCCAGCAGCCCCAGATACGCCCAGAGATAGAAGCGGTCGTTGTCGCCGACGGTGGCCACGCGATCCCCGCGCCGCATGCCCATCTCCAGCAGCCCCAGCGCAATGTCGCGCACCTGCTCATAGGAATCCTGCCAGGTGAATTCTTGCCAGATGCCGAACTCTTTCTGGCGCAGCGCCACTTTGCCTGCGCCGTACTGGCGCACGCGTGCAAGAAAATATTGGGGAATCGTCTGCGGTGTTTCCATCATGTCTGACCGAGATATGCACGGATCACGGCGGGATTGTTGCGCACCTCATCCGGCGAGCCTTCGGCGATCTTGCTGCCGAAATCGAGCACGAGCACGCGATGGGAGATGTCCATCACCAGCCCCATGTCGTGCTCAATGAGAATGATGGTCACGCCGCGTCGCTCGTGCACGTCGAGGATGAAGCGCGCCATGTCTTCTTTCTCTTCGATGTTCATGCCGGCCATCGGCTCGTCCAGCAACAGCAATTTCGGCTCCAGCGCCAGCGCGCGTCCCAGCTCAACGCGTTTGCGCAGCCCGTAGGGCAGCGCGCCGACGACGGCCTTGCGAATGTGGGCGATTTCGAGAAAGTCCATGATTTCTTCAACGACGCGGCGGTGCTGGATCTCCTCCCGTTGGGCAGGACCCCAGTAGAGAGCACTCGCCAGCGCGCTTTCTTTGATGTGAATGTGGCGCGCCGCCATCAAATTTTCCAGGGTGGTCAACCCGGTGTAAAGTGCGATATTTTGGAAGGTGCGCGCAATGCCCAAGCGCGCGATCTGATGCGTCGACGTTTTTACAAGATCATGGCCCTCGAAAAGAATCCGCCCTTGCTGTGGGCGATAAAACGCGCTGATGCAGTTGAGCATCGAGGTCTTGCCCGCGCCGTTCGGCCCGATGATGGCAAAAATCTCATGGGGAGCCACGTCGAAGCTCACCCGGTTCAACACGGTCGCGCCGCCGAAACTTAAAGAGACATCTTCGACGCGCAGCATAGGATTACGATCGGACATGCTCGTGCGTGGTTGTGAGATAAATGCGTCGAACAGAGCAGCTATGGATCGGCCGTCGACGCTGTTCGAATAAGTTAGCTCAATTGAATCGACCAGGAATTTGGAGCGAGGCAAAGCATACCACAAGCCAACGTCTCGATGCAAACTGCGAAAAAGCTGACAGGCGCCGCCATTGCCGCTAAGCGCCTTTGTCGTCAAGAACGGTTAAACGATGTCCGCCAGGGGCATCCCCTGGCGGACATCTGCAACCTTAATCGTCTTCTGCATGATCTTCCTCCTTGTCTCCGCCAGAATCATTCTCATCGTCCTCTTCCTCTCCGTCAGAAGGCGGTGAAGGCGGAGACGGCGAAGGTGAATTGCCGCCAGGCTCGTGGGCGGGCGCAGCAGGAGGCGTCGGAGAGGGCGGTGCGTCGTTTGTGTGTTCGGGATGGTGCGCCGGCGATGCAGAGGGTGCAGACCCCGTGCTTGCTTCGCTGCCGGCGTCTTCAGAACGGTCGTCCTCATCGTTGTCTTCGTCTCTGGAAGATTGCGGCTGCTCCTCCTCGGCGCGCTGGTTTTCCCTTTCGTTATTGGAAGGCTGCGCCGCATGCTCATTCTCCCGCCGCTCCTTATCCGTGTCATCGACGGCGGTTGACGATGGCGACGACGTATCGCGCATATCGTCGTCTTGATCATCGTCGTCTTGATCGTCGTCATCTCCATCCGTTGGAGGCGCGACTGGCGACGGCGAGTTCTGACGATGATCTTCCTTATGAGCCTCTGTGTCACCGCCGCCGTCATCATTGCTGTCATCATCGCTGTCATCATCGCTGTCATCGTCACCAACGTCGTCACCGGCGTCGTCGCTTTCCTCATCTCGACTGTGATCGCCGCTCGGCGGCGTAGCAGAGGGCGCAGCGCCTTTGTCCGCATCGTTCTCGCGTTCATCCTCTCTGCCGTTTTGATCGCCGTCATCGCCGATGGGTGGTGCTGGCGTAGGCGGCGTTCTCTGCTCGTTGCCTTGGGCAGATGGCGTTGGTGTTCTATTGGGCGCAAGATCGTCGTCGTCCCGGGCAGGCGCCTCGTCATCGTCGTCATCGATCGGCGTCCAATCTTCCAGGTCATCGTCGAGGTCGCCCGGTTGCATCGGTGGAGTTGGCGTAATCCCCGGTCTGACTGTAAGAACAGGCGCCATCGTCGGAGTCGCCGCGGGCGCCGCGGTGGGCGTGACAGTCGGCGTTGCTGTGGGTGTTGCTGGAATTGCAGTGGGGACGCTGTCTTCATTGCTGTTGCCGACGCCTGCTTTGTTCTCTTCAGAATTCTGCGACGATCCGGCGGCGCCAAGGGCCGGCTCCTTCTGCGGCGCAGCGCTTGCGTTTGACTCTTTTGACGTGTCTAATTGACAGGTGCACGCTGGCGCCGAAACGAATGCGAACTCACCGCCTGTGCGCACGACGCCGGCTTCAGCCAGGAGGGCGTTCGGCGCCAGCGATCGCTCGCGCAGCAGCCCCGGCGTTTGGCGCATAACAGGGGAGGACATCAAATCGATCTGGATGCTCGGGCTGCCGACCGCCTGCGCTGGCCGCACCATCTGCGGCCAGTAGAAAAGGGCAAAAAGAAGAATCAGAACAAGGTGCAGCGCGCCAACACGCCGCTCAATCGCGCCAGGTCGCCAGTGGTGTATGCAGGTTGATCGCTGTTCATCTGTTGAAACATGGCGAGCGGTTTGGCGCTCACCACCAGAGTGATGCAATAGCCCACGCCGGCCGCCGTCACCCAGGCCAAGACGTGTGGATCGAGCTTCATCGAAAGCGCAAGCAGAATGACCAGAGGTGCAATGACGGCTCCTTGCGCCGAGCGCAAGGTGATGTAAAGATGGGAGGTGAGCGTAATGACCGCTACTCCGGTCAGAATGGCGATCTGCGAACCTAGCGCACTCAGCCCACTGCGCACCATCAGCAGATCGGCCAGCCAGCGTCCGGCCCCCGAACGCACCAGCGCATCAGAAAGCGCCAACGATGCGGAAACGAAGAGAATCATCTCCCACTCCACACCTTTGGCGGCCTCTTTGAACTTCAGTGCGCCCCAGCTGGGGACGGTGACGGCGAGTGCGCCGAACACCGCGACCAGTGCATTATCGACGCCATGCCAGGCTTTCGTCGCCCACAGCGCCACCAGCGCCAACGTCACCAGTGCAATATAGCGCTCTTGTTGCGTCCAGGCGCCGGGTTTTGGCAGATGGCTGCGCAGATAGGCGCCGAGTCGGAGACGACGCTCCTGGCGGTTGAGGAACAGATGTAAGATCACCCAGGTGCTGGTGAAAGCTGAGACGATAGCGAAAGGCATCCCCATCAACATCCATTCGCCAAAGCTGAATCGGCTGCCGGTCATTTGAGCCAATGTATCGTTAATCACCAGGTGTGCACCGGCGCCGACCGGCGAGCCGATGGCGGTTAATAGAATGTTCACCGGCAACGCCAGCGCCAGGGCGCGGTTGATGCGCGGATTTTGCAGCGAGGTGGCGATGGCCTGATAAATCGGCACAAGCAGCGCAGCGCGGCCGGACGTTGAAGGAATCACCAGCGCCGTGAGCAGCAAGACGGCGGTCAATAAATAGAAGAGCTGGTCGACGGTGCGCGCACTGCGCGTCATTGCGTAGGTGAGACGCGCCGACAGCCCTGATTGATTGAGCGCTCGGGCGACGATAAATGCGCCGATCATGAGCCAGACGACAGAGTTGCCGATGCTGGCGAAAAATTCGTTGGCGTCGATGGTGTGGGTGAGCACCAGTCCCAACGCAGCCAGAAGCGCCACAAACGTGTCGTTAAGTTTGGTGAGCGTCCAGCCGATGACGCTGAGTCCAAAGGCAATCAGCGCCAGGCGCCCATGGAAAGTCAGGTCGCCGGGCGCCCGATACACCGCTGCGATGAGCAGGATGGTCAACAGCGCCGCCGCCAGCCCGCGCCTCCCAATGGTTGGTCTAGCAGTCTGAGGGAATGTCGCTTGCATCGTTGTGAGAAACATCGTTTTTCTCCTTCACCGATTGAATTTTCGGGTTTAAGCCGATATGGGTTGCGCACTTCTCAATAGCTTCCCACTCCTGCTCCGCCCAGCCACTGGTTGAGTCGCATGCCGGCCAGCACCATCTGCATCACATTTTCAGCGCAGGCGGCCGTGAATTCGGCGGCGCGGGTGAACGCCTCTTCCAGCGTGCAAGGACGCGGCACCACGCTGGTGAACGCCCGTGATGCCATGTGCGTAGTTGTCCCGCGCTCCCTGGCCCACAGTGCCCGCCAGCGCAATGACAGGCACGTTGTACGCCTTCGCTCGGCGCGCCACTTCTGCCGGAATCTTGCCGTATGGCGTCTGCGAGTCGATTCCCCCTTCCGCCGTGATGACCAGACCGGCCTAGCGCAAGTAGCGGTCGATGTCGTAGTACTGCATTACGATGTCATAGCGCGGAGCAACGCATACAGTCCTGCGCCTAGGCCGCCCGAGGCGCCGCCCCCCGGCATCAAGCGCACGTCCAGACCTAAATCGCTCTCGATCACACCGGCGTAGTTGTCCAGCGCTTGCGCCAGTTGTTCAACCATCTCAGGTGAAGCGCCTTTTTGTGGACCGAAGATGCGCGCCATCCCTCGCGGGCCGCACAGCACATTATGAATATTGCAGGCGACGTCGATGCGCACTTTGTCCAGGCGTGGATCACGCCGGCTGAGATCGATGGAAACCAGGCGAGCCAGCTCTTTGCCGCCTCAGCCGATCGACATGTCGTCGGCGTCGAGCAGTCGCACACCCAGCGCCTGGGCCGTGCCGGCGCCGCCGTCGTTGGTGCCGGAGTCGCCGCAGCCGAGCAAAATGCGTTTGGCGCCCATGTCCAACGCTGTGCGAATCAACTCGCCGACGTCATAGGTCGTAGTGACGAGCGGATTGCGCCGATCGCGTGGCACCAGGCGTAGACCGGCCGCCGACGCCATTTCGATTATAGCCGTCTTTGGCCCGCGGCCGCCGAGAATTCCGAAAAAGCTGCGCGCCGGCGTCCCCACCGGCCCGGTGACCGTCACCGGATAGATGCGACCGCCGGTGACCTCAACCAACGTCTCTGTGAATCCTTCACCGCCATCCACCAGCGGCAGTTCGATGATGCGCGCCTGAGGGGCGGCGCTGCGCACCCCCTCCGCAATGGAATGGGCGACTTCTTTGGCGCTCATGCTCTCTTTGAATCCGGAAGGAGCGATCACAGCGAACGCAGCGCTGCGAAGCGACATCCGTAGAGAAGAAGCAGGCAGAGAAAAATTGTCAGAGGCTCCATCAGCAGAGTTTTCTTCTTCAACGCGGACAGGGATGCCTCTGGAGATATTTCCGTTCGCCGTGTTGGGCGGCCTGATCAGCGGTGCAGCGTACATGCTGGGCAGCCTGTTTCCGATTCTGGCGACAGAATATGCAGGACTCAGCAAGGCCGAGACCGGTCTGATCTACACGGCTTCCTCCGCCGTCATTCTCATCTCCGGGCCTTTGTTCGGTTGGCTCGCCGACACCGTCAGCCACAAATCGGTGTTCACGCTGCGCAGCGCTGCCAATATCACTTCTTCTCTAATCTATGTAGCGGCTCCTACGTTTTCCGGCGTGTTCATCGGGCGCGCCGTCGATGATCTCGGCAAATCGGCGTTTCGTCCGGCCTGGGGCGCACTTATGAGCCGGGTTTCCGATGCAGCGCCGCAACGCCGCGCCCAAATGATGAGTTGGATGAGCGTCGGCGAGGATATAGGCGAGATTTTGGGGCCGATCCTCGCCGGTTTTCTTTGGAGTGCTTTTGGCGTCACCGTGCTGCTGATCAGTCGCGCTGTCATCGCAGCTGGAGTAGAAATCTACGCACTATGGGCGACCCAACGCTTCCAACCGTCGGAAGCATTTTCACAGCGGCGCGTTTCTGGGAAGGCTCACGACTTCGCACCGTAGACGGCGCGCTTCATCTTCACACTACCCTCGGAGCGCCTTGGGAGGAACAAGCAACCTCAGTTGGCCGCAGCCCCAGCGCAACACCTCCCACTGTGGAACGTCCGCCGCAATGTGCGCCACGGCTGCCGTGGGGAGGCGCACGAAAATGGTCTCCGGCGCCGAGCCGCACAACCCGGACGTCAGCTCCTCCATGCCAGGGTTATGACCGACGAGCGCTACGTGCTCCATCTCCTCCGGCAGATTTTGCAGAAGGGCGAGCAAGGTCTCCGCCGAAGCCAGGTAGATGGACTCTTGCCAGATGGGCTTGACTTTGCCATCGAGCTGACTGAGCAGCGCCTCCACGGTTTGCGCCGTGCGCGCAGAAGGGGAGCTCAACAGCGAGTCAACCGGAGGGTCCAGCCGCGCAATCAACGCCGCCATGCGCGCTGCATCCTTGCGACCACGGTCGGTGAGCGGACGGTCGAAATCATTCGCATAGTGCTCAGGTCGTTCGGCTTTGGCATGTCGCCAGAGAGTGATGTATTTCATAAAGCGCCTCCACAATTCTGCCTGGAATGAGATTTCAAGGGGAAGCCATGTTTGCCGCTTGAAAATTTGCCGGTTGAAAAGAGGTCAGCCGAAAGACGCGCACAGCTGCGCGATAGTAGTCCACCAGTTGATCCATGGTCGCCCGCCAGGAGCGGCTGCGCGCATGAGCAAGCGCATTTTCGGCCAGTCTATTGCGAAGCTGTGGGTTGTCGCGCAGCCGTTCGATCAACGCTCGCATTTCGTGTGGATGTTCCGGGTCGTAGAAGAGGCCGTTGTAGCCGTCGATCACGGTGTCTAGCACGCCGCCTGTGCGCGCCGCGATGACCGGCAGCTGACAAGCCATGGCCTCCAACGCCACCAGCCCGAAGGTCTCCGTCGTCGATGGAAAAATGAAGGCGTCGGCGGCGCGATAAGCCTCCACCAATGCCTGGCCGCGCAGATACCCCGTCATCACGGTCGGCGTGTCGGCGAAGACCTTGCGCAGGCGCTGGTGGCTAGGGCCGTCGCCGATCAGGGCAAGACGAACCCCTTGCGCCGGGAAAAGCGTTTCCCGAAGCAGTTCAAGCTGCTTTTCCGGCGCCTGTCGCCCAACATTGATGACGAGAAAGTCTTCAGGATGACCATCGGTCAGCCAGTTGCGCACCTCCGGCCTCGCTTCACCGGGCGTGAATAGGTCGGTGTCGATCCCGCGCTTCCACCAGCGCACGCGGCGAAAGCCGTGCTGTCGCAGTTCGCTGCGAACCGTCGTTGAAGGGCACAGGTTGACGCTGGCCTGATTGTGCAAGGTGCGCAAATACGACCAGACGATGGGAACGACGAAGCCAAAGCCGTAAAATTGCGCGTAGCGGGGCAGGTCGGTGTGATAGGAGGCGACCGTCGGCACCTTGAGCCGGCGCGCATAGGCAAGGCCAAAAAGGCCGAGGATCACCGGATTGACGACGTGAATCAGCTCTGGTTGAAAGGCTTGGAGCTTTTTCCAGACAAAGCGCCGCGGGATGTTTATGCGCAGCTCTGGGTAAAAGGGCAAGCGCGGGCCGCCGACGCCGACGATTTCCGCTCCTGCATATTCCTTGGGTCCTCCGGGAGGGCCAAATAAAATAACCTGGTGCCCCTGCTCTTGCAGGCGCTGCAACAGCAGGCACAGAATGCTCACGATGCCGTCGATCTTGGGCAGAAAAGTCTCTGTGAAAATGGCGATTCGCATAGGTTCCCGCCCAAAGCTTTGATTCGTCCGTTGCACGGTCTTCATCGCTGCATTGACTCGTCGATCAGCGCAATCTTATCACAAGCGGAGCGGGCCGCCATAGATTGAATTTCAAGAACGCTCGAACGTTCACGGGGAACGTTCACAATGAACGTTAACAATGACTTGCTACAATGCCTCCGCTCAATTATGCTCTTGAGGAAGCGCCGCAAATTTCATAGAAGTTATATAGTCGAACCTCTGGCAATTGATAGAGCGAACTGAACAAATAGGCGGCGATGGGTGTTGCGACCCTCACCCCCTGGCCCCCTCTCCCGATGCCGGGAGAGGGGGAGGAGAACGCCGTAGTACGAGAAGATTTTACCTAATTGCGCAACTCCTATTTGATATC
>CALFWA010000048.1 GCA_937928035.1 uncultured Caldilinea sp. | reverse complement strand
CCCATGTTGCTTTGTTCATTCCCCCTGTCTTACGCTACTTTCCAACGCGCCCAGCCTCCCTGACAGGGAGGGCCGTGGGTCAGCCAGAAGATGGGAGCCTCGCTTTCTGCATCACCCGCCGGCAAAAAAATGATCGAGGAGATGGTGCCGCCGCCCAAGACGGTGGGATCGCCTTCGTGGCCGGGGAGCGGATGACGACAGAGCGCCTCCTGCGGTGAGCCGTGCGCCGCCATTATGCGCTGCGCCCACCCCAGGTCGACAGCGCCCCGACGTTGCTGCAAGGCGGCGGAGACGCGACGATGGCGTCCTCGAGAGTTGCCGCGCAGGGGCGGTGGCTCGTCCTCGATCCACTGCGCGGCCAGCGCAGGGGTCTCGAAGTGATTTGCGTTGACCAGCGACGTCTCGCCGTTGCTGAGCATGTAGCCGCAATGGCGATGGCCGCTCTCGCAGAGCGCCAGGGTGCCACTTGCGTCGGCCAGCATCAACGTTCCTGCACCCATGTGAGGGACGCTGCGCAGGTAGTCCAGCGCCGAAGCTACTGAGTCGTGATGGGTGAGCAGCTCGCGCATCAGGGAGAAGCGCGGCAGCCCTGGCCCGATGTCACGCGAGAGCACGTGCGTATCCGCCACCGCCAGCCCGCGCTCGTTGATCCCAGAGCTGAAGACCTCTGGGCTGCCTGCGCTTCCCACGCTTATGTAGCGGCGCCCGTCGGACGGCGCAACGGCGGCGATCATCTGCAGGGGAAGGTGGTCGGCGTGATAGTCGCGATTCTTGACCAGCAACGGTCGACCATCGATAGTGACCGGCCCGCTCGCGGCCCAGACGGTGCAGCCCTCCTCCCACGATGGCGCAAACGCCGGTTCCGTTTGTCCCGCCTTCCACCGATCGCGCAGGTATGAGCTCAGCGTGTACAGGTGCAACTGCCTTGTTTCGATGCCGAGCGTCTCGCTTAGGCCGGCCAGGTAGGCGAGCAGCGGGCGATCGGCCTCCTCCAGAAACTCCAGGCACGCTTGCACCGCCGCCGGCTCGTCGGCCCCGAGACGGTGAAGTTCATTCAGCCGCTGCTCGATCACCTGCGCCAGGTGTGCGCGAAGATGTGCAATCTGGCGACCGTGCTGTCGGCCCATTTCAACCGGCGTCCCCGTCAACCTCAGCGTCAGCGGCGTCATTGTCGTCCTTTCGCCGGTTCGAGAGAGACGGCATCAACGGATGGCGCAGTCGCCGCATGGGGATGGTCGTCGTAGAGCCAGCACGCCACACGTTGACCGTTCACCTGGAAGAAGGGCGGCTTTTCCTGTTCACAAATTTGGCCTTTCTTGACAAAGCAGCGAGGATGAAAGCGGCAGCCCGACGGCGGGTCGATCGGGCTGGGCACGCCCCCTTGCAGAAGGATGCGGCTGCGGCGCGCCGCCTTTTCCACCACCGGAACTGCGGCCAACAGCGCCTGCGTGTAAGGATGGCGAGGCGCAGCGAACAGCTCGTCGGTGGCGCCCTCCTCTACGATGTGGCCGAGATACATCACCGCCACGCGATCGCTGATGTGATGAATGACGCTCAGGTCATGGGCGATGAAAAGATAGGTGAGTTTGTACTCGGCCTGCAGCTCCTCCAGCAGGTTGATCACCTGCGCCTGAATCGAGACGTCGAGGCTGGAGACCGGCTCGTCGGCGACAACGAAGAGAGGGCGCATGGCCAGCGCGCGGGCGATGCCGATGCGCTGCCGTTGCCCGCCGCTGAACTGGTGCGGATAGCGGTCGATGTGGCTGGGATTCAGCCCCACGCGGTCCATCAGAAAGCGCACCTCGGCTTCGATGTCTGCAGGTCGCTTCACCCCGCGCGCCCGCAGCGGCGCCGTAAGAATCTGCCGCACGGTCTTGCGCGGATTGAGCGAAGAATAGGGGTTCTGGAAGACAATCTGCGTCAGCCGATAGTAGGGCGCCCGGCTGACCTGGCCTGTTTCATCCGTTGTCAGCACCCGATGGCCGACCAGAGGCCGTCCTTGGAAATAGATTTCGCCCGACGTTGGCCGGTGCAGCAGCGTCAACATGCGCCCCAGCGTCGTCTTGCCGCAGCCGCTCTCCCCCACCAGCCCGACCGTCTCGCCTGACCAGATGGCGAGATCGACCTCGTCCACGGCGCGCACGAGTCTGTCTCGCTGTCCGGCCAGCAGCCGCGCCAGCAGGGAGGGCTGAATCGGAAAGTGTTTGGTCAACCTGCGCGCCTCAATCAGCGGCGTCGTCGGGCGCGCCTCCGACGGATGAGCCGAGGCATCGCGTTCGACGCGCAGCCTGCCCTCCGGTCTGGTCTGCAAAGAGAAGAATTCTCGTTCAGTCATCTTCCGGCATCCGATATCCTGTCAATCGCAAGCAGCGCGCCATATGCACCTCGCCGCTGCGATGGACTTTCTTGCGTCCGTTCTCTATGACCGGCTGAAGGCGAAAGAACCCCTCCGCACAGACGGGCTGAAAGTCCGGGCAGCGCGGGGCGAAGGCGCAGCCGAGCGGCAGATCCGCCAGGTCGGGCACGCTGCCGGGGATGGGCTGCAGGGGCCGTCGCTCCTTCAAATTGGGAATGCAGCGCAGCAACCCCTGCGTGTAGGGGTGTTGCGGATTTTCGATCACCTGATCCACACTGCCGATCTCGACGATGCGGCCAGCGTACATCACGGCGATGTGGTCGCAGAACTCCGCCGCCAGCCCCAGGTCGTGGGTGACCAGGATGATGGCCGCACCGTGCTCCTGGTTGATGCGCTTCATCAGCGCAATGATCTGCGCCTGGATGGTGACGTCAAGCGCCGTGGTCGGCTCGTCGGCCAAGAGGATGCGCGGATTGCAGGCCAGGCCGATGGCGATCAGGGCGCGCTGCTGCATGCCGCCGCTAAATTGATGAGGATAGGCGCGATAGCGCGCTTCCGGCGCCGGAATGCCGACTTCCTCCATCACCTGCAGCACGCGCTCCTTCTCTCGTTGTCGTCGACCGGCGTCGAAGGGCCAGAGCCACGGGCCGGGCAACATGTTGTGCAAGCGCAGCGATTCGCGGATCTGCTCGCCGACCGGAAAGGCCGGGTTGAGCGTGCTGAGCGGATCCTGAAAGATCATGGCGATCTCCTTGCCGCGCAGCCTGCGCAGCTCCCGGTTCGACAGCTTGGTCAGATCGCGGCCATCGAGCAACACTTCGCCTGTGATGCGGCCGGGGCGGGCGATCAGCCCCAGGATCGAGAGCAGCACCGTGCTTTTGCCGCAGCCCGACTCGCCGACCAGGCCGAGGATTTGTCCAGGATAGAGCGCCAGGTTGACGGCGTCCACCGCGCGCACTTCCCCGCGACGGGTTGGAAAGACAGTAGTGAGGTTGCGTAGCTCCAGAATCGGTCGGGCCATAGGTTCTACTCGATCTTCAGCCGCGGATCCAGGACGTCGCGTAGCCCTTCGCCAAAGAGATTGATCGCCAGCACCAGTGCCACGATGGCTACGCCAGGCATGGTCGAGACCCACCACGCGTTGAGTAGATGGTTGCGGCCGTCAGCCACCATGCTGCCCCAGGCTGGCGTCGGCGGCTGAATGCCTAATCCCAGAAAGCTCAGGCTGGCTTCGGTGACGATCATGAAGCCGATGCGCAGCGTCGTCAACACAAAGATGGTCGGCAGGATGTTGGGCAGCATCTCGCTGACCACAATCTGCCAGTCCTTCTGGCCGGTGATGCGTGCGGCCTCGACGTACTCGCGCGTGCCTTCGGCAATCATGTCCCCGCGCGCCAGGCGGAAGAACTCCACCCAGCCCTTGAAGGTGAGCGCCAGAATCAGGTTGACGAAGCCCGGCCCCAGAAAGGCCATCATGCCGATGGCGAAGATCAGGAAAGGGAAGGCCAACAGCAGATCGGCGAAGCGCGAGATCAGGCTGTCGATGCGCCCGCGGCGATACCCCGCCAGTGCACCAAGCGCCACGCCGACCACCATCGAGACGCCCACCGAAAGGACGCCCACCAGCAGGGAGATGCGCGCGCCGAAGACGATGCGCGTGTAGATGTCGCGGCCCTGGGCGTCGGTTCCCAGCGGAAACTCCCAGGAGCCGCCCGCCATGAACGCCGGCGGCATCAGCCGGTTGCGCAGGTTGCCCAGCTCCGGGCTGTGCCAGGTGATCTGCTCGGCGAAAATGGCGGCCAGCACATAGAGCAACACCACCACGCCGCCCGCCACCGACACAGGATGTTTGCGCAGCTCGCGCCAGAATTCGAGCGAGTTCTGGCGCCAGAGCCGCCAGCGCACGCCCCAGGTGTAGCGCCAGGAGGGAATCGACTCGGTTGCAGTTGTCGTCGCCATCGATTTACATCTCGATCTTTGGATTCAAATAGGTGTATAACACGTCGACGATCAAATTGGCGGCCACAAAAGTGAAGGCGTAAACCATCACCGCACCCTGCACCAGCGGAAAGTCGCGGGCGAAGATAGCGTCCACCACCAGCCGCCCCAGCCCGGGCCAACCAAAGACCGCCTCCACGATCATGTTGCCGCCCAACAACACGCCCACCTGCAGCCCCACCACCGTCACCGTCGGGATCAATGCATTGCGCAGCGCATGCTTGGCGACGGCGCTGAACTCGCCGGCGCCTTTGGCCCTGGCCAATTTGACATAATCAGAACGTAGGCATTCCAGCATGCTCGACCGTAGCACGCGGGCGACAATAGCGGCCACGGCGGCGCCGAGAGTGACCGAAGGGAGCACGAGATGGCGCAGGCTGCTGATCAGCGCCTCTCGGTTGCCGGTCAGGATGCTGTCGAGCACATAGAAACCGGTGACCGTCGTCAGGTGCACGTCGGCGCCAATGCGCCCTTGCACCGGCAGCCACTTCAGGTGCACCGAAAAGATCAAGATGAGCAGAATCCCCAGCCAGAAGGGGGGCATCGAGATGCCCAGGAAGGCGCCCGCCATACTCAGGCGGTCGGTCAGCGAGTTCTGCCGCACTGCCGAGATGATCCCGATCGGAAAGGCGACGAGCAGTCCGAAGAGCATGGCGCCGAGCGCCAGCTCGATGGTGGCGGGCAGCCGTTCGGCGATCAGCTGCGCCACCGGACGCTGTTTGGTGAAGGAATTGCCCATGTCCCCGCGCAGCAGGCCGAAGAGAAAGAGCGCCAGCTGCTCGTGCAGCGGCTTGTCAAGGTTGAACTCGCTGCGCAGGCGCTCGATCTCTCCGGCGGTGACCATGCCGCCCTGCCCCATCATGATGTCCACCGGGTCGCCGGGCGTCAGGCGCATGAAGAGAAAGACGATCACGGCGACGCCGATCATGATGGGGATGGCGGCCAACAGGCGTTCGAGAATTTTGACCAGACGCATAGCGCGTCCTATTCCTCACTCCAGGCACACATCGTGCAAGTTGATGCGGCTATCCGACGCCGGCTCCCAGTTGGTGACATTGGCGCGGCTGGCTTCGACTTCTTCGGGCAAGATCAGGAAGATGGCGGGCGCCTCCTCATACAGGATCGCCTGCGCTTCGTTGTAAATTTCCCGGCGTTTGTCCACGTTGGTTTCGGTCTCACCCGCCACGATCAGCTCGTTGACGCGCGGGTTGTTGTAGCCGGAGAAGTTGCCGCGGCCATAGGGCGAGCCTTCGACGATTCCGTGCCACTTGGCTTCCATGTGTCCCACCGGGTCGAAGGCGGAGTCGCCCCAGTCGCCCAGATAGGCGGTGCGCTCGCCGGCCAGGAGCATCGGTCGCACCACGCTATATTCCCACAGGCGCAGGTTGGCGTCGACGCCGGCCTGTTGCAACTGCGACACGACCGCTTCGCCAAGCTGACGATGCTCCTCGATCGTATCGATGACGAACGACCACGTTGTACCTTCCCAGTCGAGCTTGCCGTCGCCGTTGGCATCGGTGATTCCCGCTTCGGCCAACAGCGCCAGCCCTCGATCGATGTCGTATGGATAGGGCGACAGGCTTGGATCGGCGAAATCGTTGAAGGGAGAGAGCACGCCGGGCAACGGCACCGCGCGTCCTTCGTAGATGGCCTCGATGATCAGATCTTTGTCAACCAGGTGATTCAGCGCCTGGCGCACCAGCTTGTTGTCGAACGGCGGCTGGTTGACGTTCAGCTCCACCCACTTGGGCCGCGTCCCCGGCGCCGTCTTGACCACGACGTCCGGCGACTGCATCAGGGCGCCGACCAGTTCCGGCGGCACGGCTTGGATGATGTGCACCTCACCCGCCAACAGGGCGGCGACGCGCGTGCTCGCCTCAGGAATGACGCGGAAGATGGCGCGGTCGACGCAGGCCGGCCCCACCGGCGGCAATGTAGGCGCACCTCCCCAGTAGTCGTCGAAGCGCTCCATCACGATCTGGTCGTCCAACTGACCGGAGACAAACTTGAAGGGGCCGGCGCCGATCGGCTGCTCGACAAATCCCTTGGTGCCAACGGCCTCCAGATACGCTTGGGGCACGACCTGCTGATGGACGAAAAGCTGCATGGCGGGCGGCCACGGCGCCGAGAGATGCAAGCGCACGGTGTAGTCATCCACCTTCTCCACCTCCTGCAGGGGCGCAATCAGGCCCTTGCGGGGAGAAGTGTGCGGCTCCGGATATTCGATCATGTTCTCCTGGATGATGCGGTTGAAGGTGAAGACCACATCGTCTGCGGTCATCTCCGAGCCGTCGTGGAACTTGACGCCCCGGCGCAGTTTGAACTCCCACGTGACCGGATCGAGCAGCTCGGCGGACTCCGCCAGCTCCAGGTGCACGCCGTTGCGCGTGTCGCGCGTGACCAGGCCGTCGAACATATTGCGGATGACCGTCTCCGTGGTGCGGTTGCGATGGTCCGCCGGGTCGAGCGTGAGCGGCGCCTCCGCTAGGCCGACGACGAGCGTCTTGACGGTCGGCGCTGCTTCGCCGACGGGCGCTTCGGCAATCGGCGCCGCGCAGGCGCTCAGCAGCCAGGAGACGAGCAGCAGCAGGGGGATCGACAGGTGTTTGATGGTTCTCATGGCCTCCTCCTTGTAAGGCGTTCAAAAATGATGAATTGCACTCATGCCAGCGCCTGCGCGACTTCCGTCGGACCGGGCTGCATGATCAGCGGCTTCAGCTCCCGCTTCATCACGCGCAGCGCACGCTCGGGCTCCAGACGACCGTACAGCCCACCCAAGATGCTGATCAGGTAGCTGGCATCGAGCAGCACCTGTCCATTGGGGCGCAGATAGTGAGGCTCATCCGGGTTATAGCGCGCGCCGCTGGCGATCAGGTTCAAATCTTCCAGGTAGCCGGGCTCTCGATCGCGGCACTTGTGATAGATGGTTCCTCCGATCAACAGCAGGGTGGTGGGCTGGTTGAAGAAATTGACGCCGTACTGCAGGAAATAGGTGTCGGTCTCATCGACGCGGCCGACGTGTTTGGCCGTCGCCACGGCCATGATCTCACGCGCCAGGTAGGAGCGGGCGGCGTTTTCCACCGGCCCGATGGCGTTGTTGTGGGGGTGCCGGCTGATCCAGGTCAGATAGCGGTCGAGGTCGATCTCCAGGCGCCCCGTCCACACGGCGAACCGGCCTAGTTGATCCTTGCCGGGTCGATAGTCGGGAAAGCGAGAGGCCACGTAGTCGGAGAGACGGGCGCGCAGCGTCCCATTTTGAAACTGCGGCAGCTCCTTGAGGTTCTCGGCGTTGTAGCTCAGGCCATATTTGCCCTCCACGCGGCGATACTCGAGCGGTACGTTGGGCGTCTTGAGGATGGTGCGTTTTACTTTCTTTTTGCGATCTTCGCCGGGATAGAGATAAAGAGGATTGTCGCGCACCATGGAGTAGAAGTCGGTGGTGGCACCGCCGATGTCCAGCGCAAGGATGTTGCCGATGCCGGGCTCGTTGCCATAGCCGTGCGCCAGCAGTTGAATGCCGCGGAAGCAGGCGCGCGGCGTCGGGATGAAGGGCGCATCCATGTACTCCTCGACTACGTCGAAGCCTTTGCCGCGAATGATGACCGTCTGAAAGAGCTCGCGGATGGCCTCGTTGACCGTGTCGATGCGGAACTCGTTGATCTCCGGCATGACGTTGGGGGCGATGCGATAGTCCACCCGGTTGTCGGCGAAGATGCGCTCCACCTGCTCGCGGATGTCCTGGTTGCCCGCATAGATGACGGGCACGCCATATTGGGTGTAGGCGGCGCGGCGTGCATTCTCGGCGATCAGGCGCACATTGTGCAGCTGCGTCTCCGTGTCGCCGCCGTCATCGACGCCGCCGGCGATGAGCACGATCTCCGGCTCATCTTGCTCGAAGATGGCGCGCGCCTGCGTCTCTGTCAACTTGCCGGTGTAGCTGCCCACGAGCTTGGCGCCGGCGGTCAGCGCCGCCAGGTCCGCCGCAAAGCCGCTCTCCTGTTTGCTCAGCGCAACGGTGACCACCTTGAGCCCGCCTTTGGCGCTGGAGCAGGGCAGGCGCACGCCGAACTGATCCATGGCGCGTTTGAGCGGCTTCCAATCGTAACGCACGGCGCCGTTGGCGCGATGTTCGCATTGCTCAAGCACGCCCAGGCCGTTGGCCAGGCCGATGCGAATGTCGTCCACCGTGGTGGGCACGTAGCGCAGCTGAAAGCTTTCATCCTTTGGGTTGAAGATGCCAATCTTGGTGTAGGTGCTGCCGAAGTCCACCACCAGCACGCGTTCGTCGATCGGCCCG
>CALFWA010000047.1 GCA_937928035.1 uncultured Caldilinea sp. | reverse complement strand
CTTTTCGCGCTTCGTGGCGCTGCCGCACACGGAGGGCTGTTCAGACGCCACCGGGGAGGCGATCACTATGTCCGCGCCTACGCTGCTCGGTTACGCCACCCATCGCATGGTGGGGCGCTGTCTGCTGCTCGAACATGGCTGCGAGGTGGTGCACAATGACTTCATGCGCCGCAAGTTGAGCGAGCTGGGATATGACTTGAACCGCTTCGGGTGGGCCAGCGTGCAGTTGGACGGTGGCATCGCCGCAGTGCTTGACAAGATCGAAGCGTGGTTCGCCGCCTGTGCAAACGGCGCCCCGACGCCGACGGAGGGCTCTCTCGCCACGCTGCGCCTGGGGCTGATGGCGACGGCGCCGCTGTCTCCAGAGACAGGACGGGCGCTGGCGATGGTGGCCGCCAACATCGCAGACACAGGGGGGCTCGTCCTGGCGGCGGAATCCGGCTATCTCTGGCAGTGTGCAGGCTTTGTCGATACACTCTTTGAGGCTTCGGAAACGGTGCAACCGACCGTCGCCTACGCCCATCGTCCGCACCGTCCCGGCTTTCACGTCATGGCCACGCCGACCGACCATCCGGTGGAGATCGTCACAGGCCTGGGGGCGGCTGGAGTCGATGTCGTGCTCGCCTACGTCGGCAGCCATCCGACGCCCGGTCATCCGCTGACGCCCGTGCTGGAGTTGGCGACCGCCACTGACTGCGCGCCAGAGACGGCGACCGACCTGGACTTGGTTTTAACGAACGATTCTTCAACCTGGCCGGAGCAGATTCTGGAGCGGATCGGAGAATTGGCCGCCCATCGCTACGCGCCGCGACACATGCGCATCGGCAATATCGATTTTCAGATCACGCGTGGGCTGATGGGCATCTCGCTTTAAGGACCCGGCGATTGAGCTGCTATGCGGCGTCGCAGGCGTGACCTACTGCGCTATCCTTGGTCGAACTCCATCCAGACCTCGCCCTGTCCTTCGGGGACGGTGAAGGTGTAAGTCTGGCTGTCGCGCTCGCCGTTGCCGTCCAGCACCCAGATGGCGTACGCGCCGGCGACGTTGTTGCCGGGGATGTCGCCCAGGCCGATCTTGTATTCGTAGTTAAATCTGCCCAGCGTCCCCTGCTGGCTCTGTAAGGCGATGCTGCGCACGCCATCGGACACGGGCAGCTTGACGCCCTCCTTTTCGAGCCAGATGAAGTAGCTGCCCTGCGGCTGGCCGCCGTCCACTCCGCTGTGGATGAAGTGAATCTGTAGTTTCAGCTCGGCTCCGCCGTTTGGGGCGAAGCTCGGCCCGCTGCGCAGCCTGAACTTACAGCCATCGCCGCCGATGTTGGCGCATGGGTCGTCGGCCGGCGGAGGCTGGGGGGCAGGCGTTGGGGTGGGTTCGGCGGGGGCGGCGGGCTGTTGGGCCGGCGCCTGTGCAACCTGCTGCGGCGGCGCAGGAATGTCATCGATCACCTGGGCGAATGCATCGTTCTCGCGTTCGGTTAGTTCGCCGAAGATCCACGCTTCTTTGCCGTTGACGCAGCAGATGAGCCACCAGCTTCGGTCGGCGTTGACGCCAACGATAGGGAACTCCTGCCCTTGCTCGGCGACGCCCGCCAACCCGTAGTTCGTGCCTGGGCCGAGGCGCACGTTGACCGCGGCCTCTTTGACGGTCAATCGAGGCGAGGGCGTGACGGTCGGCTCGACTGCCGGAGAGGACGCCTCTTCAGCGCCTGGGTTAGGAGATGCAGCGTCGATATTGAGGGAGATCACCAGCGTCGGCGCGGCTTCCGGGGTCGGCGTTGGCGCCTCCGTCATGGGCGTCGGTGTAAAAGTGGGAACGAGCGAGCGGGCGATGACCGGTGTGGGTGTCGGCTCCGGCTCGCCGGCGCCGAAGAAAAGACCGCAGCCGCTCAGCGCCATCGCAGCAGCTGTGAAAAGAGCCGCCGTCCGGAGGGCGCAAATTGGCGGGATCGCTCCCTGCACAATTCGCTGTATAATCTCAATCATTGTTTTCATTCCTTTTTCTTTGCATTCATTTGCGTGCAATGATCGCTCAGGACATCGTACCATCATGATCGCTCAGCCCGATAACCTGCCGGACGATCAGATCGAGGTCTGGCAACAGGCGGTTGAACATTTCGAGCGCGGTTATCGTATGCAGGTGCAAGGAGATATTGCGACCGCCATTCGCGAGTACAAATTATCAATCCACTTTTACCCGACCGCCGAGGCGTACACGTTTTTGGGGTGGGCCTATGCACACCTGCAACTCTATGACGAGGCGATCGCAGCTTGCAAGCTCGCCATCGAAACCGACCCTGCGTTTGGCAACCCTTACAACGACATCGGCGCCTATCTGATTGAACTGGAGCGCACCGAGGAGGCGATTCCCTGGCTGGAGCAGGCGCTGACTGCGCCGCGCTATGAGGCGCGCGTTTTTGCATTTTTCAACCTGGGCCGCGCGTATGAACAGCTCGGCGACCTGCGCCTGGCGCTGGAGTATTACCAGGCGGCTGCGCAGAACTATCCAGACTATCGCCCGGCGACGGAGGCGATGCAGCGCCTGTTGGGGAGAATGAATTAACTTCCTCAGACCTGCTCTGTTTATTCCTTCTCCCTTACCTCTACGCGATACTCACCGCGCGCCGCCCGGACGGTCAACGTCTCGCCGGCATGCACCATCGCCGGATCGATGACGACGACGCCATCCACGCGCTGCACGATGCTGTAGCCCCTGGCTAGCACCCGCAATGGATTGAGCGCTTCGAGTCGCTGCTCCGCGGCGCGCAGCCATTCGCGGCGCTGCGCTAACGCGCGCTGCACGGCCCCATGCAGCCGACGCTCGCGCTCGTCCAAGCGCAGCCGCGCCTGATCGATCTGGCGCTGGGGATGAATGCGCTGCAGGCGCATGCGCAAGCGCTCCAAGGCTCGCTGTTCCTGATCGAGGCGCTGGCGGATGCGCAGGCGCAGGGTTTGCATGCGCGCCATCACCTGCGCGTGATGGTCGAGCCAGCCCTGCACTGCGGCCACGGCCGCTGCGGTCGGCGTCGCCGCGCGCAGGTCGGCGACAAAATCGACGATGGTGAAATCGGTCTCATGGCCCACGCCGGAGATGACCGGGATGGCGCTTGCGGCGACGGCGAGCGCCACCTGTTCGTCGTTGAACGCCCACAGGTCTTCGATGCTGCCGCCTCCGCGCGCCAAAATCAGGGCGTCGATGCGCGCCGCTTCGTTGCTGTAGCGATTGGCCGCAGCAATGGCGGCGACGATGCCTGGCGGTGCATCGCCGCCCTGCACAAGCGTGGGGAAAAGGATCACCTCCACCAGCGGCCAGCGCGCGGCGAGCGTGCGCAGAATATCGCGCAGCGCGGCGGCGTCCGGGCTGGTGACGACGCCGAGCCGCACAGGAAGCCGGGGGAGGGGCCGCTTACGCGCTTCATCGAACAGGCCGACTGCGCGCAGGCGTTCTTTCAACGCCTCAAACTGGGCGTACAACTGGCCCCGACCGGCGGGCGTCAGGCGATGGGTGTAGAGCTGATAGGCGCCGTTCTCCGGGTAGACGCCAACGTAGCCATGTGCGATCACCTGGTCGCCCTCCCTAGGCAGCCAGCTCTGCGCCGACGCGTTGCCCCGCCACATGACGGCGTTGATGGTGGCACCTTCGTCTTTAAGCCGAAAGTAAATATGTCCACTGGCCGCGCGACGCCAGTTGCTGACCTCCCCGATCACCTCCACATTGCGCAGCAGGTCGTCCTGCTCAAAGAGTTGGATGATGCGGGTGGTGAGTTTCGAGACGGTGAACAACATGCAAATTTCCCTTTTACAGTTGGATGAAGCATGCCTCTGGAATGTGAACGTTGTGCGCATTGTAACACAGGAGGTTGGACACAGCGCCTTTGCCACGAGCCTTTACCGGAAGCACGAGCCTTTAACGGAAGGATGAAAGTCGAACCTGTGCTCTTGCGCAGATCGCCGCCTCCGCCGCAACGTTGTAGGCTTGCACTTCTCTAACATCTTCATCAATCGGAGCGGGTTGTCCTTTTACAAATAAAATCGTCTCATTACAATGGTGCGCATGTCGATACACCTTGCAAAAAGATGATGCCGCTTGAAATCGGCTTAGGCCACAAAGGCGGCGAGCCGCTGATAGAGCAGCTTGCCGACCAGATCAAACGCGCTGGAGTGCAGCCGTGAGCGCTGAAAGCTCTCGCTGCGCAGAGTTCTGGCGCGGCGTGCGGGCGACATTTCCGTTGGTCGTCGGCGCCATTCCGTTTGGGATTATCTTCGGCGCGCTGGCGGTGAACAGCGGCCTCAGCGCAGCCGCCGCAGCCGCCATGTCCGCCTTTGTCTTCGCCGGCTCCTCCCAATTCATCGCCGCAGGGCTGGTCGGCGGGGGCGCCGGCGCCCTGCTCATCGTGATGACCACCCTTGTGGTGAATCTGCGTCACGCCCTCTACGGCGTGACGCTGGCGCCGCACATGAAGCATTTGCCGCAGCGTTGGCTGGCGCCGCTGGCCTTTTGGCTCACCGACGAAAGCTTTCTGGTCGTTGTTGAGCGCTATCGTCAGCCGGACGCCTCGCCCTACAAACACTGGTTCTTTCTCGGCTCGGCGCTTTTTATGTACACCAACTGGCAACTCTGCACCTGGATCGGCGTTTTCGCCGGCCGCACGTTGCCCGATCCAGGCGGCTGGGGGTTGGACTTCGCCCTGATCGTCACCTTTATCGGCATGATCACCCCTGGCCTGCGCAGTCGACCGGTGGCAATGAGCGCGCTGGTCGCCGGCGCAACGGCGCTGCTGTTGGCGGGGCTGCCCAATCGGCTGGGGCTGATGGGGGCGGCGCTGGCGGGCGTCTTGGCCGGAGCGCTCACCGAACGGTGGATGGCTGCACACAGAGCCGAGCCGTTGGCGCCGCCGACGGCGGAACGCCTTCCTCCTCCATAGTCGGAGGCTTCGAGCGGCGGCGGAGCAATTCACCTGTAGCCACGCCCGGAAATGCAACATAATGTCCGTAGACGCAATGTAAGCGACAATGGAGCGCGTATGATATGGAATGAAATCATTTTGGTGACGGGCATGGCCGCCGTGACCTTGCTGATTCGCTGGCCGCCGCTTGCGCTGGCGAGCCGCGTCGCGCTGCCGCAGCCGGTGGTGGACGCGTTGAAATTCATCCCGCCTGCGGTGCTGGCCGCCATCGTCGTCCCGGCGATGCTGACGCCGAACGGAACGCTCGACGTGCATCCAAGCAACGCCTATCTGGTTGCGGGCGTAGCTTCTGGCCTGCTGGCATGGCGCACGCGCAACCTGCTCGCCACCATCCTCTTCGGCATGATATTCTTTTTGATCTGGCGCCGGCTTTGGTAGACTGAGAATAGCTCACGTGAAGGGGCAAGTTTGCAAAGGCAGGCGCACAACATGCGTGTCAACGGCGTCAATCTACATGTCGCCATGGCGGGCGCACAAAAGGGCCCGCTTGTCATTTTGTTGCATGGCTTTCCTGAATTCTGGTATGGCTGGCGCAAGCAATTGCCTGCGCTGGCGGCGGCCGGCTACCACGTCTGGGCGCCGGACCAGCGCGGCTACAATCGCAGCGACAAGCCGGCGGGCGTCTCCGCCTATCACATCGAGGCCCTGGCGCGCGATGTCGTCGGCCTGATCGAAGCTTCAGGGCGCAAGCAGGTCTATCTCGTCGGCCACGACTGGGGGGCGGCGGTGGCGTGGTGGGTGGCGGGGCGCTATCCGCATCTCGTCAAAAAGCTGGCGATCCTCAACGTCCCGCACCCGGCGGTGATGCGGCGCACTGTACTGGAGGACCCGGAGCAGCGCAAAAAGAGCTGGTATATCTTTTTCTTCCAACTGCCCTGGCTGCCGGAATATGTCCTGAGCCGCAACGACTACACCGACTTGATTCGCATGCTCAAAGGCAGCAGCCGGCGGGGAACCTTCACCGACGACGACCTGCTGGCCTACAAGCAGGCCTGGTCGCAGCTGGGGGCGCTCACCGCTATGCTCAACTGGTATCGCGCAGCGGTTCGCTATCAGGCGCAAGCGGTGAAGCTAGGGCGCATCTGCGTTCCGACGCTGATGATCTGGGGCGCCAACGACATCGCGCTCGACCGCAAAATGGCCCAGCCGAGCATTGACCTCTGCGACGAAGGGCGGCTCGTTTTCCTGGAGGAAGCCACGCATTGGGTGCAACATGAAGAGCCGGAGACGGTGAATCGACTGTTGATCGAATTCTTCGGAGAAAGTCTCTGATGGGCGCACATCGTTCGTCCGACCACACCTTCATCCGTCCTCGCTACGGGGAGGCCAGCTTCGCCGAGATTCCCGATTTCGTGGAGCATTTGCTCACGGGGCAAGGCGCCTCGCCGCTGCATCCCGAAGGCTGGCGAGCGACAAATCACCGCTTCACGCGCATCATCACGCTGTTCATCGACGCCTTCGGCTGGCGCTTTTTCGAGCGCTTTCAGGATCATCCGCTCATCCGACGCTTCGCCCGGCAGGGAGGCGTCGCCAGGCTCACCTCCCAGTTCCCTTCCACCACCAGCGCGCATGTGACGACGCTTTACACCGGCGTTCCGGTCGGGCAGCACGGCGTCTATGAGTGGTTTTATTACGAGCCGAAAGTCGACGCCATGATTGCGCCGTTGCTCTTCTCCTTCGCCGGCGATGAAAAGCGCGGCACCCTGACGGAGCAAGGGGTGGAAGGCGCTGCGTTGCTGCCTGCGGGGCGGTTGGGACGACGACTGGCTGCGCACGGCGTGCGGACTTATCTCGTACAGCCGCGCGAATTCGCCAATTCGACCTACACCCAACAGATGGGCGAAGGCGCGCACACGATTCCCTACCTGACGATACCAGAAGGGTTGGCGACCATGACGCAGACGTTGCGCCGCGCTCAGGAGCCGATGTGGCTGGTCGGCTACTTCGGCGCCTTCGACGCCGTCTGTCATGTGCACGGCCCCCGGCGCCTGCAAAGTCGCGCCGACCTGGAAGCCACGCTGGATGTCATCGAGCGCTGGCTGCAACGCGACATCCTGGGTCGCTTCAAGGACGCGTTGCTCATGATCATCGCCGACCATGGCCAGGTGGAGACCGACCCAAGAACCACGCTCTACCTGGATCAAACGCCCGGCTTCGAAAAGGTGCGTCCACTGCTGCGCACCAACCGGCGCGGCGAAATCCTGGCGCCGGCCGGCTCTTGCCGCGACTTTTTTATTCACGCCCATGAGGAGCATCTCGACGAAGCGCAGGAGCTGTTATCCCGCATTGTCGGCGAGCGCGGGGAGGTGCGCCGCGTCGAGGAAATGATTGTGCAGGGCTATTTTGGGCCGGGGCCGGTCTCGGAGACGTTTCGGGCGCGCGTGGGGAATCTTGTCATCCTGGCCTACCCCGGTGAAAGCATCTACTGGTGGGGCGACGGTCGCTTCAAACAGAAGTACTACGGCCACCACGGCGGATTGACGCCGCAGGAGATGGAGATTCCACTGTTATTGTTGCCCCTGGAATGAACCGCTGTATCGGGCGAATACTGACTCCTGCTGCAATGGCTCGTTGTCTTCTCCAAAAATCCTGCGATATACGTCGACGCCGTAGCTCGTCTCCAGCGGCTCGCCTTCCCGAAGCCGAAATGTTCGCGTTCCGTCCGGCAATCGCTCCGCTCGAAGGAAGATCGCGTCGGCGCGATCGTTCTCATAGAAACGCTGCGCCAATTCATACATGTGGGTGACGTAGAACACCTTCACGCGTTTTTCGAGCAGGGCGCTGACGATCTGCCAGGCGATCTCCGAGCCTTCGCGTTCGTTCGTGGAGGCGAAGGACTCGTTGCACAAAAGTAAGGCATTGGGCGTGAGATGATCGACGATTGCGCTCATGCGCTGCAGCTCTTCCTGAAATTTCCCGCTCTCCAGCGTCTTATCTTCCGAGCGCTTGAAGTGTGTAAAAAGCGCCGTGCACACATTGGCGGAGAAGGACTCCGCCGGAACGAACATGCCGGCCTGCATCATCAGCTGCGCGACGCCGAGGCTGCGCAGAAAAGTGGTCTTTCCTCCCTGATTCGGACCCGTGATGACGATCAGCTTTTTACCGTCGGCGGCGACGTCGTTGCCGACCACCGCTTGCTGCATCGTCAACAACAAGGTGACGTCGTACAGATTGGTGCACGAGAGGCGCCGCTCCTGGACGGGCGCAGGCCGAGGAAAGGCGATCGGCGCACCGAGCTGCTCCAGCGCTTCGTGCAAATTCAAGCAGCCGAGATAGAAGGCCAACTCGAATTGCAACACCCTGAAGAAACTCTCGATGTGGTCGGCCGCCTGGGCGACGGCATTGGCTGCCCGCGCTACTCCCCGGTCGCGCAACTCTCCCAAAATTCTAGCGCCCGCCTCATCGCGAGGATGGAGCGTGTATGAGTAGGTGGGCGATTTTCGCATCATCATACGTTTGATCCAGGGTTGATCGGCGCTGTTCGGCTTGCGCAGGACGTACTCCGTTCCTTCATTCCCTGCGCCCAGCCGGGCGCTCAGCAGCACGCCTTGCGGAAATCGCAATGCATCGACCTGTCGCTTGACAAGGGCGAGATAGGAATCATCAAGCTCCTGTTGAATCATCGTGAAAAAGCGACGAAAGCCTCTGGAGGTGAATCGCTCTGCATACGCGTCGGCGATCCGCCGCAACTCCCAGAGCAGATCCAGCGTAGCGGCCAGCATCTGCTGCGCGCTGTTCAAAATCGAGGCTGGAGGCGAATACCGGGTCGAAATCCACAGCCACTGCCGCCGTTTTCGTTCCATAAACTCCAGAGGAATGCGGTGGATTCGTCTGATCACGTCGGGATGTTTCAGGCAGTCTTGGAGAATTTCCTGACGATAGTGAAGCACCGCTATGTCTTGTACGCTGGACAACAGAACTTGAGTCGATGCTCGGAACAGCAGCTCGTCTCCTTTCGCCATCGCCTCGAGCAGCACCTTCAACTCCAAATCTTGCACCAAATCTTCGGCCAGTGGCGGCAAGGGCCGGGACGTATCAAAATCCTGCTCAGGATGCAGTAGAAAGACCTTCATCATGGATTCGCTCCTGAATGTCGTGATAGGTGAGACGATGCTTCTGAGCAAGAGAAAACGCGTACGCAAGGCCGTTGGCCGGTTGTCGGATGACCTTGAACGTGCGAATCGTCGGGTCTGTGGGATCGACCGTCGCCACCATGCTGACGACCTTCTCGCTCATGGAAGCGAGCTCATCTAGAAACGTCACCCATGCGCAACGGGCGTCTAGGTCAATCACGCGCGCCATAACCTCCTTGCTCAAAAAGAGCGCGTCGTGCAACGCAGTGGAGGCGAAGGGCTCATTGAAGATGAGAATGCTCTGTGGAGTGGCCTGGCTCAAAATCTGGTGGACGCGAAAGAGGTCGTCCTCCAGCTTGCCGCGCAGGTTGCGAATATCCTCCTCCGTCTCAAAATAGGTGAACAGCTTGTCGAACAGAACAAGGCGAGCCTCTCGCCCTGGGACAGGACAACCCAGGCTGGCCAGGTAGTGCAGCTGCCCAAACATGCGCGCAAAGGTGGTTTTGCCGCCCTGATTGGGCCCGGTGACGACAAGGATGCGCTCCGGCGCGCGCAAGCGGAAATCGTTGCAGACGACGGCTCTTTCACTTTGTCGCCGCATGCTGAGCGCAAGGGCCAGATCAAACCCTTCTCGCACATACGATTCTCTGCCCTCAGCGCTCACCTGCGGATAACAAAAAGGCAAGCCTTCGCGTCGAAAATCGCCGATAAACTCCAAATACGCAATATAAAACTGAATCTCTCGATCGAAAGCGCGGAGCGTTTCGTCGACAAATGGATTGTGGCGAGCGCAGAACTCTCGTAACGCTGCGAATGGCTCAGGATAGAGCCTCGCCACGAACTCCAGGATGATGGCCTCGATGTGGCTCATTCCGCTCCTTTGGGATAGCTTGACCAGATATTCCTCGGCTGCAGCCTGTTTGAACTTGGCGAAGGTGTTCTCCACTTCGACGCTGTAGTCCTCTTCCTCTTCATAAGGGCCCACTTTAAACTTGCCATTTTCAATAATGACGCAATATCGCACCTCTGAC
>CALFWA010000046.1:7500-28407 GCA_937928035.1 uncultured Caldilinea sp. | reverse complement strand
TACAGTTTCCTGTGACCGAACGTTGGTGCGCGCATCTCGCCGCAGCGGGCGACGGCGACCTGCTTGTGCGCGTCGGCGTTCCCCCACAGCACCTGGCGCTCTACTGGCGGATGTTGCCGGAAGACGTTCAGCGCACAGGGTCATGGTTGATCGATGCGGCCTCTGGCTTGCTCCTCGTGCGCTGGCCGCAGAACGACATTGCAATGTTGCGCAATTTCCTGCAGAGTGCGCGGCAGCCAGCCCTGGCGCTGCGCGGCTACGCCGCCGTCCTTGCCGGCCCTGAAGAAATCATGGCCGGCCCAGAGCGGTGGGGATGGCGCGCCGACGCCGAGGACATTACACAGGCCATCCGGCGTCGTTGGGATCCATCAGGGATTTTGATCTGAAGTGGCGCCTGAATCTGGGCGATTGCTTTGCACTCTTCGCACCCTGGCCCCTTCATGCACCCACTCAATGCATGTTCCACAGGTTGACGGCGCCGTCATTTAGACTTCGAATAGGGTTGTAACATTCAATGAGGCGTATTTGATACAAAAATGCCTCTTGCACTGCAACGCGCGTTCTGGCAAGAATCAGGGCGAACAAGCGTTTCAGCCGATTCCCGCAATGTTGCATTCAGGAGGCGTCTATGTCCTATCTACGCTCACGACGACTTCGTATTCTATTGCCGCTTTTTCTCTTGCTGTTTGGGTGCACCCCCTCATCGCCTGCGCCAGCGCGACAAGTCGCCCTAGAGGAAGCCCGCCTGATCCTGATGGGGCAGGTCGAGCATCTGGCGCCCCAAAGCACGGCCAGCTTTCTTGTTCAGGTGCGTAATCCGCGGGCCTCGTCAGCGCTGACGGATGTCGCCAACCGGACTGTGGAAGTGGCGCTCGAGGACGCAGAGGCGGGCGTCAGCACTTCGGTCTTCAGGGGCCAGACTGATGAGAACGGCCTGGTGCGCGTCGAATTCGAGACGCCGGCGTTCGACGAACCTGCGCATCGGCGACTGGTCGTCTCCGCCGACACGCCAGACGGCAAAAGGCATCTCGTTCGGGACGTCTACATTGGTCGCATGTACAACGTTCTCATCTCGACCGACAAGCCGATCTACCAGCCGGGTCAGACGATCCACCTGCGCACGCTGGCGCTCGACGCGCTCGACCTACGCGCCGCCGCCGGAGAGACGGTGACGATCACCGTCTCCGATCCGCAGGGCAACAAACTCGTGCGCCAAGCCCTGACAACGAGCAAGTATGGCGTCGCCAGCTTTGATTTTCCGCTGGACGCCCAGGCGTCCTCCGGCCACTACGTCATCGGCGCCGAGATCGGCCCGCACCAGGCGACGCGCACTGTGGAAGTCAAGCCCTATCAGCTCTCGCGCTTCAAGATCGATTTCAAACCGGATCGCAGCTTCTATCTCCCCGGCGAGATCGCCACGGGCGTCATCGAGGCGCATTACTTCTTCGGTAAACCGGTGGCGGGCGGCAAGGTCACGGTGCGTGGAACGATCACCGACGTCGCCGAGGAGACGGTCTTCAAGCTAACCGGCGAAACCGACGCGGAAGGCGTCTTCCGCTACGAAGCGCCGGTGCCCGAGTTTCTGGCGGGGCGGCTCGACAACCGCAGCGCCCAGATCGACCTCAAAATCGAAGTGGTCGACGCCGCCAATCATCTTGAAGAGATCGACGAGAGCATCACCGTCGCCGAGAAGCTGCTCCTGATCGACGCCGTCCCGGAATCCGGCGCGTTGAAACCCGGGCTGGAGAACCGCGTCTATCTCGACGTGACCACGCCCGACGGCGCGCCGGTTCAGGCGACGCTTCAGATCACCTCGCCTTCGCTTCCGCTCACTGCGACCGCGACGACCGACCTATATGGATTGGCCGTGATTACACTCACCTCGCCTAACATGAACTATGTCCCTATCGAAGTCGAAGCAGTTGACGTCGAAGGGCGGACGGCCGTGCAGCCGTTGTTGCTCGCCGGAGAGCGCCGCGGCGGTGCAGCCGTGCTGATGCGCCCCGAACGCAGCGAGTACAAAGTCGGCGAGACCGTCAACATCGACATCTTCGTCAACGGCGACGCCACAACCGTTTATCTTGATGTGATCAAGGGGCGGCAGACCTTCGCCATGGCAGCCTTGCCCGTGGTGGACGGCGCGGCGCGCGCCGCCATTCCCATCGACGGCAGCCTGCTCGGCGCGCTTGAACTGAACGCGTACGCCATCGGCGACAGCGGAGAGCTGGCGCGCGACCGCCGCCTGCTGCTCGTCAATCCGGCGCCCGCCGAGGTGAGGGTGAGCGCCGACGCCGAGGTCTATCGCCCGGGCGACGTCGCCACGCTCGACATTCAGGTGAAACGAGAGGGCGCACCCATGCCGGGCATGATCGGGCTGGCCATCGTCGATGAGTCGGTTTTCTATGTGCAGGAGCAAGACCCGGGCTTTGCGCGCACCTATTTCCTGCTCGAACGCGAGCTGCAGGAGCCGCGCTATCAGATCAAGGGTTTCGTGAAGCTGGATGACGACGTCTACTCACCCTACGATGACCGACCGGACAGCCTGCAATACATCGCCCAGGCGCGCGACATGGCGCTGGCCGGCCTCTTCGCCCAGGAGCTGGCTGCGCGCCAGCCGCTTCCCGTAGAGGAGAGCGTCGCAGCGCCGCCGCTGCCCGTCTCCCTCGCCATGAACTGGGGCAATCGGCTCTACCTGCTGGCTCCGCTGGTCGGCCTGGCGCTCTATAACGGCAGCCGCAGACACCGACGCCTGCTGATTGCACTGACGCTCTTTGCGCTGGCCGCCTTCTTCTGGTCCGCCTGCAGCGCACCCGCTGCGCCTGCCCCGGCGTCTGCCCCGGCTACACCCGAGACGACCGCCGCCCAGGGTTCCGAGCCGCCGCGGCTGCGTCAATTCTTCCTGGAGACGCTTTACTGGCTGCCGGAGCTGGAGACCGACGCCGAGGGCCGCGCCCGCGTGGAGGCGCCCATCGCCGACTCGATCACGACCTGGCGCGTCAGCGTGCTGGCCTCCGACGAGGCGGGCAACCTCGGCAGCGCACAGGTGCAACTGCGCGTCTTCCAGGAGTTCTTCGTCGAGCCGGACCTGCCGCGCTTCCTCACCGTGGGCGACGAGCTCGAGGCGCCGGTGAGCGTGTACAACTACCTGAACGAACCGCAGTTAATTGAATTCGAGGTGGCGCCCGGCGACTGGTACGAACTGACGGGCGAGCCTCCCCGTAAAATCGCCGTGGACGCCAACGAGGTGACCGTGGTTTACGTCCCCATGCGCGTGCTACGCCATGGCATCCATGATTTCCAAATTACGGCCATCGGGACCGCGCTCAGCGACGCGGTCGTACGTCAGATCGAAGTGCTGCCGAACGGTCAACAGGTGAGGGAGACGTTCAGCGGGCAGTTGGAGAAGACTCAACGCTTCACCTTCTCCTTGCCCGATGCAGCGATCCCGGAGACCGAACGGCTGACCGTGCGCATCTATCCGAGCCTGATCGGTCAGGCGCTGAGCGGCCTGGAAGGGCTGTTGCAGACGCCTTACGGCTGTTTTGAGCAGACCAGCAGCGTCACCTATCCCAACATCCTCGTGCTCGACTTTCTCAAGGCGAGCGGCCAAGTTTCGCCAGAGCTACAGATGCGGGCCGAAACCTTGATCCGTCTCGGTTACCAGCGGCTGCTCACCTTTGAGGTGCGCGAGACGCCAGGCGGCTTCAGCCTCTTCGGGGACCCACCCGCGCAGATGATGATCACCGCCTTCGGGCTGATGGAGTTCACAGACATGGGCCGGGTAGCATACGTCGATCCGGCGCTGATCGATCGCATCGCCGCCTTCCTCGCCGACCGGCAGAATCAGGATGGAAGCTGGGACCCGGAAGATACGGTTGTCCTCGCGGGCATGGACAACCATCAGAGCCGATTGAACGCCACCGCCTACATTGTCTGGGCGCTGGCGGACGCCGACGCAGAGCCGGTCGCCGTCCGGCGTGGGGTACGCTATCTCGAGGCTGCGCTCAAGCGCGCGCTGGCTGCGGCGCCGCTGAAATCCCAGACTGCCGTCGGGGCCGCCGCTCTTGCCGCCGCCGGGCAGAAACGCAGCGAGACAACAATGGAGGCTCCGTTGAGCGATTACACGCTTGCCTTGATCGCAAACGCGCTCATCGCCGCCGACGCCGATGCGACGCCAGCGCTCGAAGCGCTGGCGAGCCGTGCGAAGAAGATGGACAACACGGCCCATTGGGGCGGCGATGGCGCGACCTTCCTCGGAAGCTACGGCCCTATCGAGCAGATCGAGACGACGGCGGTGGCGGCGCAGGCGCTGCTGCGCAGCGGCCACGCACCTGATCTGGCCATCCATGCGCTGAATTACCTGATTCAAAACCGCGACGCCTTCGGCTCTTTCTACACGACGCAGACTACCGTGCAGACGCTGCGCGCGCTGGCGCTGGCCGCCCGTCAGGAGAACGAAGGAGATGTTACGATGGTGACTTTCTCCCTCACCGGCGCCGACGGCAAGACACAGAGCCGCACGCTGACCATCGACGCCGACAACGCCGACCTTGTGCACCGGGTGGTCTTTGAAGGGATCGGAAACGGCGCCGCGGAGCTGGAGATCACAGTCGAAGGCGACCGCACGCTGCACTACCAGGTCGTCGCCGGCTTCTATACGCCGTGGAGCGTGGTGAGCGAGCCGCCCGCAGCCGAGCCGCCGATGCGCGTCAACGTCGTCTATGACCGCACGGAGCTTGCAGTCAATGAAATCGTGCAGGCGACGGCTACGGTGGAGCTGCTGCGCGCAAGTCGCGCCGGCACGATGCTCGTCGATCTCGGCGTCCCGCCGGGCTTCGACCCGTTGACCGAAGACCTGGATGCGCTGGTGGAAGAGGGTCGCATCGCCCGCTATGAACTGACCGGCCGGCAGATCATCTTTTACCTGACCGACGTCGTCCGCGGCGAGCCGCTGGAGTTCACCTACCGGCTGCGGGCCCGCTATCCGATCCGCGCCCAGACCTCGGCCAGCCGGGCCTTCGACTACTACACGCCTGACCAGGGCGACGTCGAGCCGCCGCAACGCATCATCGTGAAACTGGGGACGCCAGAGCGGTGAGGAAAGAAAGCAAACGCTGTCGGCTCATTTTCGACAAACGAGCCATCCGAAGCCTTCCAGGGATGACTCCCTGGAAGGCTTCGCGTTGAGAGGTTGCGAATCATCGACTAAATCCGCCCGAACGCTTTTTCCAGCTCGCTGGCGGAGAGCTGAATCATGGTTGGGCGGCCGTGCGGACAGGTGCGCGGGGATTGACATCGCTCCAACTGCCGCACCAGCTCCTGCATCTCCAGGTCGCTGAGCAATTGACCCGCTTTGATGGCGGCGCGTTTGCACACCATCTTAACCAACGTCGCCTCGATGGTTTCATCGACCAGGTTGCGCCGCTCTCCGAGTGCAGCCACGATCTCTTCGAGCACCCGCATGGGGTCTTCCCCCGCCAACACGGCGGGCGCTGCGCGCACGAGAAAAGTGTCGCCGCCGAAGGGTTCAATCTCAAAACCGATGCGCTGAAGCGTTTCCAGATGCGCAGCCACCAGCCCTGTGAGGCGGGCGCCGACGTGGAGCGTCAGCGGTTCAAGCAGATGCTGCTTCGCCACTTCGCCGTGCTCCCCGGCGCGCTGCATCATGTACTGTTCGTACAAAATGCGCTCATGGGCGGCGTGCTGGTCGATGAGAAATAGGCCCTCTGGCCCTTCGGCCACGATGTAGGTTGCGCCGATCTGACCGACGACGCGCAGCGGCGGCAATTTTGGAAGCTCGCTGCGCAGCGGAGGCGCCGAGGAGCCGGAAAGAGACGCCGGTCGCGCAGGCTGGCCGCGCTCCTGCTGGGAGAGATACGACGGTAAAACGCCCGTGGAGCGAGGCGGCGGCGTCGCCAGGTCCAGGTGAGGCTGTTCGCCCGCAGCAAGGATTGCCGCACGGCGACTCGCCCAGCCGTCAGGTAAAATGGAGGGCGCTTTATCGGTTGGCTGCAGTCGCCCTTCCTCGTCGACGCCTAGCTCCGGGATCGGCGCAGCGCTGACGACTGCGCGTCGCACCGCCTTTTGCACCGCCGCAAAGACGCGGCGCTCATCGACGAAGCGCACCTGCGTTTTCTGTGGATGCACGTTGACGTCCACCTGCCCTGGATCGATCTCGACGAAGATCACCGCCATGGGGAAGCGTCCGACGGGCAGCAGCGTATGATACGCCTGCACCACCGCGTGCGTGAGGCTGCGGTCTTCGACGTAGCGGCGGTTGACGAAGAGGTCGATGGCGCTGCGATTGGCGCGCGTCAGAGTGGGCAGGCTCACGTAGCCGGAGACGCGCACTGCGCTGCGGTCGACTGTCTCCGGCGTTGACAAGGGCGCGTCGGCGCGGAAATCGACGTCGTGCGCCAGATCGTCGAGACCTGCGCCGCTGCGCAGTGACGAGCCCGTCAGGCTGACCATCTGCACTGCGTTCTCGCGCCCGTAAATCAACAACAGGACGTCGAAGAGGTCGCCGCTGCCGGTCGACTGGAAAACTAGGCGTCCATCGTTAACGAAACTAAAACGCTTCTGGGGATGGGCAAGCGCATAGCGCTGCACGATGGCGGCGATGTGGCCGGCTTCGGTGGCGGCGGCGCGCAAAAATTTCTGACGAGCAGGCACATTGAAAAACAGATTTTCGACGCTAACCGTTGTCCCGACCGGCGCAGCCGCGCGCTTCGTCGGCTGCAGCGCGCCGCCCTCGACGCGCACGCTGGCGGCGAAGGGCTGGTCGGCTGGCCGGCTGGTCAACGTGACCTGGCTGACGGCGGCGATGCTGTAGAGCGCCTCCCCGCGGAAGCCGAAAGTGACGATGTGGTTGAGATCGTCCACGCTGCGCAACTTGCTGGTGGCGTGCCGTGCAAAGGCCAGCGGAAGCTCCTCTGCAGGAATGCCGCAGCCGTTGTCGATGACGCGCAGCAGTCGACGCCCGCCTTCGCGCACCTCTACGCGGATTTCGTCTGCACCGGCGTCGAGGCTGTTTTCCAGCAACTCTTTCACGACGTTGGCCGGGCGCTCCACCACCTCGCCTGCAGCGATCTTGGCGGCGACTTCCGACGAAAGAATTTGAATGGCCATGCAGTGAATTATAACAGAAGGGAAATCGTCCGGATCAACCGCGAAATTCGTGCTACAGTAAAGCTACGACGGATTCAGCTGGGACGCCTTCCCCGCCGTCCTCTCCTCATCTGGGCTGAATCCGCCGTCGATGCATCGTCGCCATCATCATTGAATCGGTCGTTTCCGTTCATCGAAAGGAGAAGATGATGCATATCGCTGAACCATTGCATCTCGCTGAACCAATGCATCGCCTCATGCGCGTTCCATGGATGTATGTCGTTGGGTTTCTGTTCGTGATCGGGCTGGCGGTGTGGGCGCCCTCCAGAGGGAACGCCTTCGCCCAAGGCGGGCCAGGCGCCGCCTCTCCCACCATCGGCACCATTCCTCCGCCGTTGCTCGCAACGGTGACGGTGTTGCACGCTGCGCCCTTCGACGCCACGCCCGCCAATACGGCGGTAGATGTTTGCGATCTGGACGATCAGGTGTTGCCGGGTTTGGCGGGCGTCGTGTATCAGGAGGCGCGTACGGTGCAGGTGGAGCCAGGCTCGAAGAGCTGGAGCGTGGCAGCCGCCGACGGGACCTGCAGCGCCGTCTTGCTGGCGTTGCCAACGCTGACGCTGCCGCCGGCCAGCCATACGCTGATTGCGATTACGGGAGATGGGGTCAATTATCCGGTGGAAAGCGTCGTCGTGACGCTGAAGGCCGGCGGCCTCATTCTATACGCGCCGCTGATTGTCAATGAGGTGGAGGATGCAGCGCCGCCGGAGATCGCCGGCACGAAGTGAATTTCGGAAGGCTCGTTGAGGCGCTGCCGCAGGCCGCGCGTGCTGATGACGCCGTTGACGGCGACGGCGATGCCCGGCCGCAAGGCGTCGCCCTGCGTGAGCCGCGCGGCCAGGCCGGGAAAACGCCGCTCTAACGCCGCCACGATCTCGCCGACCGTGGCGGCTTCAACCTGTACGCGTTCTGCGCCGGCGGTCAGGTCGCGGTGCACCGGCGGAATCCACACTTCATGCAGCGACGCCATCCTGCCTCTTCCTCGCCAGCGCGGCGACGATGCGGGGCGGCGACATCGGCAGCTCGGTCATACGCACGCCGATGGCGCGATAGATGGCGTTGGCGATGGCGGCGGCCGGCGGCACGATCGGCACCTCGCCGACCCCGCGCACGCCGTAAGGATGACCTGGGTTGGCGACTTCGACGAGCACGGTGTCGATCATCGGCAGGTCGAGCGCAGTGGGCATGCGATAGTCCAGCAACGTGGCGTTGAGCAGCCGCCCCTTTTCGTCATACACATACTCCTCGTTCAGCGCCCAGCCGACGCCCTGCGCCACTCCACCCTGGAGCTGTCCTTCCACATAGCTGGGGTGAATGGCTTTACCCACATCCTGCGCCGCGGTGTAACGCAAGATGGTCACCTTACCGGTCTCAACGTCCACCTCGACGTCGACGATATGCACGCCGAAGCCCGGTCCGTAGTTCTGCGGGTGCACGGAGGCGCTGGCCGTCACCGGCGTATCGAGCTTGCCCGCCAGCTCGCGGAAGGAGAGGGACTCGCCGTTGTATGCAAAGACGCCGTCGGCGACGCTCACTTCCTCGACAGGCACGCCCCAGTAGTCGGCTGCGCGCTGCCGCATTTCGGCCAAAATCTTCTTGCCCACCTCATAGACCGCCCAGCCGGTGCCGAAGGTCGTGCGGCTGCCGCCGGTGACGTCGTTGTAGCCGACGCCGGCCGTGCCGACCACCTGCGGCCGCACATCCTCATAGGGGATGCCGAGCGTCTCGGCCAGTTGCATGGCGATCGAGGCGCGGCTGCCGCCGATGTCCGTCGAGCCTTCGATCAGGTTGACGGTGCCGTCGCGATTGACGGTGGCGGTGGCGCTGGATTTGCCGCCCCAGTTGAACCAGAAGCCGGTCGCCACGCCGCGGCCGCGATGCTTGCCGGTGAGGGGCGCCGTGTAGTGCGGATGGCTGCGCGCCGCCTCCAGCGTCTCGATCAGGCCGATACGCTTGTATTCTGGGCCATCGGCGCGACGGTCGCCCTCGCGCACGGCGTTGCGCAAACGAAACTCGATGGGGTCCATGCCCAACTTTTCCGCCAGCTCGTCCACCACCGTCTCCGAGGCGAACGCTGCGTTGGTGCCTCCCGGCGCGCGGTACGCAGCCGCCTTAGGACGGTTGACGACGACGTCATAGCCGTCGATCTGCACATTCTCCAGTCGGTAAGGGGCGAAGATCACGCCACAGCCTGCGCCGACCGGGGAGCCTGGGAAGGCGCCGGCTTCGTAGATCAGCTCCGCCTCCGCTGCGGTGATCACGCCGTCTCGCCGCGCGCCCATCTTGACGCGGATGTAGGAGCCGGAGGTCGGCCCGGTGGCGGCCAGCACCTCGGCGCGCGTCATCACCATCTTAACGGGGCGATGGCCGGCCTTACGCGAGAGCAGCGCGGCCAGCGGCTCCAGATAGACGTTGATCTTGCCGCCAAAGCCGCCGCCGATCTCGGTCGGCGTGACGATGATGCGCGAGACCGGGATCTGGAGCAGTTCCGCCAGCTGCTCTTGCACGGAGAAGGCGCCCTGTGTGCTACACCAGATAAACAGTTGGCCATCCTCGTTCCACAGCGCGGTGGCGTTCTGTGGCTCGATGTAGCCTTGATGCACCGTGGCAGTGTGGAAGGTGCGTTCGACGATCACGTCGGCCTCGGCAAAGCCCTTCGTCAGGTCGCCCCGTTGGTGGCGAATATGCTCCGCCACGTTGGTGGGGCGATCGCCCAGCTTGCCCAGCTCGTTGGTGCGCAGATCGTCGAGCAGAATCGGCGCGTCGGGCGCCATGGCCTGCTTGCCGTCCAGCACATGCGGAAGCACTTCGTATTCGACCCGGATCAGCGAAAGCGCCTCCTCGGCGATGTGCACATTGTCGGCGGCCACGGCGGCGACGGCATGGCCGTAGTAAAGCACTTTGTCGTGCGCCAGGATGTTGTTGCTGGCGTAGCGCAGATTGACGGTGGATTCGCCCAGGTCGGCGATCTTGTCGCTGATGGCGGGCATATCTTGCGCCGTGATGACGGCGTGCACCCCACGCAGAGCCAGCGCCGCCGAAGCGTCGATGCAAAGGATTCTGGCGTGTGCGTGAGGGCTGCGCAGCACCTTGCCATGCAACATGCCGGGCAGCCGCACGTCGGCGCCGTAAATGGCTCGGCCCGTCACCTTGTCGACCCCATCCGGACGCACCGGTCGCGTGCCGATAACCTTGTACGGTGAAGCTGTCGTTGTCATGGGTTCCGCCTTTTTCCTCTATTGCGTATTGCATGTTTCGTGGTGGAGGGCTGCACGGAGCACGCAACACGAACCATTTCACATTTTCTGATAGACTTTCCCCAAATCTTCAGGCGTCTCGGCGAAGCGGATGGCTTCATGAACCGCCCTGAGCAGCGCTGCATCTTCGATCCGCGCAATTTCAGGCAATACATCATGCAGTCGCTCAGGCAATTCTGCTGGCCGGAAAATATATTTTAGCGCCATCACAGGGATTGGTGATTTCTGTCATGACCGAAATTTACACCGCATCCGCCGCATCGAGCACAGCGCGTATGATCTTGTCGTAGCCGGTGCAGCGACAGAGGTTGCCGGCGAGCCAGTGGCGCACCTCCGCCTCCGTTGGATCGGGATTGTGGTCTAGCAACGCTTTGGCCGCCAGCAGAAAACCGGGCGTGCAGACGCCGCATTGCAGGGCTGCATGTTCAAGGAACTTCTGCTGCAGAGGATGCAGGCGCCCGCCCGCCGCCATTCCTTCGATCGTCTCGATCGTCCGACCTTCCGCTTCGACGCCCAAAACGAGGCACGAATTGACCAACACGCCGTCCAGCAACACGTTGCAGGCGCCGCAGTTGCCGTTGTTGCAGCCTTCTTTGGCGCCGGTGAAGCCCAGCACGTCGCGCAGCACTTCGAGCAAACTTTGCCGGGGCTCGCATAGAAACTCAAATTCTTCGCCGTTAATGGTCGTGGTCACAATCACTTTCGATGACATGCGAATTTACTCCGTTGTTTGGGTTGCTCGTTCCACTGCTTTCGCCAACGCGCGCCGCGTCAAGACGCCGACCAGGTGGCGACGAAATTCCGCCGTGCCGCGCATATCGGTGATCGGACGGGCGGCGGCTTGCGCGATCGCTGCAGCTTGCGCAAACGCCTCCTCACCCGCCTCGGCGCCGATCAACGCCTCACCGGCCTCGGGGACGAAAAGGGGCGTCGGCGCCACTGCGCCAAGCGCAACGCGCGCGGCGACGATGCGTCGCCGGCTCTCGTCGAGCTGCACCGCAGCGCCGACGCCGACGACGGCGATGTCCATCTCGTTGCGCGGGATGAAACGCAGATAGGCGCCCCCGAAACGCGGCGGGGGCGGCGGCAGATGCAGACTGACGAGAAATTCTCCCTTGCCGAGCACCGTCCTGCCCGGCGCCACACAGAATTCCTCCACCGGCACGCGCCGACGCCCCTGCGGCAGCGCAATCTCACAGACGGCGCTGTGCACAATTAAGGCCGGGATCGAATCTGCGGCCGGCGAAGCGTTGCACAGATTGCCGCCGAACGAGGCGCGCCCCTGAATTTGAATCCCGCCGATCAGCGAGGCGGCGTCCACGATGCCGGGATACCACCGGATCACGTCGGGGTGTCTATAGATGCGATAACAGGGCGTCGCGGCGCCGATGCGCAGCCCTTCGGTGGGGCTGTACGCAATCTCCTCGACTTCGGGAATGCCTTTAATATCGATCACCAGATCGGTCTCGATCCGCCGCTCGCGCAGCGCCACGATCAGATCGGTGCCGCCGGCCAGAATGCGCGCCCGTCCGTCCTGTTGCAACAACAAGGCGGCCGCGTGCTCTGCATTCTGTGCACGAATATAGCGAAAAGCTTGCATGAATCGACTCCCAAGAGTTACATGATGGCGTCGTGTCGTCTGTTTCCGTTTGCGCCTGAATCAATCTGCTTGCATATTGAAAGGGTTGCGACTTTGATTATACCATGTTTTGAAGCGGTTCCGAGTTTCACATGAGAACAATCTTCACCTCGGCAACAACCACAGAGTCTCCCCGCGCACGTTCTCTTTGCCGAAAAGCATCGGCAGATACTCGACGTCCCGGTGACGGCGGATCAGGTCATCGTAGTGGCGGCTGAGCACATTGCCCGATTGCCCGGTGGTGATCATGAAACGGCTGTTGGCCATGTTGCTCAGGTCGATAATGTGACGATAGCCGGGCGTGTGGGTCTGCACGTAGGGCTCCGACAATTTGACCGGCGCTACATTGACGGTGTAGCGGTCGCCGCCGTTGGGAATGGTGCGATGGAAGATCCACTTCAGATAGCCCACCTCGCTGAACGGGTTGTGCGGATACTGGGTGATGTGGATGCGAGCCCACCGCCAGCGGTCGATGTCCTTGCCCATGCGCTCGCTCAGGTCATCCAGCGCATGGTCGAGGGCGACCTGCGCAGTGTCGATGCAGCTTTCGACCGGGACGGTCAGCACGTTGTCGCACCAGACCGCAGCCAACGCCGGATCGTTGAGCACGTTGGTCAGAAAGATCGGATTGGCGCGCGTGGACATCTCCTCGAACAGCGCAGCGCGCAGGTCGTCCTCAAAGAGCGCCCGCTCCAAATGCAACATCCACGCCTGATAGATGGCGACTGCAGCGCTCTCCATGCGCATGACGCCGTCGAAGTCTTTAAGCAGATCGAGCGCCTGTTGCTGGCGGGCGTCTCTGGCCGGCACGGTGAGCAGGAAGGGCAGCAGATCGCGCACCTGAGCGCTCTTCCAATCAGCCTGCATGGCGGCGACGTCGTCCAACGAAATCTTGCGCGCGCCGCTGCTCATCTCTTCAATCATCTCGACGATGCGCTCGGCGCGGTAGGGCGGCGCCCAGTCGGTGCTCAACAGGTAGGGATATTCCTTGCCAACGACGCGGTTGTTAGCCGTGGCAATGTATCCTTCCGGCGGATTGAACGCGCGCGGCAGGTCGTCGAAAGGAATAAAACCCTGCCACTCGTATTCGCTCGCCCAACCGGGAACCGGCAGCCTGCCGTCGTGTCCTTCGACGCGAATCGGGATGCGACCCGGCGCAAAGTAGCCAATGTTGCCGTCCACATCGGCGTAGACGAAATTCTGGCTAGGCGTGACGAATTTCGCCATGGCGTCGATGAAATCCTCCCAGTCTTGGGCGTAGTTGAGCCTCATGAAGGCGTCGATGGTGGTGTCGCCGGGCTGCAGCGCCGTCCACTGCAGCGCCACCGGCTGGCCAGCGTCGCTGACGTCGGAGATTAACGGGCCATGACGCGTGCTGCGCGCCGCCCAGCGGATCGGCTCATCCCGACCTTTGACGACGATCGGCTCTTCGACGATGGCCAGGTCTCGCCATTCGCCGTCGACCTCGTACTGGTTGGGATTGGCAGGGTTGAGCCGCTCAACGTAGAGGTCCTGCACGTCGGGGCCGACATTGGTGACGCCCCAGGCGATGCGCTCATTGTGGCCGATGACGATGGCGGGCAGCCCCGGAAAGGTGGCGCCGATGGCGTGTAGCCGATCGCCCTGCAATTCGGCCAGATACCAGATCGATGGAATCGATGCGCCGAGGTGGGGGTCGTTGGCCAGGATCGGCATGCCGGTCTCGGTGCGGCTGCCGGCGATCACCCAATTGTTGCTGCCCGATTCGCGGCCGCCGCGGCCAAATTCCTGTTGCAACCTTCGATCGATTTCTAGCAGACGGGCGACGCCTGCATCGTTCAATTGGACGTCCGCCAGGATAGTGATAGCGTTTTCCGGATAATCGGGCAGAAGCTGTGCTGCGCGCTCGGGGCCGAGCATTTGCACCAGCCGCTGGTTCAGCAGCTCCAACTTGTAATTGCCGCCGAGATCCCACGACATCATCTTCTGCCAGACCAGCGAATCGGCCGGTCGCCACGGCTCAGGCTTGACGCCGAGAAGGATGAACTCCGGCGGCAGCGTATGGCCTTCGCCGAGCCATTGGTTGACGCCGGCCGCGTACGCCTCCAACGCCTGCCGGCTGCGCGGCTCGATCACCTCCAGGTCGGCCTGGGCTGCGCGGTAATAGCCCATGGTGCGCTGAAACTTGTCGATGGAGAGCGTGGCCTCGCCCAAAATTTCACTCAGGCGACCGGCGCCGATGCGACGGTTCATCTCCATCTGCCACAGGCGATCCTGTGCGTGCACATAGCCGAGCGCGTAAAATGCATCGGCGTCCGTCGTAGCGAAAATGTGCGGTACGCCGTCGGCGTTGCGCACGATTTCGACGGGTCCGGAGATGCCGGCCACGCGCACGGTGCCGCTGATCAACGGCAGGCTGGTGCGCAGCCAGAAGTAGCCGCCCAGCGGGACAAGAATCAGCAAAGCGAGCATGACAAGCAGCAATATCGTTAGAAACCTACGCATGGGAAGACCTCTGACGATGGCAAACTACGGATGGATGATAGGATTGATGGGAAATTTCGTTTTATGTGTCGTCATTGTATCGAAAAGAGATCGAATCAACCAATTGCACCATTCTGTGCGTGATTTTCCTCGGCGAGCTTGCAGACCGAGCGGATCGTGGCGCGATGAGGGTAGAGTAGAGATGACAGACGACGCGATCCTGCAACTGTATCCAAATACGGCGACGCTGCCACTCAAGGGGCTGTATCTTGGGCATGAGCTGCGTCGGCTGGCAACGCAGACGCCCTTCGTCTACGCCAACTTTGTCACCAGCCTCGATGGACGCATCGCCGTTCCTGATCAAGAAAAAGGCGGCATGAAAGTGCCTCCTCAAATCGCCAACGGGCGAGATTGGCGTCTCTTTCAGGAGCTGGCGATCCAAGCCGACCTGATCATCACCACCGGTCGCTATCTACGCGACTATGCGGCGGGCAAGGCGCAGGAGATTTTGCGCGTCTACGACGACCCGCGCTTCGCCGATCTGCGGGCATGGCGGACAGCGCAGGGACTCCCGACGCAACCCGACCTGGTCGTCGTCAGCAGCTCGCTCAATTTTCCGATGCCGGAGGCGTTGACGCATGGCGGGCGGCGCGTGCTCGTCGTCACCCATCGCAAGGCCGATCCACAGCGCGTTCGCGCCCTTGAAGCCGAACTCGGACAGGTGCTGACGGCGGGCGACGAAAGGGTGGAGGGGCGTACATTTGTACAGCTGATGGGAGAGATGGGCTATCGGTTCATCTATTCCGCCGCCGGGCCACGGATTGCGCACATGTTGCTAGCGGATGGCATGTTGGATCGCCTGTATCTGACGCAAGTTTGTCGCGTCCTGGGCGGGACGTCTTTCTCCACCATCGTGGAGGGGCCGCCATTGGAGGTGGATCTGCCGTTGTTGCACCTCTATTACGATCCCTATGTGTTCGACGGTGTAGGCCAGTGGTTCGCCTGCTACGGGAGACGCGAGGCCGTTGTGATATAATTGCGGCTATGCACCTGGACTACGACTATCGGCCGCGGCGGCGTCGGCGGCGGGGAGTCTGGCGTTTCTGGCCGTTATATCTGCTGATCGCCGTCGCCATCGTGCTCTATGAAACGCAGCCGGCCTGGCTGTTTGAGCGTCCGCTGGAGCCAACGCCGACGCCCACGCGCAGCGCAGCTTCCTTCCTGGCCGAAGCTCAGACAGCCCTCTTACGCGGAGACTACACAGGCGCCATCGCCGCCTATGATAGGGTCGCCGCCTTAGATCCGCAAAACCCCGAGCCTTATATCGTCAAGTCTCGACTGTTTCTGATCGAAGGCAATGCGGAGGCCGCGCGCGAGGTGGCGGCGAAAGCCGTCGAGGTGGCGCCCTCCGATCCGGAGGCGCTGGCGGCGCTGGCGCGTGCGGAAGATTGGCTGGGCAACTATGAAACCGCCATGCGTTATGCACTGGACGCCTACGAGTTGCAGCCGGACAACGCAGAGACGCTGGCGATCATCTCCGAAATTTACACCGACGTCGGCAATCTGGCGCAGGCGGAGGCCTACATCAACCGGGCGCTCGAACTGGAGCCGGAGAACGTGCTGGCGTTGCGCAACAAGGCGTATCTGCTGGATCGACAAGGACGAGGTCGGGAAGCGATCCAGGCGCTGGAGCAGGCATTGGCGCTTGCACCTCAGCGCGCCGACCTTTACCTGGAAAAGGCGCGCATCTATCGCATTCGTCTGGGAGATTTCGCCAACGCCATTGCCGCCTATCGCTCTGCAGTGGACGCCAGCAGAACTCCGCAAACGCTGACGGCGCTCGGCGAGGGGCTGTACATCACCGGCGATCACCTCGTCGCCATTCGCACGCTCAATCAGGCGCTGGAGCTGGATCCTAACTATGCCCCTGCGCTGATTACGTTGGGCATGGCGTTGTACGCGCGGCGCAACTACGAAGATGCCGCCGCCGCCCTGGACAAGGGATTGTTGTTGATGGGCGATGCGGCACGCGAGGAACATTTCTACACTGCAGGATTGGCGCACGTTTACAAAGAGCCTCGCGAGTGCGAGGAAGCTGTCGTATGGTTGCAAAAAGCGTTGGAAAAGAATCCACAAAGCGGCCCCGCCTTAACAGGCATGAGGCTCTGCGCCGGTGCGGGCAACAATTGAACGGAGTCTGTTCCCAAAGCCGCCGTTCGACGCCTGCGTATTGTGCAGGCACCCAGCGTTGTTCCATCCTCCTTTCCTAAGAATCGATCTAGGTGTGAAATGACCTTTCATCGCTCGCGTTTAAAATCCACATTGCCGGAGCGAGCGTCCTGGCGCCATGCAGGCAAACAGCCCGATGGTCTCCGTCCACCCGCCGCTGCGGAAGCGGGCGCCAAACCCGCTGCAGCGCCGTCCCCTCCTCGCCGCAGCGCAACCACGCGCACCACTACCAGCAAACGGCGCATTCAACGGCGCAGGACGGCGATGGAGCTGATCCAATACCCCCTGCAGGCGACGCGACAGGCCGTTTTCGATCTGCGCCGCTTCTTTCTGGTGCTGGGGCTGACGGCGGCAGTCCTCTGGTTGCCGTTTCCCGACAGCCTCTCGGTGGAAGGCCAACGCTCCATTGCGCTCTTTGTGTTCACCGGCGCCATGCTTGCGCTGGAGCCTGCTCCGCTGCCCATTGCGGCGCTCCTGGTTCCGGTTGCCCAGGTGGCGTTGGGTATCGACGATGTGGGCGGCGCTTTCGGGGCATTTGCACAGCCGTCGCTTTTTCTGGTGCTTTCGAGCCTCTTTCTGGCCGAGGCGCTGCGCAAACACGGCCTGACGAGACGGCTGGCCATCTACGCCATCGTCTCCAGCGGCGGACATTTGCCGAGGCTGCTCTTCAACCTGATGTTGATGACGACACTGCTGAGCATGTGGGTGCTCAACACTGCGACCACCGCTGTGCTGATCCCCGTGGCGCTCACCATCGCCCAATATGTGCCGCAGCCAGAGCAAGCGCGGCGCGTGATGGCTGCCCTTGTGCTCGGCATCGCCTACGCCGCCAGCCTGGGCGGTATGGCGACCGTCGTCGGCAGCGGCGAAAACGCCATCGCCGCCGGCTATCTCAACGCCATCCGACCGTTCACCTTTATGGACTGGGCCATCTACGCTACGCCGATCGTGCTCTTGCTCATGCCGCTGACATGGTGGATGTTGATGCTCGTGACCAGGATGCCTCCGATCAGGATCGAAATTATGCCCACGTTGCGCGAATTCGTGCGACTTGGGCCTCTTACAGAGACGCAACTCAAAATCCTGTGGGTGCTCGGCCTTTGTGTGGTTTTGTGGGTCTTCGGCAGCCCGATCGAGGGAATGCTCGGCCTGCCGCAAACGCTGCTCAGCAGCGCCATCGTTTCGATCGTGGCCGTCGCCTTTCTGTCGGTCAGCGAGGTCGTCAACTGGAATGATCTCAAGGGCGTCAACTGGGGCATCTTCTTGGTGATCGGAGCCGGCTTCACCCTGGGCGATGCGCTGCAAAAGACGGGCGCCAGCGCCTGGTTCGCCGAAGCGCTGGCGCCGATGCTGGCGCAACTTCCTTTCGTCATCGTGCTCTTTGCAGTGATCGGCATCAGCTTTCTAATGACTCAGTTCATGAACAATGTGGCGTTGGGCGCCATCCTTGCTCCACTTCTGATCTCGGTGGGGCAGGCGAGCGGCATCGAACCGGTTCGGCTGGTGTTGCCCGCCTTTCTTGCGCTCGGCATCGCCTATATGTTGCCAGGCGCTTCGGCACGGATGACGTTGGTGGCGGTGTCAGGCGCCATCACGCGCACAGAAATGATCACAACAGGTCTGATCATTGGAGCGCCTTCTGTTTTGCTGATCGGTGTAATTTTTTTAGCATTGACGACACTGGGGCTGATCTGAACGACCTACAGGAGGAAATCTTATGCGTATCTGGTTGATCGGAGCGGATTCCGCCGGCACGGTGGCGCTGCAACAACTTCAGAAGAATCCAGAGATTCAGGTGATCGTGAGCGACGCCATCGAGCGTCCTCAGGCAGTCGAGCGTCGCGTGATCGAACGCGTCGACCATGTGGAATCGGTGACGCCGCTCAATATCAATCAGCTTGCACGGCGGATTCGACCGGACCTGATTTTGCTGGATCGCAGCGCACTCCAGCGCGCCTACGGTCGCCTTTCAGAAGGGTTCACCTTCGCCGAGTCTATTCAAGAAGAGATTGCCGCAGCCAGTGAATGGCCTTGCATTGTGCTCTAATGACCCATCCCTATTCGAGAGAAATTACCGTGGACCCTGCTGCGACGCCGAACAACTTAACCGCCTACCGGCTGCAAGGTTTTGTGGGCAGCCGAGCCCGACTTCTTACGCTGCATGAATGGTTGACCGGCCGGGATGACCTGCCGGCCATCGCCATCAGCGGCGAACAGGGCGACGGCAAGAGCACGTTGGCCGTCGCCGCCGCCTGGAACCATTTCCACCACTTTTCTGACGGCATCATCCAGGTCAGTCCTGCAGGCATTAGCCCCTTCCGCCTCTACGACGTGGTGCGCACGATGGATACGGTGCTGGGCACTGCGCTCACGCGCTCCAGCGACGATCGGTGGGGCATCGGCATCCTCGAACAATTGTACAAGCGACGCCGTCTGTTGATCCTCGACAAACTGGCGGGCGCCACCGAACGCGAGCTCGCCACCCTGGTGGAGATTATCGGGCATCTCCATGAAAGTGAAGGCAAATCGCGCATTATCCTGATCGATCGCAAATTCAGCGCCAATATCGCCAGTTTGGTGCAGCACCAACACATCCATCTGACCGGCCTCCCTCGCGAGGATTTGGATGCGTTCATTGCCGCGCGCGCGCCACAGACCGTGCGCAGGACAGCGCAGCGCCACGCCGAGGCGATCTACAAGCTGGCCCACAGCAGCCCGATGTGCATGCGTTTCATTTTCGGGCTGTTGGAGGAGTTCTCCTTCGACGAACTGGAAAGCGCATTGCGCAACCTGGGCGGACAGGAGGGCGACATTCCCGCGGTCAATATCTGCGCCTTCGCCCTGGAAACCTACGCGCTGCAGAATCCGGCGGCCGGCGTCTTTCTGAGCCGGCTGGTGCGCGCCGTCGGCGGCGTCTACGAACATGCGCTGTACGAGCTGTTCTGGCATGACCTCGGACCGTTCGAGGCCTATGAACGCACGGTCTCCGACCTGGCCCGCCGCGCTCTAATCGAACGCGATCCATTCCGCCTGCGCGTCGTTCTTCATCCGATCGTGCGGCGCTACCTGGAAGAAAACGCCGCCATGCTGGGCGAAGAATGGGACCGCCGCCACGCCGCCTTCTATGTCCGTCAAGCCGAGCAATATCAGCTGCTGCCGCTGCAACGTTGGAGTGAAGTGGACCCGGACTGGGGCAACATTTTCGCTGGCGCCGATTGGTGCGCCAAACGCCTCATCCGCATTTTTCAGCAGGAGCCGGAAACCCTCATCGACGTCGAGGATGCCTCCTGGCAGCAAATCTGCGCACAGGTCGATCTGGACGCAGTGCGCGCAGACCTGCGGCTGGCCAAGGACTATGCCCTGGCGCTGGCGCACTACGCGTTTTGGCGTCACCCTCCTGGGATTTTGCGCTGGCTGATGGTGGGAGCCGTAGCGGCGCGCGCCACGCAGAATATGCGCGACTACGCCTGGTTCCTGACCAATATTGGACGACAGCTTTTCTTCTTCGGTCGCGTCGAAGAGGCGGTCGAATGGCTCAAACGCGCCGTCCTTATCTTCGATGAGCGCGATCTGCTGGCCGATCTCGCCTATGTGCTCACCGATCTCGGAACCTCCTACCGCGTGCTGGACGAGTCGCGCCGCGCACTGGACTACTTCACCGCCGCCTTTCACTGTGTGGCGCAGCTTGGCGATCTGCATGGGCTGGCGACCGCTTACATGAACCTGGGCAGCGCCTATTTCAGCCTCAATCAGCCTGAACGCGCCTTGACCGAACATCGTCGCGCGCTGCGCGTTGCCCTGCGCAACGACGACAAGCATCTGTTGGCCAGCGTCTACAACAACATGGGGCTGGCGCTAGAAGCGCTCGAACGCTACGAAGAGGCGATCAAAGCCTATGAATACGCGCTCAATATGTTCAGCAAGAGCGAAGACCTGATCGGCGTGAGCGCCTGCTACAACAATTTGGGCTCCGTCTGCTATGCGCGTGGGGACTTTGAGCAGGCGCACGCCTGGTACACGCTTGACATGGCGCTGCTGCGTCAACGAGGCGCCTGGACCGATCTGGCGGCCACCTTGCACAACCTGGGACACGTGGCGCTGGAGCAGGGGAAGCACGAGCAGGCGCTGGCCTATTTCACCGAAAGTCGCGAT
>CALFWA010000046.1:0-5000 GCA_937928035.1 uncultured Caldilinea sp. | reverse complement strand
TTCGCGATCCAGGATCACTAGCGTGCGTTCGCAGGTTGTGCGTCCATCCTCGCCGGTGAAGACGGAGACGAGGTTGAGATGATAGGTGCGATGGCAACGCATCTTTTGCACCGTCTCCCCCTTCAACATCAGTCGCTCCTCGTAAGGTTCGTCCATTTTGCGCAGAAATGGACGAAAATCGAAGCGCATAATGTCGTTGATCGCAGAAATATCCAGCCCATTCCGCGACAAATAAGCGAAAGCGTCTTTTCTCAAGACGACATCTTTGGCGTAGAGCAGCACGCTCTCAAAGCCCCCCATCGCAGAGAGATCGTCCTGCGCACCCGCCTGACGCGCAGCCTTCACCTGTTCGGGCAGCTTGTCCGGGTGAACGTACGCCACCTTTTCGCGCACGTAGCCAAGACGCCGACGCCCATCCGACGTTTCGATGATCGTGCGATAGTCGTACAGTCGGCGGTTCAAGAGCTGCGAGGAGATCGCTTTCCCGGACTCTTTGATGCGATCCTTGAACATGTAGCCGACCACCAAAGCAATAAAAACCGGCATGGTCAACTCACCATAGGTGGCCTGTGCGTAAAAGGCGACAAGCGTGGCAAAAACCATCGAAATACCTGCCGCAAACGCATAGAGCGCGTGTTGCAGCAAGGCGCCTTCGCGCTTGACGCGCGTCGAAAGCCAAAGCACGCTGGACGTAAACTTCTTGAGCGCCGAGATGCGACGCAGATAGCTTTCGCGCGTTTTTCGGGTCAGCACGGAGGGATAACCGGCGTTCCTACGATAGTCGATTTCGGCGCGCACGCGTTCGACCAGCCGTTTCCGCCATGGGTAGAGGGTGGGCGGCGACAGCCAGCGCCAGGCCAGTTGATGCACGCGCAACAGCAGATCTTCGACCAGCACGGAGATCGCTTCATCGGTCAGTGCAAAGGTGCGCATGAGCGCAGGTCCTGCGCCGAGCGCAGCCAGAGGAGCCTCCAATGTGCGAAAGCGTTGCTCGAACCGGTCAATGGCTTCGATGGCGCTCGTCGTCACCGCCTCAAAAAAAGCCTCCGTCTCGGCGGTGATGCACCTCCGGGGTCTGCCGATCGGTGAAAGGTGATCTTGCATGGCGCTTTTGACGACCGCGCGCAAAATGCGCAGCTTATCGCAGAGCATTTCTTCCTGCTGAGGCGTCAGCTCGTTCCTGAGCGCTTGCAGCAAAGATTCAACCTGCACCAACGGCGAACGAGGACTCTCCAGCACTTCTTGAAGCTGAAGCAGGGGCGTTTTCATACGCACATAGTGCTGAATATCGCGATAGAATTCTTCAGGAGGATAGCTGCCCGCGTGGACGCCCAGGGAATGGGGCGTAAAGAGATAGGTGTCGATCCGGTAACGCGTGACGCGCTCTCGCTGCAGCGGATAGCCAAGCTTGAGTTCAAGCTGATATCGATCGTGGACGGACACGCGACGCAGAATCAAGTGTTCCATGAAAACCTCCTTTCCATCGATCCGCAATTGACTTGCATCCAGGTTCTTGCGCGTGTAATCTGTTGTGATCCGTCGTGAAGAGAGGCCCAATTGAGCAGGCCGGGTGCCTTACTTCTGGCGCAAGCTGCGCAGCGCAATCGGCTTATCTTTGTGGACGCTGAAGCAGTCAAAGTCGTTGGCGACCAAGGTGTTGGGGAAAATGGCCTGCGCTTCTTCCAGAATTTGTTGCGTCGTGTATCTTCTGCTCACATGGTGCAACACGAGCTGACGCACGCCTGCGTTGCGCGCCAATTTCGCAGCGCCGGCAGCGGTGATGTGACCATGCTGTCTGGCAAGCTGCTTATCGACTTCCAGATAGGTCGCCTCGATCACGAGCAGGTCGGCATTCTCGGCAGGCTGATGCAATGGGCCGGTGTGGCTGACGTCGCCGACAAAGAGGAGCTTTGCCCCGCGCTGTGGTGGACCGAGCACTTCATCGGGTTGGATCACGCGGCCGTCCGGCAGCGTCGCCGCACACCCTTGCGCCAATTCACGGCGCACCGGCCCTTGCGGAATGCCGAGCGCCTCCGCTTTCTCCGCCAGAAACGGGCGTCGCGGCCTTTCTTCAAATAGAAATGCAAAACAATCCGGCCCACGGTGCTGCACCGGAATCACCGACAATGTGAAGTGCTTATCCTCGAAGAGTACCCCAGGCTCCAACAAATTGAGCGTCACGCCGGAGCCGACGATCTGCCCGGGGCCGAAAACAACATCCATCAACATCTGCACGCGCGCCAGCGCTATGGCGCCGCCATAGATGTTCAGCTCTTCCAGCGCCTCCCAACGCCCTAACGTGGAGGCTAAGCCACCCAATCCCAGAATGTGATCCAGGTGACCATGGGTGAGCAAAATTTTATCCAGCCGTCGAAAGCCCAGGCCGGTGCGCAGCAACTGGCGTTGCGTGCCTTCGCCGCAATCGATCATGAAACGGTGTTCGTTTGCCAGCACCAATGCTGAAGACAGCCCGCGCTGCACCGAGGGCGCCGAAGCCGATGTTCCCAAAAAAACCACCTCAAACACAGACGCTCCACCTTTCCTGATTTGCGCAGTCTTTCCAGTTTACTGAAAGCGAAGGGTGTCGCCAAATTGATGAAAAGGCGTTGCAGATTGCATCTTGCGTGAAAGCGCGGCGACCGGTGTCGAAGCGAGAACGCAAGGCTGACGCCGTTGCGGAGGAAGGTGTGCCTCCTCCCCTCGAAACATTCGCAGCGTGCTTTTGAACAAAGTCGACGTTAGACATACAATGAAAAATCCGATTGCAGCAATGCGATGGAGTCAGACTTGTAGATACGCAAACGCGACGGCGAGCTAACGCAAGTCGCCTGCGAAGTGATGGGGAAAAGTTCAGATTTAGAAGGAGCAGCCAGTATGAACGACTCAAGCAACCGCACACGCAACGGCGCCAGTGAACAAAATGATGTGATCACGGGCACTTTCGCCGTCAAGGTAGGGTTGGCGCAGATGCTCAAAGGAGGCGTCATCATGGATGTCGTCACCGCCGAACAGGCGCGCATTGCGGAGGAGGCGGGCGCTTGCGCTGTCATGGCGCTCGAACGCGTGCCCGCCGACATCCGCAAAGATGGCGGGGTGGCGCGCATGAGCGACCCGCGCAAAATCAAGGAGATTATCGAGGCGGTGACGATTCCGGTGATGGCGAAAGTGCGCATCGGACATTTCGTCGAGGCGCAGATTTTGCAGGCGCTGGGCGTCGACTACATCGACGAGAGCGAAGTGTTGACGCCGGCGGACGAAGAGCACCACATCAACAAGCACAAATTCACCACGCCATTCGTCTGCGGCGCCCGCGATCTGGGCGAAGCGCTGCGCCGCATCGCCGAAGGCGCCGCCATGATCCGCACCAAAGGCGAGGCAGGCACCGGCAACATCGTCGAGGCCGTGCGCCACGCGCGCGCCGTCAACGGCGCCATTCGCCGCCTGCGCAGCATGGATGAAGACGAGCTCTTCGCCTACGCCAAGGAAATCCGGGCGCCGTATTCGCTGGTGAAGCTTACGGCCGAGCTGGGGCGGCTGCCGGTGGTCAACTTTGCGGCCGGCGGGGTCGCCACGCCGGCCGACGCGGCGTTGATGATGCAGCTCGGCATGGACGGTGTTTTCGTAGGCTCCGGCATCTTCAAGAGCGGCAACCCGGAAAAGCGCGCCCGCGCCATCGTCATGGCCGTCACACACTACAATGATCCACAGATTCTAGCGGAAGTCAGCGAGGACCTGGGAGAACCGATGGTCGGCGTCAACCTCGACACGTTGAGTGAAGCCGATAAAATGGCGGTGCGAGGGTGGTGATAAAGGGAGTGAATTAACTCTTGAGAAGGCGTCCTGTTCATTTCTCCACAGGGCGCCTTCTATGGACTGCTATATCGATGCTTGACCCTTCCGACGACAACGCAAGCCGCCCCAGCCGACATTTTTTCCCCATTTTTCAATTCCCCTGGCATTCAAAAGCGAGATTGACAATCCATCATCGTTTCGCTACAATGCCCTCACCTTCCATTTCGTGCACCTGTCCGTTCTACGACAACTGAATCTTTAAAAAGGAGGACTCACATGAACCGTCGAGAGTTCCTGACAAGCATGGCGACCAAGGCGGCCGGCGGCGCTGTCATTGGATTGGCGGCTGGCTGCACGTTTGGCGCCACGCCCGCCGCCCAAGAAATCCAGCAGGCAGTTGCGCAGGATGCCGCGCTGCCCGAGCTAAAATGGCAGATGGCGACAAGCTGGCCGCTGGCGCTTGACACCATTTTCGGCGGTGCGCTCGCGTTCACCGAAGCCGTCAAAGCAATGACCGGAGGCAAATTCATCATCGAGCCGCGCGCCGCCGGCGAGCTGGCGCCGGGCACGCAGGTGCTCGACGTCGTTTCTCAGGGCGCCGTTCCGATCGGACACACTGCTTCCTATTACTATGTCGGCAAAAGCCCGGCCACAGCGTTTGGCACAACGCTTCCCTTTGGTCTTACCGCTCAACAACAGAACGCATGGTTTTATGAAGGCGGTGGCCTGGCGACGCTGCAGGAGTTCTATCAGGAAAAATTCAACGTCATTCAATTCCCGGCCGGCAACACGGGTGCACAGATGGGAGGCTGGTTCCGCAAAGAGATCAATACGCCGGCGGACCTCAACGGCCTCAAAATGCGCATCCCTGGTCTTGGCGGTCAGGTCATGGCGAAGCTAGGCGTGACCGTCCAGGTGCTGCCGGGCGGTGAGATCTTCCAGGCGCTGCAGACCGGCGCGGTCGACGCTGCAGAGTGGGTTGGCCCTTATGATGATGAAAAGCTTGGGCTGAACAAAGCCGCTGAATTCTACTACTATCCTGGCTGGTGGGAGCCAGGCCCCGCCCTGGAAGTGGAGATCAACCTCGATGAGTGGAAGAAACTGCCGGAGCTCTATCAGGAGGTGATCAAATACTCCGCCTACGTCGCTAATATGACGATGTTGGCGCGCTACGACACAGTGAACGGTGCAGCCCTCCAGCGCCTGGT
>CALFWA010000045.1 GCA_937928035.1 uncultured Caldilinea sp. | reverse complement strand
CCTCGCCATGGGGGAATCGATGGCGGGAGGGTTGCCGCTCGCGGCCGATCGGCAGCTTGCTTCACGACGCGCGTGGCGGGAAGCCCTCGTGCTCGCGTTGTTGCTGGCCGTCTGGTTCGGCTACGAGCTGGGCACGCGCGCGCTCTGGTCGCCCGACGAGGGACGCTACGCCGAAAATCCTAACCGCATGCAGATGCACCATCAGTACCAGGTCATCCTGAAGCCCGACCCGGGCAACCCGCAGGAGCTTTACCTGGCCAGCCTGGAGGCAATCGGCCTCGACCGCACGCGTCACGACATCCGCTTCGTCGAAGACAACTGGGAGTCGCCGGCGCTGGGCGCATGGGGCCTCGGCTGGGAGGTCTGGCTGGACGGTCAGGAGATTACCCAGTTCACTTACTTTCAGCAGGCGGGCAGCCTGCCGCTCGACCCGGTGAGCGTGGAGATCACCTACGGCCTTGATCGCATCGTCATGTATCTGCAACATAAGACGCAGGTGTGGGACATCGACGTAGACAGCGCGCATACGTTCGCCGAGCTCTTTCGAGACCCGGAAGTTGAACACTGCATCTACGATTTCGAGCTGGCCGACGTCGAACGCCTGCGGCAACTGTATGAGATTTACAAGGCAGAGGCCGCCGCCTGCATTGCGCGCGGCCTCGTCATCCCGGCGCATGACTATGTGCTGCGTCAGAGCCATACCTTCAACCTGCTCGATGCGCGGGGCGCCATCGGCGTCACCGAGCGCGCCAAATTTTTCGCCGATATGCGCGCCCAGGCCAAGGCTGTCTCCGAACTCTATGTGGAGCAGCGGCGGCGCTTGGAATTTCCCTGGCTGAAAGGGGAGAACGGGAGAGTGAGAGAGCAGGAGAGCGGGAGAATAGAAGAGCGGGAGAGCGGGAGAGTAGGAGCGGAGATCGACGCTCCTCAAGCTTTTGTCTTAGAGCTTGGCTCTGAGGAGCTGCCGCCGCAGGACGTCGTCGACGGCATTGACCAGATCGAAGAGAAGCTCAAGGCGTTGCTCTCAAAGTACAGGCTGCGCCATGAAAGATTGCGCGTCACCGGCACCCCGCGACGATTGGTCGCCTTCGTCGCGCAGCTGGCGCCGCAACAGGCGGATGAAGTGGTAGAGAGGCGCGGGCCGTCAGTAGCGCAGGCATACGACTCGCTCAACCGGCCCACGAAGGCGCTCGAGGGTTTTGCGCGCGGGCAGGGCGTCTCGCTTGAGCAAATCGAAGTGCGCGACAACTATGTCTATGCAGTGAAGCGTGTGGCCGGCCGCCCGACGCTCGAAGTGTTGCCTGCGCTCTGCCTCGAGCTGCTCGACAGTCTGCGCTGGAGCAAGGCGATGCGCTGGAACAGCAGCGGCGTCACTTATCCGCGACCGTTGCGCTGGATCGTGGCGCTCTACGGCGACCGCGTTGTGCCCTTCACCTGGGCGGGCGTGACCAGCGGCGCACTCAGCCGCGGACCGCGCTTTGCCGACGCTGCGGCCCGCCTTCCGGCCGGCAGCTTCACCACCTTCCCCGTGAAAGACGCCCAGACTTATTTCGATGCGGTAAGCGCTGAAGGTGTCGTCGTCGATCGGGAGGAGCGGCGTCAGCTCGTGGCCGACCTTGCGCAACAGGCGGCGGCGAGCGTAGGCGGCGCCATCCCCGACGACCCGGCGCTGCTTGATGAAGTGACCGATCTGATCGAAGCACCTCAGGCAGTGCTGGGAACCTTCGAGGCGAAATATCTGGAGCTGCCGGCGCCCGTGTTGATCGGCGTGATGAAAAAGCATCAGCGCTATTTCCCGGTCATGAGGGACGGCGCCCTGCTCAATCACTTTGTAGCGGTCGCCAACAGCAACGAACTGGCGCATCCAGAGGTCGTGCGCGAAGGCTATGAAGGTGTAATCCGTGCCCGCTACGCAGACGCCGCCTACTTTTATCGCGCCGACACCAGTCGACCGCTGGAGAGCTTCTTGCCGAAGTTGGCCACGCTGACCTTTCACGCCAAACTCGGCTCGATGCTCGATCGCGTCGAACGGCTCAAGGCGCTGGCGCCTCAGATCGCGCAGATGCTGGGCGCATCGCCGGAAGAGGTGGCTGCAGTCAAGCGCGCGGCGTCTCTCAGCAAGGCCGACCTGATGACCAGCATGGTGATCGAGATGACGAGCCTGCAAGGCATCATGGGCGAGATTTACGCCCTCAAGAGCGGTGAGTCGCCCATCGTGGCTCAGGCGATCCGCGAGCAGTATCTGCCCCGTTTCGCCGGCGATGAAACGCCGGCCTCGCTGCCCGGCCTGGCGCTCTCGCTGGCCGACAAGCTGGATGCGCTCAGCGGCCTCTTCGCCGTCGGGGCGATCCCCACCGGCAGCGCCGATCCCTTTGGCCTGCGCCGGGCTGCGCTCGGCATTGTCCATAGCCTGATTGCGGCGGGCGTCGATTTCAGCGTGCGCGCCGGCCTTGAGGCGGCGGCGAAACTGCAGCCGGTTCCCGTCTCCGATGCGTCTACGGCGGAGACGCTGGCCTTTGTGGAACGGCGTCTGCAGGGCGTGCTTGCGGAGCAGAGCTATCCTTTCGAAGTGATCGAGGCCGTGCTCGCCGAGCGAGGCGATAATCCGGCGGCGGCAGTGCGCGCGTGCAAGGCGCTGAGCGAAGCGGTGCGCCAGCCCTGGTGGAGCGAGGCTTTCACCGCCTACGCGCGCTGCGTCCGCATCACGCGCAGCCTCGATGTGCTCCTGCCGCTCAACGAGGCCGCCTACGTCGAACCGGTCGAACATATGCTGCACGCCGCCTATCTCGCAGCCGCCGAACGCCTGCACAGCGCCGAAGAGCCAGCCGATGTCCTCGGGGATGCGTTGTGTAACCTGCAGAACCCGATCAACGCTTACTTTGAGCGCGTGTTGGTCAACGCCGAAGACGAGACGCTGCGCCAGGCTCGTCTTGCCCTCGTCCAGCGCATCGCCCGTCTGCCGCAAGGCGTCGCCGACCTGAGCAAGCTGCAGGGGTTTTAGAAGATCACCACGCCGGATAGCGCTTTGGATCCGCCTCGTGCATGAGCGCGTAGACGGCCTCGACGACATCCTCCGCGTTGGGCTTGGAAAAGTAATCGCCGTCGCTGCCATAAGCGGGACGATGCGGCTGCGCCGTAATCGTGCGCGGTTCGCTGTCCAGAAGCCAATAGCCGCCTTGCACTTCCAGCACCTGCTGTAGGATGAACGCCGATGCGCCGCCGGGGACGTCTTCGTCCAGGATAACGAGGCGACCTGTTTTGCGCAGAGAGGCGGCGATGCGCGCTTCCAAATCGAAAGGCAGCAGCGTGCGCACGTCGATCACTTCGACGTCGACGTCAAGGCCGGTCAAGCGGGCGGCAGCATCGAGCGCAATGCGACAGCATGCGCCGTAGGTGACCAGCGTGACGTCCTTCCCAGGACGCAACACCTCTGGAACGCCCAGCGGCAGTGTGAATCGGCCTGGATTGGCCGGCATGCGTTCGCGCAGGCGGTAGCCGTTGAGCACTTCGATTACGATGGCGGGGTCCTCGCCGCGCAGCAATGTGTTGTAAAAGCCAGCAGCCTGCGTCATGTTGCGCGGGACGCAGATGTAGATCCCGCGCAGCGAGCCTAGAAGCGCCCCCATCGGCGAGCCAGAATGCCAGATGCCTTCCAGCCGGTGGCCGCGTGTGCGGATGATCACCGGCGCTTTCTGGCCCCCGGCCGTGCGCCAGTGCATCGTTGCAAGGTCGTCGGCCAGCGTCGCCCAGGCGTAGTAGATGTAGTCGAGATACTGAATTTCGGCGATGGGGCGCAGCCCGCGCAACGCATAGCCGATCGCTTGTCCGACAATGGTCGCCTCGCGGATGCCCGTATCGGCCACGCGCAAAGGGCCGTATTTCTCCTGGAGGCCGGCCACTCCTTGGTTGACGTCGCCCAGCCGGCCGACGTCTTCTCCAAAGATCAGGATGCGCGGGTCGCCCGCCAGCAGCGCATCGAAGTTAGCCTGCAACACCTCGAAGCCGCGCACTTCGGGCGCATCGACGGCATATTCCAGCGGAACAATGGGAACGTTTAGCGTCGAAGTAGGACCTTCCAGATGAAGATAGCGCGCATAGTTGGAGCGGTGCTCGGTTGCATGGCGGCGCTTCCATGCCTCGATCTGGTTGCGCACCGGCGAACGGCTTGAGCGTAAGAGGATAAGCGCCTGTTGTGCAGCTTCCTGCATCTGGCGATGCAGCGGCGCTTCCTGCTCTCGCAGATTTACCGCCAGACGACGAAGTTCAACGGACGACGCACCTTCCTTGACGGCAGCATCGAGCAAAGCAGCCAGCTCGGCGGCAGCTGCGCGCCGAGGCGCTGTATACGCCTCCCATGCCCGTTCGCAGGCAGCATCGGCCTCGGCGCGCGCGGCTGCCTCTAGCTCTTCCAGCATTGCATTGGATGCGATCTCGTTTTCCAACAGCCAGGCGCGCATGCGGAGAACCGGATCATGCTCAGCCTCCCATGCCAGCCGCTCCGGAGATTTGTAGCGTTCGTGGCTGCCGGAGGTGGAATGGCCCTGGGGTTGCGTCATCTCGGTGACGTGGACAAGCGCAGGGATGCGATGCTCGCGGGCGTTGCGCGCTGCGCGGCGATAGACATCGAGGAGCTTTGGATAATCCCATCCTGGAACTGTGTACAGGTCGTAACCGAGGTCGTCATTGCTGCGGCGCCGAAACCCTTCCAGCAAGGCTGAGAGGTCGCCTCCCATCACTTGCAGCTCGTTGGGCACGGAAATGCCATAGCCGTCGTCCCAGATGGAAATGACGGCGGGCGCGCGCAGCACACCGATGGCGTTGACCGCTTCCCAAAACAATCCTTCGGCGCAACTGGCGTTGCCGATAATGCCGAAGGCGATCTCCCGCCCCTGTCTGGAAAAGTGTGTCAATGTGTGCAATGCCTCCACCTCTTGGTAGATGACAGAGGCGTGTGCAAGACCAACCAGTCGCGGCATCTGCCCGGCCGTCGGCGAAATGTCGGCGGCGGTGTTGAACCTGTCC
>CALFWA010000044.1 GCA_937928035.1 uncultured Caldilinea sp. | reverse complement strand
GGGGGCCAGGGGGTGAGGGCCCACCTCGGCCTGCCGAAGACCTTTGCGAAAACGAATCACCGGATATGATACCCGGAAGGTAACAATTCTTGAAACGCTGAATTTGCGATGCGCATTCGACGCTTTCTCTGAGCTTCCTTCCATAGAAGGGATGTGGTAAAGTGAAAGCAATCTGCAAGCTGGAGATCGGGGATACGCTTTCCTGCGGCGCAAAGAGCAATCGAATTCCATCCTGTTGGCTGAAGACGAAGGATCGCAGTTTATGGGACTCAACATTTTGGTGGGAGTGGCCTGGCCCTACGTCAACGGTGAAAAGCACATCGGCCAGATCGCCGGTGCATATCTGCCGCCGGACATCTTTGCGCGCTATCAGCGCATGATCGGCAACGACGTGTTGATGGTGAGCGGCTCGGACACGCACGGCACGCCGATCATGCTCAAAGCAGAGGCCGAAGGCGTCCCCTACACCGAAATCGTCGAAAAGTATCATCGCCTTTTCATCGATGGCTGCCTGGCGATGGGGTTGACTTTTGATCTATACACGCACACCGACACTGCCAATCACTGGGACGTCACCCACCATATGTTCCTGCGTCACTGGGAGACGGGTTTTATCTACAAGGACATGCAGCGCCAGTGGTACGACCCGGTGGCCAAAAAGTTTTTGGCCGACCGTTACGTCGAGGGCGAATGCCCCTATTGCGGCTATCCGGACGCGCGCGGGGATCAGTGCGACAACTGTGGCCGTATCTACGATGCGCTTGAGCTCAAAAACCCGCGCTCCAAAATTAGCGGCGCCACGACGCTGGAGATTCGCGAGACCGAACACTTTTTCCTCGACCTGGCCAAGATGAACGAACCGCTGCTCGAATGGGTCTCCCACGACAAGGAGCACTGGCGCCCGAACGTGCTCAATTTTACGCGAGGACTGCTGGAGCGCCGCGACCTGCGCGGACGCGCCATCACGCGCGATCTCGACTGGGGAATCACCATCCCCATCGGCGATTATCCGGACAAACGCATCTACGTCTGGTATGAAGCCGTCATCGGCTATCTCAGCGCAGCCATCGAATGGGCGAAATTGAGCGGCGACTCTGAAGCCTGGCGCCGATGGTGGGACGCCGACGTCAACCCCGACGCGCGCATCTACAACTTCATCGGCAAGGACAATATTCCGTTCCACACCATCATCTGGCCTGGCATGTTGATCGGCTACAACCACGGCCCGACGCATCTCAATCTGCCCTACGACGTGCCGGCCAATGAGTACCTCAACCTGGGCGGCGGCAAATTCAGCACCAGCCGCGGCAACGTGATCGGCTGGAACACGGTGCTGGCGCAATTTCAACCCGACGCTTGGCGCTATGTGCTTACAGCGCTAGCGCCGGAGACCGCCGACGTTGAGTTCACATGGCAGGATTTCATGGACCGCGTCAACAACGAGCTGGTCGCCAACTGGGGCAACCTGGTCAACCGCACGCTGGGCTTCGCCTACAAACGCTTCGAGGGAAGGGTGCCGACGCCTGCGGCGCTGACCGAAGAGGACGAAGCGTTTCTGGCCGAAATTCGCGCCGGCTTCGACAGCGTCGGCTCGCTCTATCGGGCCGTGCGGCTCAAGGCCGCTCTGCAGGAGGCGAGACGTCTCAGCCAACGCGCCAACCAGTACCTCAACGACACTGCGCCCTGGAAAACAATCGGCGAGACGCCGGAACGCGCGGCCACGGCCATCTACGTGACGCTGCAGGCCATCGATTGGCTCAAGCTGCTCTGGGCGCCGATCCTGCCGCACGGCAGCGAGGAGTTGCATCAGATGCTCGGCTATGAACAGCCGCTCTTCGGTCGTCAATACACCGAAACCGTCGAGGATGCGCGAGGAAGTCATCTCGTCTTGCGCTACGACCATACAGGGGCAAGCGGCGTCTGGCAGGCGAATGTGCTGCCGCCTGGTCAGTTGCTGCGCGAGCCCAAACCCCTTTTCGCCAAGCTGGATGACGCAACGATGGCGGAGAAGTTAAGCAGCATCTGATGCGCTGCATCATGCTGCATCATGACGTAAACGCTCGATGGAAAAAACGATTGCAGGAGAAAAAACAATCACCGGCTATCGCCCAATTTCGGCGAGCCTGGATCGCTACTACCTGCGCCGTCCCCGCTTCGCCCTGGCGTTGGTTGTCGCCGGCTATCTGATCGCAGCGACGATCTTTGCCGTCGTCACGCCCGACTGGCAAAACCCAGACGAACCGGCGCACTACAATAACATCGCGCACATCGCCGAAGGACGGGGATTGCCCGTGCTGCGCTACGGCGACTATGACCAGGATTATTTAAGTGCGCTGGTCAGCGGCCGATTTCCGCCGCATCTCTCCATCGCGCCGCTGCGCTACGAAGCCTATCAGCCGCCGCTCTATTATCTCGCGGCTGCGCCCATCTTTCTATTGAGCGGGGGCGACCTGCTGATTTTGCGCCTGTTCGACGTGTTGCTGGGTGCAATCAGCCTGATCTTGCTCTACGCCTGTGTGGAGACGGTCTTCCCCACCAAGACGTTGCTGACGGTGGGCGCCGTAGCTTTCACCGCTTTTCTCCCCATGCACGTGGCGATGAGCGCCTCCGTCAACAACGATGGGCTGGCCGAGCTGCTCCTGCTGGCGGCGATGCTCACGCTGCTGCGCTGGATGAAGCGGCGCTTTCATCAAGCCTCGAAGAGCGAAGTCGAGGTCTCTCCCGCCGAGTGGAAAACCCTGATCCTGCTAGGCATATTGCTTGGGCTTGGCATGGCCACCAAGATCTACGCTTATCTCGCCATGCCATTGGTCGCAGGCATGGTGTTGTTCACCGTTTGGCTTTCTCCCTCTGTGCATCTGGACCAGCCGAGCGCGCGTCCCACCAAACGCTCCTTTGTGCAAGGGCTGAAGGCGGCGCTTGGGGTGGTCGTCCCTGCACTGTTGCTGGCGACGCCGCTGTGGATTCGCAACGCTGCGCTCTACGGGCCGACCGACCTGCTGGGGTTGCAGATGCATGACGCCGTCGTAGTCGGCCAGCCAACCACCGCCGAATGGATCGATCGCGAGGGATTGTTGGCCTATATCGAACGCGGCCTTGACTTCACCTTCCGCAGTTTTTGGGGCGTCTTCGGTTGGATGGGCGTCTTCATGGACGCGCGCGTCTATATGCTGCTGCTCGTTTTCACTGGCGCTTTGATGTTGGGACTGCTATGGGCGCTGGTGCGTTTCATCTGCGGCCGACCGGAAGCCGACATGGATCGTTATCAATTCTGGGTGCTCGGTTTCTTCGCCATGATGATTGTAGCCGTGCTGGCCGGCTTTATCGGCTATAATCTCAAATTCGTGCAACATCAAGGGCGCTATCTTTTCTGGGGCTTGTTGCCGATCAGCACATTTGTTGCGCTGGCCTGGCGCGAGCTGATGCAGCCGCTGCAGGGCAAACTCACCGGCATGATGGCGTTGGTGCTGGCGGCGGCGCTCGCCCTCGCCGACCTGCGCGTCGAGATGATGGATCGTTGGACGATGCTCGCCATCGGCCTCTTTGGGTTGATGCTGATGTTGCAACCCCTCTTGCTTTTTGGCTCCGTCGATGCGATCGTCATCGGCGCGCCTGTGTTTCTTCAGCGCATTCTGGAGCAGGAGCGCTGGCAGCCTGCACTGCGCATCGCACGAGTGCTGATCTGGGCGTCGCCCTTTCTGGCGCTCTTTCTGCTGAACCTGGTGATACCGTTTCGCTATATCCGCCCCCAACTGGGCGGTTGAGGGAGCTTGCACCATGCAACAGGTCTACACCCCGCCTCAACGAACACAACCTTTCCGACGCACAGCATTGGATATGGCTGCGCTCTTTGTGCTGCTGACCTTGCTTGCCGGCGTCACCGCAGCGGCGACGTGGGGGTTCTGGCACACGGGGCGCATTTACACCGGCGTCAGCGTGGCCGGCGTTTCGATCGGCGGGCTGATGCGCAGCGAAGCCTATCAACGGCTGGGTGAGCGGCTCTATCCCTATCCTTTGCCGCCCATTGTGCTGGAGCATGAAGGGGAGCAGTGGCCGCTTTCCGCTGCACAGGTGCAGGCGCGCGCCGATCTACTCGACGCCGTCAACCGCGCTTATCTGTATGGCCGCAGCGGCTCTCTGCTGAACGACGTTGTCGCCCAACTCCGCGCAGCCGTGTTGGGAGCGACGATCATCCCACGCGTCGAGGTTGACGCAGAGGAGCTGCGCGCTGCAGTCGCTGCGCTGGCGGCCGGCATCGATCGTCCCGCCGTCGCAGAGCGCAGGCTGGGGGACGTCGTGATCCCGGCCCAAGCCGGCCGCAGTGTTGACGTCGAAGCGACGCTCCAGGGATTGCTGCAACGGCTTGTCGACGGCGCAGCAGGGACGGTGCAGGCGCCGCTGATCGTGCATTCCACTGCAGCGCCTGCGCCTTCCGTCACCCCTTCGGCGCCCTTGGGCAACGATGTTGAGATGCGCCCGCTGCTGCTGCGTTCGCAGGCCGACAACTTTGCCCTGGCGTTGACGCCCGCTGAATTGCGCACCATGTTGCGCTCCGTCGATCCGCCGGAGCTCGACGAAGCCAGCCTGCGTCGCTTCCTGGAGCCGATCGCCGCCCAAATTGAACGGCGGCCGCGCGACGCCCGCCTGCGCTTCAACCCGCAGACGGGCGCAGTCACCGTGCTCAGCCCTAGCTTTCCCGGCCGCTCCCTCGACGTGGACGCCACCGTTGCGGCGATCCGCTCGGCGCTCGCTGGCGGCGCCGAAGAAGCGTCGCTGGTGGTTAAGACGATCGAACCGGCCGTAGACATGAACCGCATCGCCGAAATGGGCATTCGCGAGCTGGTCGCAAGCGGACGCACCTACTTCGCAGGCAGCAGCGCCAGCCGCATCCGCAACATTGAAGTAGCCGCCAAACAATTCGAGGGGGTGGTGATTCCTCCCAACGGCATCTTCAGCTTCAATCAAATCGTGCGCGACGTCAGCTCCGCCAACGGCTTCGAGGACTCGCTCATCATCTGGGGCGACCGCACGGCGGTGGGCGTGGGCGGCGGCGTCTGTCAGGTGAGCACCACCGTCTTCCGCGCTGCCTATCAAGGCGGATTCCCCATCGTCGAGCGCTACAATCATGGTTACGTCGTCGACTGGTACGGCGAGCCAGGGCTGGACGCCACCATCTTCACGCCGACCGTCGATTTCCGCTTCCGCAACGACACCGGCGCTTACCTGCTGATCGAGCCTGTCGTGGACAGCGTCAACGGCGTCATCACCTTCAACTTCTATGGCACCAAACCCAACCGTACGGTGACGATCAGCAAGCCGGAGATCACCGACGTCATCAAACCCGGGCCGCCGGTCTACACCGTGGATGAAAGCCTGGCTCCTGGTCAGATGAAGCAGGTCGAATGGCAGAAGGATGGAATGACCGTGACGGTGACGCGCACGATCGTTGAGAACGGCACGACGCGCACCGACACACTGCGCAGCAAGTATCAACCGTGGCGGGCGGTCTATCTCGTCGGCCCGGGCACGGTCACGCCGACGCCGGAGCCGACCTCTGCGCCATGAACGAATCAGGGCGGAAATGGGACGGGGGGAGCGCTCAACCTATCAGCGTCAGCAGAAATCCCAGCGCACCCGCCCCCAGGACGTAATAGAGCATGCTCCTCAGCGTTAGGCGAATAATGGCGCCTTCCTGTCCCAGCAGGTTGACGACCGAGGCGGCCGCCACAACGTTGAGCACGCAGATCATGTTCCCGGCATTAGCGCCGATCATCTGCAGGGCAAGCACGATCCGCGCCGGCAGCCCAACCTGTTCGGCCACGCTGAACTGAAAGAGCGAGAACATGAGGTTGCTGAAGGTGGCGCTGCCGGAGATGAAGGACCCCAACGAACCCACCAACGGGGCAGCCAGCGGCCAGGCCTGCCCGAACGCCGTCACCATCAAGCTTGCCAGCTCGATCGGCATGCTCTCCAGCCCCGCTTCGTTCACGCCGGAGTTGATGAAAATGCGCACCATCGGCACGGCGGCGCCCAACGCAATTGCGCTGCCCGCCAACATGCGCGCCGAGCGATTGAACGCCTGCAGCGCCTGCTTGCGGCTCATGGCGTGCAAAAAAAACGTCAGCGCCGCCACCAGGACAAAGATCGTTCCCGGCAGATAAAGAGGCGCAAATGAAGCGCCGATCTCCGTGCCGAGAATCTGCGACCAACCCACCTGGAAACGTTGCAGCCATGCCTTGAAGGGCAAACCGTTCAATCGGGTGATGACCAACAAGCCTGCCACGAGCAGGTAAGGCAGCCAGGCGCGACGCAAGGTCAGACGGGCGCTGAAACTGGATTCGGCGTTGGTCGCGCCGAAATCCCACGGCTCCTTGGGCAGCAAAAATCCACGGCGGGCGGCGGGGGTCACGATTGCCAACCCGATCAGCCCTCCAAGCAGCGAGGGAAACTCCGGGCCAAACAGTGCGGCCACCGTCAACGCCGGGATGGTGAAACTGAAACCGGCGAAAAGGGCGAAAGGCCAGATGGACAACCCCTCGCGCCAGCTGCGATTGGCTCCAAAAAAGCGCGTTAAAAACGCCACCAGGATCAGCGGAATGAAAGAGCCAACCAGCAGGTCGATCTGCACCGCCTGCACGGCGACGCTGCGCAAGAAAAGTTCAAAGGGCTGCTGACCGAGATAGGCCGCCACAGATGGAGCCAAGCTGCCGCCCACCTGCAAGCCCTCGCCGACGCCGATGATCACCGGCGTCCCCACTGCGCCAAAAGAGACCGCGCTGCTGTTGGCGATCAACGCCAACGCCACAGCCGCCAACGGAGGGAATCCCAACGCCACCAGCAACGGAGCGCATAGCGCCGCCGGCGTGCCAAAGCCTGCGGCTCCCTCGATGAACGCGCCAAAAAGCCAGGCGATGATGATCAATTGCACGCGGCGATCGGCGCTGATGTACATGAAGCCGTTGCGAATGGCGTCGATGGCGCCGCTCTCGCGCAACGTGTTGAGCAACAAAATAGCGCCAAAGACGATCCAGAGGATCGAGGCGGCGATTATCAGCCCTTCCAGCGCAGCGGCCAACACCTGAACCCCGGGCACGCGCCAGAAAAACATCGCCAGCGCAGCGGTTAAAGCCAGGCTAATCGGCATGGCGCGCACAGCAGGGAAACGAAGAAGGACGAGGAAAAGGAAAACCGACAGAATGGGCGTGAGAGCAGTCAACAGGGTCGCTGTGTCCATCACCGACATTATACCATTATCCCAAACGTAGAGAATGTGCTATGATCCACGCCGAAGCGTCACCCAATCCCAAACAAATGGGGGTTTGCGCAATGCTACAACCCAGGTCTTACCCGGCGTTTGTCGCCAAAGCGCTGGTGCTGGAAAATGAACCCTTTGAAGCCATGGTCGACGACGACAATCCGTGGATGGAAGGGTTTGTCCTCGTCACAACGGTGAGCCTGTTGGCGGGGCTTGCAGCGGCGATCGGCAGTTTTTTGACCGCTTTGACCTTGCCTGCGCCGGAAAGTCTGTACGTCACCCTCCTCCAGGGCGGGCGGCAGCTTGCAGCTACGGCTGCGCTTTCGCCGGCCGAAGTGGAGCGCCTCGTCTCCGAAATCTGGACGATCGTTGCGCTCGTCACCGGCTACGCGGGCGGATGGAGCCATCTGCTCCCGATCTTGAGCCTTCCGGGCCTTGCGATCGTCTGGTGGCTGTTCTTCAGCGTGCTCGCATTTGGGGTGGGGCGCGCCATGGGAAGCCGCGCTTCGCTCAACGCCACATTCGGCGCGGCGGGGCTGATCGTTGCTCCTCTGATTTTTTTCATTTTCAACATCGCGCCTTTCGCCGGTCCCAACCTGGCCCTGATCGGGGTTTGGAGCCTGCTGATCGGCTACCGAGCCATCCAGGTCTCGCAGCAGCTGGAATGGCGCCAGGCGGCCATCGCAACGTTGATCATTTATGCGGCAGGCTTCTTGGTGGTGGCGGGACTTGTCGCAGCGTTCGGCGTTGGATATGTAGCAGGAGGGTTCCGATGAGTTCACAAACCCATGTCGTCTTGCCCGATCGCATCGACCGCGAGGAGTGGCTGCAACGTCGGCGCTGGCTGCCCGATGGGCAACAGATGTGGGACGCAGCTTTTCTGCGTCTCAGCGACGCCTTCGATCCATATGAGCGCGGTGAAATTACGGTTTCAATGCGCCAGGGAATCGGCATGATCTTCGTGTTGGGATTGGCGGCCGGCCTGTTGCCCTTCCTTGGCAATTTATGGGTGAGCCTGCGCGCAGGGACTGCGGCGCCGTTGGCCGCCGCCGCTCTCTCCTTGACCGATCTGGCGAATGCCTACGTCGGCGCCCCCGCTCTAAACGTCGCTGCGAATACAACTAGCCTGCTTGCCGGCGTCGAACCGCGCATGCCGGGGTTTTTGGCCGCCCTGCTCTCCAGCTTGGGGCTGTGGCTGAACACGCCGTTGAGCTGGCTGTCCAGTTGGATCGTCTACGGCGCCTTCGTGGCTGCGCTGGCGCGCCTTTTCGGCGCAACCAATCGCCTGCAAACTTTCTTTGCCGCCACCAGCTTCACCGCCGCCCCAATGCTGTTCACCGGTCTGGCGCCGATCCCGCTGCTGGGGCCGCTCGCCGTCGTGGCGGCGTGGCTCTGGGCGGCGATCTTCTACTATCAGGCCGTGCGCTACGTCACCCGGCTCGACCCTGTGCGCACGCTGCTTTGCATGGCGCTGCCGCCGGCGGTCGCCGCTTTGACGGCGACGTTATTCGCCCTGTTCGTAGCGCTGCTGTTGCTGATCGGCTAAGCAGAGGCGCGACCTGCGCAGGTTCGGCCTCCGGCCGGACGCTCCTCTGCAACCCGACAAGGTCAGCCGACGCAACACGCACTGCGCACCACACTTCACAGCCTCACCGCACCAGCTCCCAGGCCAGATGCTGAATTTCCGGCAAGATCAGCTTTTCCATTGCCAGCTGCACGGCATTGGGAGAGCCGGGGGTGCTGAAGACCACCTTGTCTCGATAGACGCCGGCGGTGGCGCGGCTCAACATGGCGGCCGCGCCGACCTGCTCGTAGCTCAACATACGGAACAACTCCCCAAAGCCCGGCAGCGGCTTTTCGATTGCACGACTGATTACGTCGTAGGTGCGGTCGCGACGGCCGATGCCGGTGCCGCCGTTGAAGATGATCAGCCGCGCCGGACTCGCCGCCAGCTCCTCGAGCGCCTGCAGCACCTGCTCAGGCTCATCCTTCACGATGCGATAGGCGACGACGGCGTGGCCGGCCGCCTCCGCCAGCGTGCGGATGCGCTGCCCGCTCACGTCGGTCTCCGGCGTGCGCGTGTCGCTGACGGTGACGACCGCAATTGGAACGCTGCCCTGTGATTCCGCCTCTTTGCGATGCAACTCCGAACTCATCATCAGTAGACATCCTTGCGTGCGATCAAAATGGACGTTTGAGAATGGGGCGGCTGCCCAAAGCCCTCACTCAACGTGATGCACGTCGCCTGATTGTAAAAGAGGCCGCTGCGCGCCTGCACGCCCACCGTCACCTCCGGCGTCAGCTCGCCGAGGCCCTGCGCCACGGCGTCGGGAACCGCCAGATAGTTGAAACCGACATCGCCGTTGCTATAGAGCACGATCTGAAAGGTGACGGTGTACGGAGGCTCCACGCCCGCCGCCGACGCCACGTCTTCATATTGAATGACAAAGCGATCCGGCGCCGGCTGGAAGGCGCTGATCACCCCGCCGGATAGGTCGGGGTCGAGATCCGCCCACCAGCCGAAAATGGCCTGTGCAGGCTGATCGAGCACCGGCAGGCAGCGGTTCTGGCTCGGCTCGGCGACCGGCGCAAAGGCGTCTTGGGCAGACGCCAGAAAGCCGTCTTCGTACACATAGACTTGTGTGTACGTCGTTGCGCTGTCGATGGCGCCCACGCCGGAAAGCGGGAAAGCGAACGGCAGCGGGACGGTCACATAGCCGCCGCTCTGGATCGACAACACGATGGGAGCCTCAACAGGCTGCTCCCATTCAAACGCACGGGGCGGCGCCTGCCCTGCGCCTCCTGCCATCAACGGAAGATAGAGGCGATGCGTCACCCAATCGCCGACTCCAGCCGTGACCGTCACCGCTTTGGATTGCACTATATTGTCCGCATGGGTAAGGGTTAGATTCACAACACTGCTGTAAGCGCCGGTGTTCAGGTGCGTCGGCGAGACGGCGAAGGTGAGATAGAGCGGTTCTCCGTAAGAAAGGCTAGATGCAAAGCTGTTCCCCCTTACATTGACGACCTCTAGCCACGTCTCCGGCGCTATGGCGCCGGAGACGTTCACCGGGGCCAAGGAAGGGGTGTCGATGATTACCGTCTGTGTGAAAGGCGGTGCGCCTAGCGGCAAAGTCGCATCGATGCGAGGCGGCGAGATGCGCACCTCGCTGGCAAGCAGGCGACGCACGGCCGCCTCGACATCAAGCAGACCCGCGCCTGCTTCGATTTGGGAAAGGCCAATATTGCGGGCGGTCTGCTTCAGAATTGTCTCAATGGCGTCTGCGGTTAGCGTGGGCCGAGTGCCTTTGAGCAGCGCAGCCGCCGCACTGACGAGCGGCGCCGCCATGCTGGTACCCGGCACTGTGCAGTAATAAGCGCCGCCTTCACTTAACAGCACGCGACCGGTTCCCGTACATTTACCGGGCGCGATGGACGGCCAGGTACTTAATACGCTGCGGGTGAAGCTCCCCCCGCCAGCCGCAATGTCAAGCTGGGTGCCGACGGCGCTGTAGGAGGCGCGCGTGTTTTCCAGCGTCAGGGCAGCGACTGCCACCACATGGTTGAGGCGCGCAGGATAGTAGACCGGACCGCCGTTGCTGTTGCCCGCGGCAGCCACCAGCAAACTCCCTTCGGCGTAGGCGTAATCCACTGCCTGCTGAATCGCGTTGACGGTGGGCAGGGAGATGGCCCCGGTTGGAATCTCCAGGCTCATATTGATGACGTTCGCCCCCCGATCGGCGGCGTCGCAAATGGCTCGGATTAAATTGGCGGTCGTGCCGCCGCCGTTGCTGCCCAGCATCTTGAGCGGGTCAATCTCAACGTTGGGCGCGCCGCCGGCAATGCCGACGCCGTTGTTGGCGATGGCGGCGATGACGCCGGCGACATGGGTGCCGTGGCCGAAGTCATCAATAGGAGCAGTGGTCGTCATGATGTAATTGAAGCCGGGCAAGAGACGCCCCGCCAGGTCAGGATGGTTGAAGTCCACGCCGCTGTCGATGACGGCGACGCGCACCTTTTGCAGCGGCAGGGTGCGCTCCTGCACAAGCTGCCAGGCGCGCACAACGCTGCTGCGCTGCAACGGCCATTGATGGGATGCATAGAATGTGTCGTTGAAGGTGAACGGCCGCTCCGGTGTAGGCGGGGGCGGCGCCGGAACGCCCGCTGCGCGCACGACCCAGTTGGGTTCAATCGAGGCGATGCCCGGCGCATCGGCCAACGCCTGAAACCCCGAGCCGGCATCGGGGTCGTGCAGCCGCCACACCTGCAATGTCTGATTGGAGCCGCAGACGGTGACCTGATCGATCAGTTCGCCGGCCAGCGCCAGTTGCGCCTGCGCCGCCCCCACTTCGCCGCTGTCCGGCTCAAGAGCGACGATATATTCTCTCGGCCACGCTTCGGGGAGGAGAGCGTCCGGCTGCGGCTTAGGGCGATCCTGCGCGTAGAGCGGCGAGACGCCCTGCCCAAGCGTAGCCAGCAACGCAGCGAACGCTGAAGCCCATAACCATCTGCAACAAGGATGGATCGATTGCATGGATGCTTTGCTTCCTTTTGAAATGGGTTCACGTTGAAAGCCATCGAAGCCTCTGCTTTCATCTTCCAAGGAGCCTGAGATCTCCCTCAAAGATTGCATGAAGCGGTCTTTCGGTTTCAACATACAATTTGCGTTGAATCTTCCCCTTTACAAGTCACCCCTTGTCGTTGCTCGCAATCATATCACACTCTCGCTGGAGGCCGAACCTGCGTAGATTGCGTCTCCGACGGACATGGTCGCCCGTCCGAGGGCGTCCGGCTACGACCGTAACATGGCGACTGGAAATTAGTAGGGGGGGTCAAGAGGGGAGGGGCGTGTGAATTTCCATTACGGGCAGAATGAGGGTGAACGTTGCGCCTTTGCCCGGCTCGCTCTCCACCTCGATCGAGCCGCCGAGGCTGCGAACCACGCGCTGGACGATCGCCAACCCCAGGCCGCTACCGCTGCCTCGTTTGGTGGTGAAGAAGGGTTCAAAGATGCGCTGACGCGTGGTGGCGTCCATTCCATGACCGGTGTCGCGCACTTTCACGTACGCCTGAGGCTGACGATAGGCGCTCGGGGCTGTGTCGCACCCTACGATCACCGTAATCTCACCGGCGTTCTCGCCGATCGCCTGTTGGGCGTTGACGAGCAGATTCATGATCGCCTGATGCAATTGCGTCGGGTCGGCCTGCAGTTTAGCCCCTGTCATCTCGAGATGCACGCGCAACGCGATGTTCGGCGGAAGGGAAGAACGGTGGATGTCGCAGGCTTCGGCCACGATAGTGACCAGATCGACCGGTCTGACGTCTGCCTCCTGGAGCCGGCTGAAGGTTTGCATCTGTCTGAGCAGATTTCTGGCTTTGTAGGAGGCGCTCAGAATCTTTTCCAGATATTTCTGTTGTCTGCTGTCCGGCGGCGCCTCGGCGAGGAGCACCTCGCTCAGGCCGATGATGGGCGTCAATAGATTGTAAAAGTCGTGGGCGACGGTGGCGGCGACGGCGCCGAGCGACTCCATCCTCTGCGCCTCCCAAAGCTGCGCCTGGAGCCGCTTGCGCTCCGTGATGTCTTCTGCGACCCCCACCAGCCCGATGATCTCCTGATTGCGGTTGCGCAGCGGCGTTTTGGAAAGCAGAATGTAGCGATGCTCGCCGCGATGGTTGACCATTTCAGCCTCGCGCTGGATCACAGGCTGGCCGGTGCGCAACACCTCAAGGTCCTCAAGATAACACGCATAGCCGCATCCATCGTTGAACAGGTCGAGGGACGTCTTGCCCAACACCTCCGCCGGGTCTTCAACGCCGAGAAAACGCAGGTCGGCTGCGTTCGTCACAATCTTGCGCGCCTGCTTGTCTTTCACATACAGGGCCAGAGGCAGCGCATCGATCATCGTGCGCAGCAGAATGCGCTCCTGCTCCAGCGAGGCCGCCACTTCCTTCTGCTCCGTGATGTCCATCTGGATGCCGATCATGCGCACAGGTCGGCCCGCCTCATCCAGGATCATCTTGCCGCGGTCTTTCATCCAGCGCACCGTTCCGTCCGGCAGCACAATACGAAATTCCAGATCGACGAGATCGCGCTGCTCTTTGACTGCTCTGCGCACCGCCTCATCGACCGCCTGACGATCGTCGGGATGAATCGAGCCCCACCAAACCTCATACGAGAGGTTCTCCGAAGACGGCGACATGCCGAAGAGCCTGTAACTTTCTGGAGACCAGAGCACTTCTCCGCTTTGAATGTCCCACTCCCATAGGCCAGCTTGAATGGCTTCCAGCGCCATGTGGAGCCATTGCGCAGAGTTGAAGCGATGCGCAGAAGCGCCCCTCCCCTGCGTTGGAAAGCGCAATATCTGACTTTGCAGCTCCAGGCCGTCCGGGCACACTTCTTGATGAAAAACCAGCGCCGCCATCCCCTCCATCCACCGGGCCGGCGCCACGTCCATGCGAAACCATCGCATGCGGCGTTCGTCTGGGCAGGGATAGAGGATAGAGGCCGGAGCGCCTTCCCCTGCGAGCGCGCGTTCGATCGCTGCGGCGGCGTCGACGGCGAGCGGCTCGGCCCACTGCGCCCTTCTGCAAACCTGAAGATAGTTGACGCCTAAAAAATCTCCAGGCGCGCCGTTGGCGTAGGCGAACGCATGCCACGCCGGATTAACGTAGATGATTTCACCTTGCCGGTTCAGCGCGGCCACTTCGATGGGCAGGATGTCGAGGATGTGGAGCAGAGCTTCACTGCCAGGAGACGCTTCGGACATTGGAAAGATCGTTTTCGAGAAGTGACAAGTCGGATCAACCTGCATCGCCGATCCAAGGTTGGCGTCCCCCTTTGATGGAATTTAACAAACGATTCTGACGAGTCATGGACGCTGCTCGTAGCAGCCCTTCCTGCACCCTCCCAAAACCTGGCGGTTTGCCGGGCGCGTGTAGTCAGGAGTCGCACTGCGAGACTTGCCGGATAGTTCTGTCAAAAACC
>CALFWA010000043.1 GCA_937928035.1 uncultured Caldilinea sp. | reverse complement strand
CCGCCGGGGCGTTTTTTATTGGCTCATCGTTTGCTGGAAACGCCCCAGTCTCCTCAGAACGAGACGGGGCGTTCGTTTTCCGACACAATTCAGATGCACTTTTGGGTCGTCGTGTGCAGTCAATTCATTGCACAAAAAAGGAGGAGCCTATGGAAGCTTGTTGTCGCCATCAAGAGAGGACAGAATCGTCCTGCTACACTCCATTTCGCTGTGTGTATTCACCATGTAGACAAGACTTTTGTTGTGTCAAGAAAGAATCGCGAGATATGAGAGCACACCTGCAACAACACCGGCTATTTATCGTCTTGTTCATGCTTATTGCGCTGATGGGACTGGCCGGCTGCGCTCTGCCTGTTCAACCGGCTGGGCAGGCAACGGGCGGAGCGTCGGCGGACGCATCCCAGAATGTTGAGCCTATCTACATCGGCGTGAGCGGCCCGCTGACCGGTCCCAACGCGCGCTACGGCGAACAGTGGATCAAAGGGTTCGACCTGGCGCTGGAAGAAATCAACGCTGCAGGCGGCGTCCACGGTCGGCCGCTCGCCTACATCTTTGAAGACTCCCAGAGCGATCCAAAGCAATCGGTCGTGGTGGCGCAGAAGTTCGTCGCCGATCCGCGCATCATCGTCGAATTGGGCGACTTCGCCAGCCCGGCCTCGATGGCGGCCTCGCCGATCTATCAGCGCGGCGGCCTAGTGCAGTTCGGCTTCACCAACTCCCATCCCGATTTCACCAAAGGCGGCGGCGAGTACACGTGGAGCAACTCGGTGACGCAGGCCCAAGCTGCGCCGGCTTTGGCAGAATATACCGTAGTCGACCTGGGGCTGGATCGACTGGCCGTCTTTTATCTCAACACCGACTGGGGCAAGTCCACCTTTGATCTCTATGCTCGGCGTGCCGAGGAGCTTGGCGCCACGATTGTGGCCGCAGAGGCCTATCTCCCCGACGAAAAGGACTTTCGCTCGGCATTGACGCGTGCGCGCGACGCCAATCCCAACGGCCTGGTGCTCATTTCCTATCAGGCCGACGGCGCGCTGATTGCGCAGCAGATCAAACAGGCGGGGCTTGATGTCCCTATCGTCGGTGCAGGTTCGCTGCAGTCCCCCGATTTTCTGAAGCTAGGCGGCGATGCGGTCGAGGGCGTTTACATCCAGGGGCAGTTCCTTCCCACCGATCCACGCCCTCATGTCAAGAACGTGGTGGATCGCTATGTTGCCAAATACAATGAAACGCCGGACTTTTTCGCAATTCACGCCTATGACACGATGAAGCTGATTGCGCAGGCGATCGAGCTGGGCGGACCGACCCGCGAAGGCGTGTTGAAGGGATTATATCAGCTTAAAGATGTGCCGAGCGTGATCTACGAAAAAGCCAATTTCGATCCGGAAACGCGCCGCGTGGTCAACCCACAGTTCGTCAACCTACAAGTCGTCAACGGCGAATTCGTGCTGTGGGACGGCGTAAAACCGGAGAAAAAGTAGCCGACGTCAGCACCGGACACCGTACCGACGACGATGCGGCACCCCCTGTTTCACCGAATCAGCTTGTTCATTCGTTTCAAGACAAGGAGGAAAGATCATGAGCGTCGAAAACAAAGGCTATGCACATCCAGAAGTTCTGGTCAGCACCGAATGGGTGGCCGAACATCTCAACGATCCGTCAATCCGGCTAGTCGAGAGCAACGAAGACGTTCTGCTCTACGACACCGGCCACATTCCCGGCGCCGTCAAAGTCGACTGGCACACCGATCTCAACGATCCGGTGATCCGAGACTACATCAACAAGGAGCAGTTCGAGGCATTGATGTCGCGGCTGGGCATCGCCAACGACACGACCGTCATCTTCTACGGCGACAAGAACAACTGGTGGGCCACTTACGCCTATTGGGTCTTCCAATTGTTCGGGCACACCAACGCCAAGATCATGGACGGCGGTCGCGCCAAGTGGGTGGCGGAAGGTCGTCCGCTGACGCGCGAGGTCCCTTCGTATCCGCCCACGAAGTACGTCGCCCAGGAGCGCAACGATGCAGCCATCCGCGCTTTCCGCGATGACGTATTGGCCCACATTCAAGCCGGTCGACCGCTGGTCGATGTACGCAGCCCGGGCGAATACAAAGGCGAGCTGCTGCACATGCCCGACTATCCTCAGGAAGGCGCTCTGCGCGGCGGGCACATCCCGGGTGCGAAGAATGTGCCGTGGGCGCGGGCAGCCAATCCGGACGGCACCTTCAAGAGCGCAGAGGAGCTGCGCGCCATCTACGAGCAGGAGCAGGGATTGAAGCCCGACGACGACATCATCGCCTACTGCCGCATCGGCGAGCGCAGCAGCCACACGTGGTTCGTGCTCAGTAAACTGCTCGGCTATCAACACGTGCGCAACTACGACGGCTCCTGGACGGAGTGGGGCAACGCCGTGCGTCTGCCGATCGAGAAATGAGCGAGTGCGAGCATCCTCATGGCCGGATTGAGCAAACGCGAACGCGTGGAGGCGGCGCTGCGGGGGGAGGAGGTGGATCGTCCCCCCGTCGCCGCCTGGCGGCACTTCATCCCGGCGGAGCGCCAACCTTCTACCCTGGCCCAGGCGTCGTTGCAAGATTTCTTTACGTTCGACTGGGACTGGCTCAAAGTGAACCCGCGCGCCACCTACTACGCCGAGGCGTGGGGCAACCGCTACGACTTCGAGCGCTACGACGGCGTGTTCCCTGCGTTTATCGAAGGGCCGCTTAACACACCGGCGGACCTGGAAACGATCGGCGAGCTGAGCGGCGTCGACGGCGTCTTCGCCGAACATCTCGAACTGGTGCGCCTGATCAAAGAGGGCATTCAAGGCGCGCATTTCGTGCAGACCGTTTTCTCGCCGCTCTCGGTGCTGGCCTTCCTGGCCGCGCGGCCAAAGACGCAAACGCAAGACGCCGCCGTGCAGGCCCAGTACGAGGGGCTTCGACGCCTCCTCGACGAAAATCCGCAGGGCGTGCATGCGGCGCTGGAGAACATTGCGGCGACGCTGGCCCGCTATGCGGCTGCAGCGGTCGAGGCGGGCGCCAGCGGCGTCTTCTTTGCCATCGTGAAACTGGCGCGCGAAGGTGTGCTCACGCGCGAAGAATATGCAGAGTTCGGCAAGCCCTACGACTTGAAGGTGCTGGCCGCCGTCCAGGGCGCGCCCTTTAACCTCCTGCATGTCTGCGGGCCGGCGGTCTACTTTGACCTAGTTGCAGACTATCCGGTGCACGCCATCAACTGGGCCAGCGTCAATCAGCGCAATCCGACGATCGCAGAGGCGCGGCGTCAAACCGACAAAGCGCTCATCGGCGGCGTCGACGAGACCGGCGCGTTGCAACACGGCTCACCGGAGGAGGTGCTAGGGGAGGCGCGCGCGGCCATCGAAGCCGGCAAAGGAGGGCGCTTCCTGCTCGCCCCCGGCTGCGGCGTGGCGATGGACGCTCCGCCCGCCAACCTGCACGCCCTGCGGCGCAGCGTCGAGCCGGCGTAAAGCGATCCGCCTTCCAGGAAGTCGGGAATTTCCTGGAAGGCGGGATGACGGCGCAACGCCTTGAATAGGTTTGCATAAAACGAGATAGGCTATTATGGAAAGCTTTCTGCGCACTTTTTCCGATCAGACCATCAACGGCTTGGTGATCGGCAACATCTACGCTTTCATCGCCGTCGGTCTGGCGTTGATTTTCGGCGTCGGCAACCTGATCAACTTTGCGCACGGCTCCGTCTTTATGGTCGGCGCCTACGTGGGCTGGGTCTGCATGACCTGGTGGAATCTTCCGCTGGCGGTCGCCTTTGTAGTTGTGGCGCTCGTCTGTGCGCTGGTGGGCATGGCGATCGAGCGCTTCGCCCTTTACCCCTTACGCGGCGCGCCGCCGATTGCGCCGTTGCTGGCGACGATCGGGGTGAGCTTTATGATTGACCAGGCGGTGCAGCTTCTTTTTTCACGCAACCCACATGCCTTTCCCAATCCGCTGATCGAACATCGCTTCCAGGTGGGTGGCGTCACGGTCGGCGCCATTGACCTTTTGATCGCCGGCGTCGGCGTTGTGGCAGCGTTGACGCTTTACGCTTTTCTGCGTTTCACCCGCTGGGGATGGGCACTGCGCGCCACGGCGCAAGATCGGGAGGCTGCGCTACAGATGGGGGTAAATGTCAACGCCGTCAATCGAATGACGTTCGCCATTGCAGCGGCGCTGGGCGGCATTGCCGGCTTGCTGGTCGGCATGTATTTCAACACCGTCTACCCCACCATGAGCTTTCAGGCGACGTTCAAGGGCTTTGCCGCGGTTGTGTTGGGTGGCTTGGGCAACGTGCCGGGCGCCGTGCTGGGCGGGTTGCTCCTGGGGCTGATCGAAAGCTACGGCGTGGCGATCTTCGGGGCCACGTATCGCAACCTCTTCGCCTTCGTTATCCTGATCGCCGTGCTGGTGTGGCGGCCTGATGGGTTGTTCAGCCTCAAGCCGCGGGTAGCGCAAGAGCCTCTGACCGGTACCTTCATCGCCAAGGGGCGCCCTGTTCCAACGCCGAAGTGGCTGATCGCACCGCTGATCGGGGTTGCATTCGTTCTGCCGATCCTCGTCCCCAATCCGTATCTTTTGCAAATTCTCACGAACGCCTGGCTTTTGGGCATGGTGGCGCTCAGCGTGACGCTGGTGACCGGCACAGCGGGGCAGACTTCGCTGGGGCAGGCCGGTTTCATGGCGATCGGCGCCTATGCGTCGGCGTTGCTTGTGTTGCGGCTGGGCTGGCCTTTTGAACTTTCCATGATGGCAGCTGCATCCATCAGCGCCGTTTTGGGCACGCTGCTTGTCTTTCCGGCCTTTCGTCTGCGCGCCGCCTACATCGCCATCGCCACCCTGGCCATCGGCGAGATCGTCAATCAGATCATCCTCAACTGGGAAGGGCTGACCAAGGGCGCCATGGGGATCGCCGGGTTGCCACCGCCCTCCTTTCTGGGCTGGCAGATGATTCGACCGCACGAAATCTATTATTTTTCGCTGGCGCTGCTATGTTTGGCGGCGCTGACGCAATGGCGACTCGTGCGCTCGCCGCTGGGACGCACCTGGCGGTCGCTGCGCGAGGACGAAATCGCTGCTCAGGCGTTCGGCGTCAACCTGAACCGTTACAAGACGTTGGCCTTCGGCGTCGCCGCCTGGATCGCGGGCCTCAGCGGCGCTGTGACCGGCCATATGTACACCTATATCAGCCATGAAACGTTCACCAACACCACCTCGATCCTGGCGTTGACGATGGTGATCCTCGGCGGCATGGGCAACCTGCTTGGCGCCATCGTCGGCGCAGTGACATTGACGGCGCTGCCGGAAGTCTTTCGCGGGCTGGCCGACTATCGTTACCTGGTCTATGGCCTGACCCTGCTGTTGGTGATCCGTTTCCGACCGCAAGGATTGTTAGGAACCGACTGAAGCTATGGCGCTGCTCGAAATCCGACGTGTCTCGCGTGCGTTTGACGGAGTGCTGGCGGTCAACGAGGTCTCGTTTCAAATGGACGAGGGAGAGACCGTCAGCATCATCGGTCCCAACGGCGCAGGCAAGACGACGCTCTTCAACCTGATCACCGGCCTCGACCGGCCCAACGAAGGCGACATCCGCTTCGACGGCGAATCGTTGATCGACCTGCCTCCCGACGCATACGCCCGTCGCGGCATTGCGCGCACCTTTCAGCATGGCCGCGTCTTTGGCAACCTGAGCGTGCTCGACAACGTTCTGCTCGGTGCCCACAGCCGTCGCCGGGCGACGCAGGCGCGCTCTTCGTTCCTCCATCTGGCGCGCGAATTGTTTTATGGCCTTTTCTGGCCATCGAGCGTGCGGCAGGAAGAGCAGGCCTTGCGCGCAGAAGCGGAGATGATCCTGGCGCAATTCGGCGAGCGGCTGCTCCCCAGGCTCCATCAGCCTGCGTACAGCCTTTCATACGCCAATCGGCGCCGCGTGGAGATCGCCCGCGCCTTGATGCTCAAGCCGCGACTTCTGTTGCTCGACGAACCAACCGCCGGCATGAACCCGGCCGAGACCGCAGAAATGCTCGAATTTCTGCACACGCTCAAGGCGCGCGGCCAGACAATTTTGTTGATTGAACACAAGCTTTCGCTGGTGATGAAGCTCTCCGATCGAGTCGTGGTGATGGACGAGGGGCGCGTAATCGCCGAGGGCGCTCCGGAGGTTGTGCGCTCCGACCCACGGGTCATTGAAGCCTATCTCGGCCATCACCGCACCGGTGAGGGCGTCGCCGCCGACGAAGTTGCTGCAAGCCAGGCGCCTCGAGCGGTGGTCGCCGACTTCTCCGAGGGGGCGATATGAGCGCGTCGAATGGGCAGCCGCTGCTGCAGCTCAAGAACATTGACACCGCATACGGGCCGATCCAGGTGCATTTCGACCTGAACCTGCACGTGCATGCGGGTGAAATCGTCTGTCTGTTAGGAGGCAACGCCAGCGGCAAAAGCACCACCATGAAGGTCATTCTTGGGCTGGTGCAGCCGCTGCGGGGAACCGTGCTCTTCGATGGACGTGCGATCACCGGCTTGCCGACGCCGCAGATCGTCCGCCTAGGCATTGGCTCTGTGCCGGAGGCGCGGCGCATCTTCGCCCAGATGACCGTGCGCGAGAATCTGCTGATGGGCGCCTATCATCGCAAGGATCGTCGGGCGATCGCCGACGATTACGAACGGATGCTGGCGCTCTTCCCGCGGTTGAAGGAGCGGCTCCATCAGCGCGGCGGCACACTGAGCGGCGGCGAGCAACAGATGCTGGCCATCGCACGCGCGCTGATGGGACGCCCACGGCTGATCTGCATGGATGAGCCGACGATGGGGCTTTCGCCGCTCTACGTCGACCGGGTGCTGGCGTTGATCCAACAGATCAACGCGCAGGGATACACGATCTTTATGGTCGAGCAAAACGCCCACCTGGCGCTGCAGATCGCGCATCGGGGCTACGTGCTGCAAAATGGGCGCATCGTAATGGAAGGAAGTGCACAGGCGCTTCTCAACGATCCGGAGATTCAGGACGCCTACTTGGGGGAGAAACAATGACGCCTGCGATAATTGCGCAGGCGTCATTTCCAGGACGCACCAAGTTCGGCGCAAGGTCAGCCGCAATTTGGCGCACCCTTTTACACCGTTGAAAGATCCCACTCCTCGTAGATCTTCGGCACGTCGCTGATCAGGCGGCGGGTGTACGGGTGCTTGGGATGCAAGATCACGTCGTCGGCGGAGCCGCTCTCGACGAAGCGCCCATGCTCCATAATGTAGATTGTGTCCGAGACGTAATAGGCGAGGCCGATGTCGTGGGTGATGAAGATGAGCGTCATGCCGGTCTCGTTGCGTAGCTTCATCAGGTAATCGAGGATCGTAGCGCGCGAACATGCGTCGATCATGGAGGTCGGCTCATCCGCCACCAAAATCTTGGGCTTGAGTAAGAAAATGCGGGCGATCATCAGGCGCTGCATTTGCCCACCCGACAGTTCGAAGGGATATTTGTTGGTCAGTTCGGCGAACTTCAGGTTTACGAAGCTGCACGCTTCTGTCATCAGCTCTATTTTCTTCTCGCGTGGCAAGTTGCCGCCGCCACGCATCCGAATGCAGTCGAGCAACACAGAGTCGATCTTGTGAAAAATGTTGTAGGAGGAGAAGGGATCTTGAAAGATCGCCTGAATGTTACGCCAGTACTCCTGCTTCTTTTTGCCGGAGCTGAGATCGCGCTTTTTGCCCTGGA
>CALFWA010000042.1 GCA_937928035.1 uncultured Caldilinea sp. | reverse complement strand
CAACATTTTCGCCACGCGCGGGTTGGAGGGCCTCTTGCCTTCAAACGCGTCGATCAGCTCGCGCAGCGTCATCTCCGGCTCCCCGCGCAGCACGAAATCCAGCGCCGGGAAAGGCCGCATCGTCTCCAGCGTCATCGGCGTCACATGGGTGCCGAAGGCGATGGTCTTGGCGCCCAGCGACTTGGCCAGAAAGACGCCATACATGTCGTTGCGCAGCGTGGGGGCGGTCACTTGCGTCATGTAATACTTGGGGCGCAGCTGGTCCAACCGCTTCTCAAATTCTTCCCACCCCATGCGCAGCGCATTGGCGTCGATGATTTCCACTTTATAGTCAGGCGCCAGAATCGCCGCCATCTGCGCCAGGCTGACTTGCGGCCAGATCATGTTCTCGCGCGAGCGCCGCCCCACGCGATGCTGGCTGCGAATCCAGATGGCGCCGTCGGGCGTCGGCGGGTTGACGAGCAGCACATCGACCGATCCGGGCGGCCGCGTCGATGAGGTCAGCGTCTGCACGCTGGCGCCAGCGTCTGGGAATTGAGAAGGGCGCAGCGGCGGGATGCGCCGCGTGCCCAGATTTTCGCGAATGTCCTCCGCAAGCTCGATGTTCGGCTGTTTGCCGTTGACATCGTGCAGGGTGAAATGGGCAGTCATTTAGGCTCCTTCATAAAAAGCAATTGTCTTCCGAGAAGCAACGGAGCTGCCTGAAAGACGCCGCAAAATCGATAGCATTACGGCTGTGGCTGGAGACGTTCGCTGCGCATCGGCGCCGGCGTCGCCGCGACGGGCGTTATGGTCTCCTTGCCCAGCAGATCGCTGGCGGCCAGGTCCTCGCGGATGCGCAACGCCTCCAGCGTCTGCATCTGCAGCCAGGCGACGAGCAGCTGCAGCCCCATCAGGCTGAAGACCGCGCTGCTCAAGAAATACAGCCAGAGCTGCATCAACGTTGCGCCCATCAACGCCGCCGCCAGGCTGCCCGCGGCGAAGCCGATGCCGATCAGCAGAACGACCAATCCCGCCCAGCCAAAGTGGTGCTCCCAACGCACGTTGAAGAGCGGCTTGCCCCACAGCCCCTGACGCACCGGCGTTTTGTGAAACAGGGCGACGAAATAGTTGAAGCTGAACCCCAGCGCAATCAACATCACGCCGCCTACGGCGAGCACAAGCGCCGAGAAGAGGGCGAAGGCGCCCAGCGGGCTGACCGTCTGCACGCCTTGCAAGCGCACCCAGATCAACCCCAACCCAATCAACGCCGCAATCGCAAAGCTGACCATGCCGATCAGCCCGAAAGGCCGCGCCGGGTTGTAATTGAGCGCCGTCCACACGATCGATTGCCCAAAGCGCATGCCATCGCGCACCACGCTCAGTTTGGAGCGGCCAATGCGTTCGCTGTAGGGAATCGGCACTTCGACCATCTTCAGATTTTCATGCAAGGCGCGCGTGCTCATGACAGGCGTCAAGTTCAAGCCATCCGGCAGCGGATAGAGCTGCGAAAGGATCGACTTTTTGAAGACGCGCATCCCGCTGGCGGAATCGGTGATGTTGGAGGCGCTGATGAGATTGACGAGCCGGGCGAAGATGAGATTGCCGATGCGGCGCATCAACGGCATCCGACTCTCTGCGCCGGCCATGCGCGACCCGATCACCAGGTCGGCGCGCTGTTGCTGCGCCGCTTGCAACAGCGCCGGGAAATACTCCGGCGGATAGGTGCCGTCGGCGTCCAAAAAGCCGATCCACTCGCCGGAAGCGGCGGCGAAACCGGTCTTCAGGGCTGCGCCATAGCCACTGTTGCGCGCATGCCGCACCAGGATGGCGCCAGGCTGGGCGCGCACCAGCTCCGCCGTGCGATCTTTTGACCCATCATCGACGACAATCAGCTCCAACTTGTCAAACCCGACTTCGCGCAGCTTCTCGCGCGTCGCCAGCACGCGCTGCATGATTTCGCAGATGCCGTCTTCCTCGTTGTAGGCCGGAATCACCACTGAAAACGTCGCCATACAATTGCTCTCCTTCCGTTCAACCGCCTGTGACGGCCTGCTCTGACGCGGGAATGCTTCCACTACAAATAAACTTGCTTCGAGGGATCGCGTCGCTGCGTCCCATCTATCTTGCGCAGCGCTTTCGCCGGAACGCCGCCCACCACGGTGTAAGGAGGCACATCCTGCGTCACGACGGCGCCCGCTGCGACGACAGCCCCTTTACAGATGCGCACGCCATCCGTTATAATGGCGCCAGCGCCAATCCAAACATCATCTTCAATAACAATGCCTTCGGCCGTAATGCCTTGCTCGACCATGGGCCGCGTCGGGTCATCGAAGACATGGTTGACGGCCAGCATCTGCACCATCGGCGCAGTGTAGACGCGGTCGCCAATCGTGATCCCCCCTTGCCCCCGAAGAACGTTCAATTCCCCGATCAGGCTGTTGGCGCCGATGTGGATGAAGGCGTGGGGTAAATTGCGAAAATTGTAAACGTGCAGCACCGAGCCATGCATCACAAAACTGTTGTCGCCGATTCGAATGCCCTTCGGGCAGGCGTGCAGATAAACGCCCTGATCGATATAGACGTTGCGACCAAGCTCAACGCCGTCGGCGAAACGGATGCGCACGCCGCTTTCAATGGCGGCGACTCCTTGCATCCGCAGAATCAGACGGTAGACCAGCGCGCGCAGCCCAATGCCGATCACCGTAGGAATCCACCCAAACAACGACAGAATCGTTTGCTCGACGATGTATTTTTTCAGGCTGCTCGCCTGTCTATGAATATAAAGAGACAGTCCTTGTCCGGCATCGCCGGGAACGTTCATGCGAGCCATGAATAACAATATCGTCGTGACGCCTCTGCGCTTCTGTGCCGATTAAGAGGCTGATTCCTTTCTGAAGGTATCCTACCAGCTATTTCTCGCGCTGGAGCTTACACTTGGCTGACAAGTGGCCGTAAGAACAGAAATTCTGAAAACAACGATGTCCAGACATTTGCCCAACGTTTCGTGGTGGATTGACCGATGAAGACGTCTCGACCGTTGCTCATCAGCTAAACGCCCCCAAAAGAAATCGCATCTGTAGGACAGGCGTTGAGCAATGCGCGGCGATCTTGCTTAAAGTGAATGCACCTCGAAACCAAGAGCTCGTCGCCTGCAAGAAGAAAGCAGAGATTCCTATGGATTTCGACGCTCTCAATCAATCTTACAGCACCTTACAGCCACGAATCCAAAAAAGCTTACTATGTAAAATAGGTCTTTTGACAGTGGATAAACGGACGCCTTTTTGTCATGCTAAAGTCAAAGCGAAAGACGCGAGGAAAAGTTGTTCACCTTAGCAGAGCTTGTGGAGATAGGTGAACTATCGGAGCGAGCGGAATCACCAGAAGAGGAAAAGTGAGGCATGTTGATTGGAATCACAGCGGCAATTCTCATTGCGATGAGTGCGGGCGCATTTGTCATCCTCCTGGCAGCGACGGCGATGACCCGGCGCACTGTAGAGATGGATCCGGCGCTGGAGGAGCAACCGCTAGACCACTGGGCCCCATCCGCCGGCGCGTTCAGCGCACACGCACGGACGACCACGCAGCTGCGCACACTCTAAACAGATGCTCTCTCGGACGGCGTTGTAAACGGTAAAAAACCCTCGCTAGCACACAAAGCATTCTGCTTTTTTGCGCCCTTGCATCTTTGTTGCTCTGCGTTGAATCTGCTGTCGCATCAGCCGAGTCGCCGCCCTCCTATCTGAAAACCTCTAATCGCACTCCCCCTCTCCGTGAAAAGGCTGTAGCGGATTTGGCCTGAGCAACGGCAAATTCTCACCGCAGCGTTTCTATCCCCAGTCGCCTCAGCATCTGAGGCCAGCCCTGCTCCAGCAGTTCATCCACCAACGCCGCCATCGACAGATACGCCTCAGGCTCCGCTCCATGAGGGTCGTCGACCTCTTGATAGCGTCCGGCCAGCTCGCTGAGCAGAAAAATCTTCGGTAAAGCCCCGGGCAATCGGTAAAAAAGCAACTGGCGGTGCGCCTCCTCCATGACCAGCACCAGATCCGCCTTACGCAGGTCGTCTTCAATCACCGGTTTGGTGTATTGCTCCGCCAGGGGGATCTGTCTGGCTTCCAGCATCGCCCGGATCGTCGGATCGACCTCACGGCCGGGTTGCGCCAGCACACCCGCCGATTCGACGCATACTCGATCGTCTAACCCCGCTGCTTCGATTCGCTGTTGAAGTAAGGAGGCCACGTAGGGCGATCGACATACATTGGCGGTGCAGACCACCAGAATATATTTTTTGAGATCTGCGCAGGAACGGTCAGCGCCAGCAGCCATGGATCGTTACGCCGGAGCTATTTCACAGACTTAGGCTGGCTGGCGCGCTCCGTTTCGAGTGGAGCGCCATTCGTGATTGAGGCGCGGGAAACAGGCTGAGGCGACACCACAGTAGCGGTCTCCGCAGCCGCTTTTGCATGGCGCCGCGAAGCATAGTAGCCGCTGTAGTAGCGGTCGCTGTAACTTTTGTGGTACGAATAATAGTAGCCGTGTTCGCCGCTCGTGACCCGATTCAACACCACGCCCAGCATGTATGCCTGCACCTGCCGCAAGGCGCCCAAGGTCCTTTGCGCAATGTCCCGATTCATCTTCTCCTTGGCGAAGACGAGTAGCACGCCATCAGTGCGACTCGCCAGGGCAGCGGTGTCCGAAACCACAGTGACCGGGGGGCTGTCGATCACTAACAGATCACAGTCGCCTCGCAGACGTTCCAACAACTCCTGCATGCGCCGCGAGCTGAGCAGCTCGGAAGGATTGGGCGGCAGCGGGCCTGAAGTCATCACGCGCAGCTCTGGCACGATGGTCTGCTGCAGTGCGGAGGCGAAGCCATCTAGATTGCTGACCAGGGCGCTGGTCACGCCGACGTTGTTCACCAACCCAAACGAGCGATGGATCGTCGGTTTGCGCAAGTCGGCATCCACCAGAATCACCCGTTGGCCGGTCTGAGCAAAGGCGATCGCCAGGTTCGAGGCGACAAAGGATT
>CALFWA010000041.1 GCA_937928035.1 uncultured Caldilinea sp. | reverse complement strand
TCATCGACGCCCATATCCAGCAGGCGAAAATGCAGGTGATCGCGGCCCCCTTGCCCAGGCGACAGGCCGCGGCGCCAGCGTGAATACATCAACCAGCCCACCTCCAACGCTGGCAGGCCGACGACCATCATTACGGTGGCCAGCCGCGCGCCGCCGATGATGCCAAGCGCAGCGACGGCGAAGCCCAAAAAGTAGCTGCCGCTGCTTCCCATGAAGATGCGCCGCGCAAAGTTGAAGGGCAGAAACCCCAACGTGACGCCGAGCAGCGCCGTAGGCAACAGGGCGACGCTCAGCTGGGGCGGCTGCGCCTTGAAGATCATGTGAAGCGCCAGCACCGTCGACAGAACAGCGGTGACGCCCGCCACCAGCCCACTGGCGCCGTCCAGAAAGTTGATCGTGTTCATCATCCCCATGAACCAGAAGACGGTGAGCAGAAAGACCAGCCACCAGGGAAAGCCGTCCGGCCCCCACAGGAATCCTTCGGCGAAGGGGTTGTTGACGTGTTTGATGAAAATGAGGCCGGCGAACGCAATCACGGCGGCGCCGAATTGAATAAGATATTGGGGCCCGGCGCTGAGGTTGAAACGGTCGTCGATCAGTCCAAAGAGGGCGCAGTAAAGGGAGCCGATCAACAGCGCCGCCAGGCGACGCTCTTCGTTCGGATCGTTGCGCGCCGGAAACCAATTTGCGACCGTCGTCGATGTTTCGGGGAGGAAGGTGATCAGCAGCACGGTAATAAAAAATCCGCCGAAAAGCGCCAGCCCTCCTGTGCGTGGGACGACGCCGCGGTGTCTACGGCGTCCTCCCGGCGCATCGACCAGGCCCCAACGCCGCCCCACCCAGCCTGCCAACGGCGTCAGGAGCAGGGTGAGCAGAAAGGCGAAGGCCAACGTGGCGAAGAAGACCATAGCGCAGTGCACAAACGCCCTGATCGCTTCAGGGGCGCATCGTCGTCAGCGTGCGCGGGAAGGCGATTGTCTCGCGCACGTGATCCAGCCCGCAGATCCAGGCGACGGTGCGCTCCACGCCCAGGCCGAAGCCGCTGTGGACGACGGATCCGTACCGGCGTAGGTCGATATACCACTCATACGGCGCTAACGGCAGGTTGTGGCGTCGGATGGCGGCGATCAATTTGTCCGGGTCGCTGATGCGTTCGCTGCCGCCCGTGATCTCTCCGTAGCCTTCGGGCGCCAGCAGGTCGACGCTGCGACAAATTTCCGGACGATCTGGCTCCGGCTCCATGTAAAATGCCTTCACCTGCGTCGGATAGTGGTGCACAAAGACCGGCTTGTCGAACTGGGCGGCGATGTAGGTTTCATGCGGGCTGCCGAAATCGTCGCCCCATTCGAGCGGAGGCACGGGGTCGGGATAGCCGGGCACAAGCTCTCCACGGGCGGCGGCGGTGTTGACCATCTCCACCGCCTGGTCGTAGGTGATGCGCGGAAAGGGTGGAACCACGCGCTGCAGCGCTGTGGTGTCGCGCTCGAGCACTTTCAGCTCCGGTTCACACTCCGCCAGACAGCGCTGCACGATGAAGCTGACGAACTGCTCCTCGATCTCCATCAGTTGTTCGAGGTTGCAGAAGGCAATCTCCGGCTCCACCATCCAGAACTCTTGCAGATGGCGACGCGTCTTGCTCTTTTCAGCGCGGAAGGTGGGGCCGAAGCAGTAGACCTTGCCGAACGCAAAGATGTTGGCCTCGTTGTAAAGCTGACCGGTCTGCGCCAGGTAAGCGGGTTCGCCGTGATAGTCGATTTGGAAGAGGGTGGTGGTGCCTTCGGCTGCAGCAGGCGTGATGATGGGGGTGTCTACGTTCAGGAAGCCGTGGTCGTCCAGCCAGTTGCGAATTGCGCGCACGATGACGGCGCGCACGCGCATCGCCGCCCACTGGCGGGAAGAGCGCAGCCAGAGATGACGATGCTGCATCAGGAATTCAACGCCGTGCTCCTTAGGTTGAATCGGATAGGGCTCGGCGAGGCTGACCAACTGCACGCGCTGCACGTCCAGCTCATATCCCCCCGGCACGCCCGGCGCGCGCGGGTCGGCCTTGACCGTTCCGCTGACGATCAGACTGCTTTCCTGGGTGATGGATTTGGCCGTCTCAAAATCTGTCTCTTCTACATTGCCGCGGAAGACGACGGCCTGGCAGATGCCTGTGCCATCCCGCACCTGCAAAAACACAAGCTTTCCCTTGCCGGTTTTGGCGTAGCACCACCCCTGTATCGTCACCGTCTCGCCGACGTGATCGGCGAGCGAACGAATTGTCACGATCGGCGCGTTCATTTGCGGTGCATTCATAAGCGACGCTCACTCTTCCTCTTCCCAGTCGATCCAGTTGAACTCCGGCTTCGGCAACCCCTTGAGCAAGGGCGCATTGTCGTCGGCGCCCGCTCCGCCCTCTACGAACAAGGAGGAAATGTCGATATGAAAATCCTCAATCCGGCGTCCACCCCTGGAAAAATGCTCTGGACGAAACTCATAACTGTCGCGCATTTCAGGATGGGCGGTGTGTGTATAAATAAAGACTGAAAGGGGCGGAATGTATTCAATTTCCGTCTCTGCGCTGAGCGATGTGTGCATCTCCTCCGCTGTTCGTTGCCGCGACCGCGCTCTGCGGCGCGCCTTGCGTCGACGCACGGGCGCTTCCTGAGAAGTCGCCAATTGTGGCGTCGTTGCAGGTTGCGTCCCTTTTTCTTTTGCTGGCCGAAAGAATCGTCGCCGTCCACGCCGCGGACTGCGACTTGACTTGCCGTTGCTCATAGGTCTATGGTCCCTCTGCGATTCGTAGCTGGATAGAAGGTCACGGAACTGTGAGTCTGGATATTTCCTGTCCCTGTGGATTGACCAAACGCGCCACGGCGCCGCGCTCCCAAAGCGGCGCCGCCTGATTCCAGTAGAGCGCAACGCTTGTGTCTACGCCTGTCCCCGTATACAGCGTGACGCCGGCGCCGGGGAACAGGGAGACGCCGCCAAATTGATAGACGGGGCCGTTCTCTTTTTCGAGCCGCCAGCCCTGAAGATTGACGACTAGATCGCTGTCATTGGCAATCTGCACCCCCTCGTTGGCGAGTGCGCCGACGCCGACAAACGAGGCAATTCGCAGCCCCGCCCCTCCCCCGGACGCAGAAAAGGATGTAGGAGTTGCGGTCGGCGAGGCGGAAGAGCCGCCGCGCGGAATCACCAATCGTTGCCCGACGAAGACGAAATCTGGATTGGTGAGGTTGTTGGCGTCCATAATCGCCTGCATGCTGACGCCATAGCGCGCAGCGATCGCCGACAAGATGTCGCCTGCCTGAACAACATAGACCTCATCCTCGCCGATGGCCTCCGGCGTTGGCGTCGGCGTCGGAGCCTCCGCCGGCGGGCTTTCGGCGGCGGGCGTCGGCGTGAAGGTGGGGATGGGGAGCGGCGCCGCGTTCGCTGTTTCCAACGCAACTAACGGCTCGACGTCTAGGCGACGCTGTTCGACCACCCAGACGACCGCTACCGCGATCGTCAGACTGATGATTGCGTTGAGAATAATGACAAAGGCCAGTTGACGTCGGTTCATGCTCGATCGTTCTTCTTTTGCGGATGGCCGCTTGCATAAAAAGCGACCTCAACGCCGCCACGATGATTGTACCACAGCCACTATTGAAATCACGGAGCAACGAAAATACGATGAGATGACTCTCGCAGAGAGTGTTCATCCTCTGCGAGCGCAAGCGCTCGATCAAAATGGGTTTGGATCGTGAGCCAATTCACCGTATGATAGAGTTGAATGCTGTAAGGTGGTCTGCACAACGATCGCAAAAACGATTGGAAAGCTGTGTTCACCATAGGAATGAACATGTACGACCTGACGCCGCCCGCTCGCCAGTCAAAACTTCCGCTCTTTTTTGTAATTTTGGCATTATTCTCTCTGCTAATAGGAATGTGCGGCGTTGCATCCTTTGGGTATTTGACTCTACTGCGACCCGCGTCTATGCAGTCGACGCAAGTGCGCACACCGCCCTCGGCAATGCCGGTCGCTTTCCAGGCGACGCCTCAGCCGCTGGTGATCGTGCAGCCGCCGCCGGAGGGCATCGATTATGAGAGCGCGGTGCTACGCAATCTCTACGAGCAAAACAATCGCTCCGTCGTCAATATCACGGTGTGGATGGACCACCCTGCGTTGAGCAGCGGCTCACTGCTTCCTCAAGCCCAGCCTGAGCAAGGCAGCCTGCTGCCGCTGGTCAACGGCTCCGGCTTTGTCTGGGACATGCAGGGGCACATTGTCACCAATGCCCATGTGGTCGAGGAGGGCAGACGCTTCCAGGTCACCTTTTATGATGGCGCCGTAGCCATCGGCGAAGTCGTCGGTCGCGACCCTGACAGCGATTTAGCCGTCATCAAGATCGACCCGGAAGGATATGAACTCGTCCCTGTAAAACTGGGAAACATGGACGAGGTTTTTGTAGGCATGCGCGTTGCGGCCATCGGCAATCCCTTTGGGCTGCAGGGCACGCTGACCAGCGGCATCGTCAGCGCCTTGGGGCGCACCATTCCCTCGACCCGCAGCAGTTACAGCATCCCGGATTCCATTCAGACCGACGCCGCCATCAATCCGGGCAACTCGGGTGGGCCGCTCTTCAATGAGCGTGGGGAGATGATCGGCGTCAACGCCCAGATTCGCTCCGAAGTGCGCGCCAACAGCGGCGTCGGCTTTGCAATTCCCGTCGCCATCGTGCAGCGCGTGGTGCCCAGCCTCATCGAAAAAGGGTATTACGAGCACAGCTATATGGGCATCAGCGGCATGACGTTCAGCCCGATCTGCAGCGATGAACAAGGGATCGACAAAGATCGTCGAGGGGTGCTCGTCAACGAAGTGCTCCGGGGCACGCCTGCAGCCCGCGCCGGCCTGCGCGGCGCCGACAGGTCCATCCGAACCGCGTTTCCCGGCGTGTGTCCATCTGGAATCGGTGGAGATTTTATCGTGGCGGTCGACGGCCGCCCTCTCAGCACGTTCGACGACCTGCTGGTTTACCTGGCGCGGTACACCAGCCCGGGCGATACAATCACACTCACTGTCGAGCGCCAGGGACGAACGTTAGAGATTCCACTCACGTTGGCGGCCCGTCCGCGCTGACCCGCCCGTTTCGAGCTTGAGAGCATTTAGCGCTCTGTTCCAATCCACATCTGACGCCCGTCGCTCTGCACGTGGATGCGCCCTTGCCGGTCGGTGCGCAACACCGTGTGGCCCTCTAGCTCCCTCAACACCTCCGGGTGAGGATGGCCGTAGTCGTTATCGGCGCCTACCTGGATCACGGCGACCTGAGCCGCCACTCTTTGAACAAAATCAGGCCCGGTGCTGGTGCGGCTGCCGTGATGGCCCACCTTGAGCAGCGTCGCCTGCAGCGGACTTCCCTGCGCCATCAGCGCCTCTTCGCTGGCAAGGCCTGCGTCGCCGGTCAGCAACGCGCTGAAGTTTCCGTAGACCAGCTTCAACACCAGGGAGTGTTCGTTGTCGACATCTTTTGCCTGGACGCCCTCTGCCGGCGGCCATAAGACCCACAGCGCCACGCCGTCGCCCAAATCCAGCCAGCCTCCCGCCGCCTGTTCCAGCACCGTCACGGCGTTGATGGTCATGTGTTCTCGCCAGAGAACAGCGTCGGGATGTTGCGCTGCGTGAGTCGTGTATATTGCAAAGTCCACCTGGTAGCGGGTCGGCGCTTCCGTCTGCGCCGCCATGTGGTCGCCGTCAGGATGCGTCAGAACCAACAGGTCGATCGTGCGATCCCAAAAGGGCATCACTACGCTTAGCTCGGAGAAGAGCGTCTCCGGGCTGGCTCCGCCGTCGACCAAAACCTGGCGCCCCGACGGCGTCTGGATGAAAATGCCGTCCCCCTGGCCTACATCAAGAAACCAGAGATGTAATCGCCCGTCCGGCAGCGAAGCGACCGCCGTCCAGGCCAGTACGGCCGTCATGGTCAGCCCCATCGCCGCTGTCGGGCTGACGAGTCGACTCCATCGGACGGCGGCGCTCCACCGGTCAAGCGAAGTCAACAAACATCGCCAGCGCGGCTGGGTTTTGGCGGCGACGAGGGCAAGATAGGTGGCGATCAGCGCCGCCGTATTGTAACCGGTGATCTCCAAGCTGGCGCCCGGCAGCGAGGCCGTCCATTGAACGATGTGAACCGTCCACGCCAGACAGAGCCAGGGCAACGCCAGGATGAGGCGACCAATCAACTCTAGCCCTGCGATGCCGGCGGCTGCGCCGGCGCTGCCCGCCAGCATGATCGGCGGCTGGGCGGGCAGGATCAGCAGGTTGGTGAGCAGGCTCACGATGCTCAACCTGCCAAAATAGTAGACGACCAGCGGCATCGTGGTCAGGTTGGCGGCCAGCGTCACCATCAGGCTCTCTTCGAAGAAGGAGCCGACCGGTCCACGGGCAAAGGCGCTCAGGTGGAGCGCCGAAAGCGTTTTGCGAAAGCCGGCGATCAGGTCGGGCGCCACCAAGATGAGGCCAGCCGTGGCCGCGCTGCTCAATTGCAGACCCACGTCCCACAGCGCCAGCGGGTTGAGCAGCGTCATTAGCCCACAGGCTGCGCCCAGGCTGACCAAGGCCGTGCTGCGACGATTCATGCCCGCCGCAACCACCGCCAGACTGCCCATCACGCCTGCGCGCATCACCGCCGCGTCCCCACCCACCAGCAGCGCATAGCAGGCGATGCCCGCTACCGTAAACCAGACCGCCCGCCCGCCTCCGACGATGCGCACCATCAGCGCCATGATCACGCCCGCAATCAGGGCCACGTTCGAACCGGAGATAACGATGACATGTGAGCTGCCGGTGGCGTTGAATTGAGCGTACAGTTCGTCAGGAATGCCCGATTCGATGCCGAGCAACATGCCGTTGGCCAGGGCGGCGTACGGCTCGGGCAGCGCCCGGTTCAGAAAGCGCTCCCCGCGCGCCCGCACGGCGTAGAGCGCAGCCAGCAGCGGATTGCCCTGAGGCGGCGCCTCTACCGTTTCGATGGTTGCGCTGTAGAGCACACTGTGAATGCCTTTGCGCGCCAGATATTCTCGAAAGCTGAACGAGTCGAAGTCCGGCGGCGTCGCCAGCCGACCGGTGACGCGCACCGGCTGGCCGTAGCGATAGCGCTCGCGAATGCCGGTGCTGAGCCGCACCTTTCCTGTCACCTCGCGTTGCACCCCGTCGATCTCAAGCGCTTGCACGCGGATCACCAGCCGCTGTTTGACGTCGGCGACCAGCGGGTAGCTGTCCACAAAACCGAAGAGCGTCACCTTGGGTGCGCTGCGCTCGAACGCTCTATCGGCGGGAAGGTTGTAATGGGCCAGATCGGCGGGTGTCCAGCAAGGGGTGAAGGGATGGCCTGCGTAGCGCAGCGCGCCGGCTGCGACGCACAGCGCTAGCCCCAAAAGCAGCGCCGGCGCTGCAGAGGAGCGAGGCGGCTCGAAACCGGCGCTCGTCGGCCAGCGCATGTCGGCGCTCGCCTTCGCCTCGTTGCGTCGCTGCAGGAACAGGATAAGCGGCAAGAGTCCAAACGGAGCGAGCCAGAGCCATTCCGGCAGCGGACAGCGCATTCCCAGCCGGTCGAAGATTGCCCGACCGATTAGAATGCCTGCCATGTAAGCCAGGGAACCGTAGAGCAAAGCCATCGGATTCTCCAAGATCGATGAGGAGCGGAGAAGGATGCATGCTCTCCCCAGCATAGGGCGCTCGACCGACGGACGCAAGCGACAAAATATGCATTATGGGCTTTCTGTTTGGTTTGGCGTGAAGTCCGGCGGCGTTGGTGCAACGAAGCGACGCTCGACGCCGAAAATCTGCGCAGGCAGAGTGATAGAGCGGGCGTGGAGCATCAGCCGAGGCGCAGCGTGCGCCGAGCCGTAGAGGCGATCGCCCAGGATCGGCGCGTCGAAATAGGCCAGATGCACGCGCAACTGGTGCATGCGCCCCGTCTCCGGGAAGAGACGCACCCACATGCGCTCGTCGCCGACGGCGAGCACTTCGTAGCGGGTGACCGCGCGCTGCCCGCCTCGCTCCGTCGCCTCCGTTTGATCGCGGCGGCGCTGACTGGGGCGCAGACGCACATCGATCACGCCGCGCTGCGCCAGACGGTTGGGCGCAGCCACCACGGCGATGTATTCCTTGCGCACCAATCCCCTCTGGAAGGCGCGGGCGAGCAAGGCGTTGATCTCGCCCCCGCGCGTTAACAGCACTACGCCAGAGGTGTCGCGGTCCAGGCGGTGAAAGAGCGTGAGCAGCCCGAAATGCGCCGTAGCCAGTTGTAACAGGGACGGCCGATCCAGACCGCGTCGTGGCTCGCAGAGCAGCCCGGGCGGTTTGTTCACCGCCAACAGGTCGCCTTCGTCAGCGATGAGCCAGGCAGGATCGAACTGTTGCGGATGGGAGGGCAGCGCAGCAGGCGCACGGTGAACGGTGATGACATCGCCGTTGGAGACAAGCCAGGAGGCCAGCCACACCGTGCGCCCATTGACTTCCACCTGGCGTTGTCCGATCAAACGTTGGATAGCCTGGCGCCCACTCTGGGGATAGCGGGCGCGCAGGATGCGATCGAGACGTTGAGGCGCAGGCAAGTCGTCAACGACAAAGCGTTCAGCCACCGGCGATTCAGGAGGACGGATTCAGGACTGCGGCGATTGCGCTGCAGAGATAGTCCATATTGTCTTCCGTCATACCGGCCACGCTGATGCGACCGGAGCTGACGGCGTAGATCGAATAGCGTTCGCGCAGGGCTTTCACCTGTTCCGGCGTCAGACCGGAGAAAGAAAACATGCCGCGCTGCCGGGCAATGAACGAAAAATCCTGTGTGACGCCTTTTTCTTGAAGCGTCTCGACGAAAAGGTGGCGCATGGTGTTGATGCGGTCGCGCATCTGGCGCACCTCGTCTTCCCAGAGGCGTCTCAGCTCGCCGTCGCTCAGCACGGTGGCGACAACCGCCGCGCCGTGTGCAGGCGGGTTGGAGTAGTTGGCGCGCACTACGCGCTTGATGTGGCTCAGCGCCGTCTCCGCCGCTGCGGGCGAGCCCGCCACCAATGTCAGCGCGCCGACGCGCTCATTGTACAGCCCGAAATTTTTAGAATAGGAGCTGGCGATCAACAGGTCCGGGCAGTGACGCGCCAGAATATGCAGGCCGCGTGCATCCTCTCGCAAGCCGTCGGCGAACCCCTGGTAGGCGAAATCGACGAGCGGCAGCAAATTGCGCCGCGCCAACACTTCGGCGACCGCCTCCCACTGCGCCGGGGTGAGATCCACGCCGGTCGGGTTGTGGCAGCACCCATGCAGCACCACGACGTCGCCGACCGGAATCCGATGCAGCGCCGCCATCATTCCGTCAAAATCGACGCCGTTGGTGGGCTTGTCGAAGTAAGGGTAGGTCGCCGTTTTGAGCTTCGCCGCCTGGAAGACGTTCGGATGGTTGGGCCAGGTCGGGTCGCTCAGCCAGATCGTTTCGGCGTCCAACGTGGAGGCGATGAAATCCGCCGCCACGCGCAGCGCGCCGGTTCCCCCCGGCGCCTGCACCGTGACCGCGCGCCTCTCGCGTATGACCACATGGTCGTCGCCGAAGAGCAGCGCTTGGGTGGCGTCGCCAAAAGCGGGGTCTCCTTCGATGGGCAGGTAGTTTTTGGTCTGCTCTGCTGCAAGAAGTCGCTCCTCGGCGCGCTTGACTGAGGCCAATACAGGCGTGCGTCCCTGAGCGTCTTTGTAGACGCCGACGCCGAGATTGATTTTGTTGGGATTGGGATCTTTTTTGAATGCCTCGGTGAGTCCTAAAATCGGATCAGGCGGAGCAGGTGTCAGTGAGTAAAACATTGTCTTTCCTCTGCTTTCCAATTGACAATCTAGAAATTATTGTATCACAGAAGCGTTTTCCGATTGTGGAGCGCAAACGGCCCCTGCTGAACGATATTTCTCTGGGAAGCTGCAAAATTGTTTTGAAACGAAGCGCACAGCGCTGCATTTACCGGAAAAAATTCACTCGCCAGCAGAAGCAAGGTTGGTGATAATGATT
>CALFWA010000040.1 GCA_937928035.1 uncultured Caldilinea sp. | reverse complement strand
ACGGGGACGGCATGCCGGACGGCTGGGAGGCGGCCAACGGCCTGAACCCGACCGATCCCTCCGACGCCGGCGGCGATGCAGACGGCGACGGCCTGAGCAACCTGCAGGAGTATCAGCTTGGTGCGAACCCGAACGCCGCCGACAGCGACGGGGACGGCATGCCGGACGGCTGGGAGGCGGCCAACGGCCTGAACCCGACCGATCCCTCCGACGCTGCTGATGATCCAGATCAAGATGGTCGAAGCAATTTGCAGGAATACCTGAGCGGCACAGATCCGAGGGTTCCAGAAAACAGCTTGATCAAAATGTTTTTGCCGCTCCTGCAAAAGTCAAACTGAATAACCGGAACCGCGATTGCCTGCGTGATCATGTTGGTTGAAACCGCCACACGGCCACTGCGAACGTGGTCACGGCGACGGTGAGCAGCACGCATAGGTGGAGGGCGACATCCGTCAGCCCTCCACCGAGCGCTGTGATGGTCAGAAACCCTTGGATTGCCCAGTAGTGAGGCGTGAGCTGGGCCAGGGCCGGAAGCTGAATGCTTGGGAAAAGAGCGCCGCTAACCGCAGCCAGGACGACCGCCAGCAGGGAGGGAATACTGTTGGCTTGCCCTTCGGAGCGGATGAGCACGGCGACGAGAATGCTCAGCCCGCCCACCGTCAGGCCGGTGGCGACGACGAGCAAGGCAAAAGCCAGCGGCGCATCGCCCAGATCAAAATTGAAGAGCAGCGAGCTAACGCTGAAGACCACTATAATCTGGAGCATGGCGATCAGCGCATAGGGCAGCATTTTGCCCAGCAGAAAGGACGTCTTTCCAATTGGTAGGGTGAAAATGCGACGCAGCGCGCCGCCCACCCGTTCTTCATAGATGATTTCCGCCATCAACCCCATCAGAAAGAAGGCGAAGAAGACGCTGTAGCCCGGCGTCAGATAGTCGAAGATGGTCGGCGCCTGGCGAAGAGCCACATCCGAGGCAGGCTTCAGCTCGATGCGCACCAGTGGATCGTCGATGGCATCCTGCACCTGGCTGGAGACTACGCCTTGGATAGCGGCGGTCAAAAAGCGCTCCACCGTCTCCAGATCAACCCCGAGCGCCTTTAGGTCCGTCGTCTCGAAGCCGAAGGTTTCCGGCGCAGTGTTAAAGGCCGTGCGCACCCCGCGCTCCACCTCGGCGTCGATCAGCATGGGCGCAGTCGCCGCCTGCACCTGGCCGAGCACGACGCCGGCGCTCTGCTCTTGCGCCGGATCGACGATCACCTCGATTGCGCCGCCCTGTTCCGTCAGCACCGCCTCACTTAGTCCGGACGGGATCACGATGGCGGCCATGCGTCTGCCTTCGCCGACCAGGCGATCGGCCTCGCTGCGGCCGGACAGGATCTCTAGGTCGAGCGTCGGCTCGTTGCGCAGTGCGCTGACGATCTGGCGCCCCAGCCGGCCTTCGTCCTCGTTGACCAGATAGACCGCCGCCGTGGGCGCTCCTCCGTCGCCGAAGGTCATCCCCATCACCGCAATGAAAGCGAGCGGGGTGAAAAAGACGTTCAGCCACTGCCCCCTGAACTCCGCCGCCACCTTGATCTCTTTACGCATCACGGTCCAGATTTGCTGAAGTGCATTCACCGTCTCCACTCCTCGTCGTTGAACTTGCGCACCGCCGCTGCAAAGGCAAGGATGGCGAAGCCGAGCAGTGCAGCTATCTCGGGAAGCACCTCCGGCAGTCCCATGCCACGCGTGATCAAATCCTGAAACCCCTGCATGGCCCAGGTCTGAGGGAGAAATACATTTACTACACGCAGCACGGGCGGCAGCCAGTCCGCCGGGAACATGCAGCCCGCCAGCAGCGCCGCCACGATCAGAACGAGCGTCAACCCCCGCTCGAAGTTGTAGGCTGCAGCCGCCAGCCCCAGGCAAACGGCGGATAGCGCCACCGTCACCGTCAAGAGCGCCAAAGCGCCGGGCGCATTGCCCAGCGTCATGCCGAAGAAGAGCGCACCGATGGCGAACAGGACGCCGATCTGCAGCACGCTGACCAGAAGCGCCGAAAGCACCTTGCCCGCCAGCAACTCGCCGCGACCGACAGGCGTCGTCATCAAGCGTCGCAGCGCGCGGGTGTTGCGCTCCAGCTTGAGCGAGGCGGCCACTGCACCGATCATGAAGTAGACAAACATGACCGTGTAACCGGGTACCGTCTGCTGCAGCGTGTTCGGGGTGACCGAGATAAGCGCGGCGGTTGGTTGCACGGAAACCACGCTGAGCGCAGGCGACCAGTCCACAGGCGTCGCCTCGAATTCGGCGCTGCGGTCGATGTTCCGCCGCACCTCCTCCGGCGCCAGCGCGATGAGGTCGCCGAATTGTCGCAATCCGTTGATCAACTGGTGTTCAATGGAGAGACGCATCGTTGCGCCGGTGAGCACGCCTTCAGCCAGTTGCCGTTCGACCGGGTTGCGCGCCGGGTTGTAGAGCAGCGTCACCGAGATGCGCTCGCTTGCTGCAATGGCTGCGCTGAAGCCTTCCGGCACGATCAAGGCGACGGTGCGCCAGTTGCGCAGCACCTTCTCGCGGCCCGCCGCCTCGTCGCAGGCGGGGCCGGGCTTCGCACAGGCCGCCTGCACGGCAGGGCCAAGCTGCGCAGCTTCTTCGGCCGGGGTATTTTGCTCCAGCGCATAGCTCTGCACCAGCAGATCGAGCAGCTCCTGCGCCTGCGCGCCCACTGCACCATCCACAATGTCATACATGGCCACGGGCAACGCAGGTTTACGGTCGGCGTTGAGGTTGTAACCGTCCGGCGGAAAGACCAGCGCAATGGGAACGATGAAAGCCAGCGGCATCAAGAAGAGCGAGGCCATCTCCCCGCGGTCGCGCAAAAGGATCAACAAGTCTTTACGCAAAATAGATAGAATTCGCATGGTTGTCATCCGTCGACGAGGAAAGCATGAAGCTGATAGGTAGTGAGGCCATAAGGATGATGGGAAGTCTGGCGCTTGCCTCACGATGCCTTCCTTATCCCCCAACCACCCTATCCCCGCTTCTCTACCTCTCAATCTCTTAAGCTCTTTCCTGTCAAATTCAAAAAAACTGTCTCCAGGTTCGGCTCGAGCAGATCGAGCGACAGAATTTGGAGCTGAGCCTCGTTGCAATAATGCAGCACCTGGAGAAGCGCCTCGTTGCTATGGAGGGCCTCGATTTTCAAGATCGCCTTGCCCTGTCCGCCGGTTGCGGAAGTCTGGTCGGCTTCGGGAAGGCCGGCGCCTTCCGGCGCGAGAAACGAGGCTGCGCGCACAGCAGGGAGCGCAGCGACGGCGCTGCGCACGCTTTCATCGGCACCGGGCAAGCCAAGCTGAATGACGCCGCCGCCAAGCGATTCGATCAAGCGCCTGGGCGTATTGAGTGCAATCAGCCGACCGCGGTCAATAATCCCCACCCGATGGCAGAGACGCTCGGCCTCCTCCATATAGTGGGTGGTGTAGAGGATGCTCACGCCCTGCTCGCGGTTCAGACGCTCCACGCTCTCGAAGATGTGGTTGCGGCTCTGCGGGTCGACGCCGACGGTCGGTTCATCCAGGAAAAGCAGTCGCGGATGGTTGACCAACGCCGCCGCCAGGTTGATGCGCCGCTTCATGCCGCCGGAGTAGGTTTGCACGCGGTCGTTGGCGCGCTCCAACATGCCAACGTAGCCGAGCACCTCGTCGACGCGTTCGATTAATGCTTTGCCCCGCAGCCCATATAGCTCCCCGAAGAAGCGCACATTCTCGCGCCCGGTGAGCGTTGGATAGAGCGCCAGCTCCTGCGGCGCCACGCCGATGATCTGCTTGACTTTGGCGGTCTCCCGCACGACGTCGAGGCCGGCGATGATTGCTTTGCCGGCAGTGGGAGGCAGCAGGCCGGAGAGCATGGAGATCGTGGTGCTCTTGCCTGCGCCATTGGGGCCGAGTAAGCCGAAGATTTCGCCTTCTTCGATGGCAAAACTGACATCGTTGACGGCGACGAGGTCGCCATATTTCTTGACGAGATTGTGAGCTTCCAGAATCGAGGCGGGCATCGATTGCCTCCCTGCGCTGTTCATGGCTGGCCTATTGCGTTGGCATCGTAGCATGTGGGCGGCGGGAACGCCAGTGACACATGTCATCCTTGTCGAATCCAAAGCTCCTGACTTGCAATCTGAACAAGGGGTGTGGAACTCACGTTACGCAGTCCGGCAGCAACTTGGTTGATGTCAGCGTTGTGTTTCTTGGCGTCTTCGCGCCTTTGTGGTGATGTTCTACGCAGCCGTCCGCCAGGCCGATCGGCGAAAGGGGGAGCAAGGCAGAGGACAAACAGCGAACGATTGAAGACTTCCGGTTGCACCCAAAAGAGCGAGCATTTTCTACGTAACATGCGTGTATAATTAAGCCGGAGTTTGAGGCCGACGTTGAGCTCAACGCCGCCTTTTCTCAGGAAGGGCCCGGCTACTGGGATTTCGACCTGGAGAAGGAGCGGGTGCGGGAAAGGTGAAACGGAGATGATCTACATCAAGCGCGCCTACGAGCCGGCGCAGCCCGAGGACGGCAAACGCTATCTGGTCGATCGTCTGTGGCCGCGTGGGCTCAAACGAGAAGCGTTGAGACTGGACGGATGGCTGCCCGAGGCTGCACCGAGCGATGCATTGCGTCGCTGGTTTGCCCATGACCCGGCCAAATGGGATGAGTTCCAGACGCACTATTTCGCCGAACTCGACGCCAAGCCCCAAGCCTGGCAGCCGTTAATGGAGGCGGCGCAGCAGGGGGACGTTACCCTCGTCTATGCCTCCAGAGACTCTCTCCACAACAACGCCGTCGCCCTGAAACGATACCTGGAGAACGTTTTGGCCGAACGGAGGCGCAACGATGCCTGAAGCGCCTCGCGTCGCGATCGTAGGCGCAGGGTTCGGCGGGCTATGGGCGGCTCGCGCTCTGGCTCACACGCCGGTGCAGGTGTTGTTGCTCGACTGCAACAACTATCACACTTTCTTGCCCCTTCTCTATCAAGTGGCGGCGGCGGAACTGGAGCCAGAGGCGATCGCGTATCCCGTGCGCAGCATCCTGCGTCGCATGCCGAATGTCAGCTTTGCTCTAGCGGAAGTGCGCCAGGTGGATCTGAGCAGCCGTCGCCTCGAAACTTCCGCAGGCGCAATTTCCTACGACTTTCTGATCTTAGCCGCAGGCAGCGCGCCTCATTTCTTTGGGACGCCTGGAGCGGAAA
>CALFWA010000039.1 GCA_937928035.1 uncultured Caldilinea sp. | reverse complement strand
ATCGGCAGCAGGTTTGCCCGAAACCCCAAGCGGCTGAGGCTGACGTGCCAATAGGTGACGCTGAACGCCGCTGCGCCGACTAGCGCCGACCAGCGCACATCAACCCGCTTTTCCTCCTGCGTCCACTGCAACAGCCGACGCCCAAGCATCCAAACCACAGGCACGCTCAACACGCCGGCGAAAGCCGCCGTCAGACGCAGCGAATAGGAGGAAGCGCCCAACAGCGCCACTGCCAACGACTGCATGTAAATAAAGAGTGGCTCGCGCCCGTAGTTACCGGGGAAAAAGAGCGGCCGTGAGGTGCCGTCGATGACGCCCCACGCATCGATGCCGTTGTACGCCTCATCGAAAAAAAGGCCGGGCGGCAGCCGATGGAGTTCCCACGTGCGCAGGAAAAAAGCCGCCAGAATCACGAACAGGAGCCACAGCCGATAGGAGGTGGAGGGCGATTGAGCCGGCGCCGCCTTTAAGGCCTTTTTCGGTGAAAACCTCATGCGCTACAGTCTACTACAAAGGATAAGCTCCCAATAAAAACATCCGCTCTCATGAGCGGACATTTCTAAGGGTTGCTGCCAACCAATCAGTCGCTTTAACGATCCACCGAAAGCACCCTTGCCTATGGTCGGGGAGAGAGGATTTGAACCTCCGACCTCTTCGACCCGAACGAAGCGCGCTACCAAGCTGCGCTACTCCCCGACAATCAATAGAAGTATACCCTGGAGATGCATTTGCGCCAAATTCACGAGCGTAGCAAAAAACACTTTGACCCAATTGCAAGGTGTGATATACTCTAGAACACTCTGGCGATTGTTCAGATCGTTTCGCCTATGCGTTCGTGTGCAATACAACTCCATCTGCAATTTGCGTTCGATGCAGGCGAGCGATTGCGTTGGTTTCCACAGGAAGAGGAGCCATGATAGAGGTTACGATCGACAGCATCCGGGTCAGCCTCTTGTCGCAGAACCGGATCGTGGTGTTGAAGGAGGAGAAAAGCGAGCGCTTTTTGCCGATCTGGATCGGCCCTTTTGAAGCAGACGCCATTACGTTGCAGCTTCAGGGCATGGAAGCGCCCCGCCCGCTGACGCACGACCTGCTCAAATCGGTGATCGAAACGTTGGGCGCAGAGGTGCTCCATATTGTGATCAACAGTCTGGAGCGCAACACCTACTACGCCCGTATCGTGCTGGAGATGAACGGCGACACAATTGAGATTGACAGCCGCCCTAGCGACGCAATTGCGCTGGCCGTGCGCGTCGGCGCTCCCATTTATGTCGCAGAAGAGGTCATGGAACAGGCCGGCATGGTGCCCGAAGAAGAGATGCCGCTGTCGGAGGAAGGGGAGCAGCCCGAATACAGCGACGCCTCCGGCGAAGACCTTGGCGCATTTAAGGATTTTGTCGAAGGGCTGGACCTGGACAACCTGCTCGGCAACTGAAACGTCCGCAATCAAATCGGGGTTATTCAAGAGGCTCGCATACGGCGAGGCTGCGCATCGGCAGCTTCGCCGTTTTTGTCATCGAAGACTTATCCCCAGAGTTATACACAGGTTCACGGGAGTCTCAGTCGCTGAGCCTGTGAGTTGTTGATGCGAGCGTCGTCTTCTATCATGAACGCTTTATCGTAAAGACTTTATCTTTCACAACAATTACCGGTGAATGGCTATACCTATCTTGAGCGACTATGGCTGCATTTGAGGAAAAAGCGGGGCGAGCTGGCGAGAGCGTAGAATCTCCGGCCAAGGGCATTCCGGCCAATCTGGAAGCGGAGCGCGCCGTGTTGGGTTCGCTCTTACTCGACCCGGATGCGATTATTAAAGTGGCCAACTTTCTGCGGCCGCAAGATTTCTACCGGGAGCGCCACGCCTGGCTCTATGAGGCGATGCTGGCCCTCCATGAACGGCGCGAGCCGCTCGATTTCGTCACCGTCGTCGATGAGCTGGAGCGTCGAGGTCAGCTGGAGGAGATCGGCGGTCCTGCGTACATCACCGACCTGATCGCCGGCACGCCGTCGGCGATGTACGTCGAACACTACGCGCGCATCGTTGAGCGCACCGCCTTGCTGCGCCGTCTGATCGCCGCCGCCGGGCAGATCGCAGAGCTCGCCTACGACGACAGCCAAGACGTCGAAGAGGTGATCGACAAAGCCGAAACGCTGATTTTCGGCGTCAGCGAGGCGCTCATCCATCGCGACCTAACGCCGATTCGCTCGATCATGGCTCAAGTGGTCGATCGCATCGACTTCCTGGCGCGCAACCCGAACACGCTGATGGGCGTGCCCACCGGCTTCACCTTTCTCGACCGGCTGCTCGGCGGCTTACAAAAGAGCGATCTGATCATCCTGGCCGCCCGGCCGGCGATGGGCAAGACCAGCCTGGCGCTCAACATCGCCCAGAACGCCGCCAAGCGCTACGCCGCGCGCGTCGCCATCTTCAGCCTGGAGATGAGCAGCGAGCAGCTCGTGCAGCGCCTGCTCTCGATGGAGACCGGCATCGACAGCCACCGGCTGCGTCTGGGGCAGGTGCATGACGACGAATGGCCGATCCTGATCGAGGCCGCCAGCATGCTCGCCAACACCGCCATCTTTATTGACGATACGCCGGCCGCCACCGTCAACGAAATTCGCACCAAGTGCCGACGCCTCTACGCCGAACATGGGCTGGACCTCGTGCTGATCGACTACATGCAGCTGATGTCCGGCCAGGGAGGTGGGCGCGAGGCCAACCGCCAGCAGGAGATCTCCTACATCAGCCGCTCGCTCAAGGGGCTGGCGCGCGAGCTGAACGTGCCTGTGATCGCCCTGAGCCAACTCTCGCGCGCCGTCGAAAGCCGCAGCGATAAGCGACCGATGTTGTCTGACCTACGTGAAAGCGGCTCTATAGAACAAGATGCAGACGTGGTCATGTTCATCTACCGTGAAGACTACTACATCGAGGACACCGATCGTCAAAACATCGCCGACGTGATTGTTGCCAAACATCGCCACGGTTCGACGGGTACCGTCAGCCTCTACTTCCGCAAAGAGTTGACGCAGTTCCGCGACCTGGAGGTGCAGCGCACCGAGCTAGACTATTGAGGCGGCGAGGTTCACCATGCCCATGCAACCCAAAGGCTTCGTCGGTTTTCCCGACATAAAAATGAAAGCAGTGAAGATTCCCGACTTCTTCTTCACCGATCTGCTGCCGATGATCGACGATCTCGCCGAGCTGAAGCTGACGCTGCATTGTTTCTGGCTTCTCAACGAACAGGACGGCCAGCTCAGATATCTGCGCGGGGTCGATCTGCGCGGCGACGAAGTCTTGCTGCGCAGCCTCACTCTCGACAACGACCTACGCACGCCGCAGCAGGCGCTCGCCGACGCGCTGGAACGCGCCGTGGCGCGCGGCATCCTGCTGAAGCTAGAGATCGAGACGCGCGTCGGCGAAAAGGAAACTGCGGTGGAGGACTGGTACTTCATTAACACGGTCAAGGGGCGGCAGACCCTGGCGCTGGTGCGCCAGGGCCGGCTCGAAGAGCTGCGCCACGTTCTGCCCGACGAAGCGAGGCTAAAAGTCGAACGGCCGAATATCTTCGTCCTGTACGAGCAGAACATCGGCCTGTTGACGCCTCTGATTGCGGATCAGCTGCGCGATTTGGAAAAAAGCTATCCACCGGACTGGCTCGACGAGGCGTTCACCATCGCCGTCGCCAACAACAAGCGGTCGTTGCGCTATATTCAGGCCATCCTGAAGCGATGGGAAACGGAAGGAAAAGATGACCGAACCCATGAGACGAGTGGACGAGATACTCCCGAAGATCGGCGGCGAAAATACATCCCGGACGAATACTCCGACGTCATCATCGGCTAGCGCATCGGTTGACGAGGCGGTGCGCGCAATACGCCGCGCGCGCGCGTTGCCGGAGACGCGCCGCGAGACGGCGCCTCCCTGCCCCATCTGCGGCGGTTTAGGCTTCGTGGTACCCGATCTGCCGATCGGCCATCCAGACTATGGTCGCGCCGTGCCCTGCCGCTGCCGCGCGCAGGAGCTGCAGGCGCGACGGCTGCGCGCGTTGCAGTCGATGAGCATGGTCGAAAGTCTCAAACGGCTCACCTTTGCGAACTTCCATCCAGAGCCGTCCCATCTGCCGCCGGACAAGCAGATCAACCTCCGTCGCGCCTACGAGACCTGCGTCAATTTCGCCGCCAATCCGGAAGGCTGGCTGCTGCTCACGGGCGGCTACGGCTGTGGCAAAACGCATCTCGCCGCCGCCATCGCCAACGCGCGGCTGGCCATGGGGCAGCCGGCCATCTTCATGGTGGTTCCCGATCTGCTCGATCACCTGCGCGCCGCCTTCGGCCCGCAGAGCGAGATCGCCTACGACGAACTCTTCGAAGAGCTGCGCAACGCGCCGCTGCTGATCCTCGACGACCTGGGCGCACAGGCCAGCACGCCCTGGGCGCAGGAGAAGCTCTTCCAGCTGCTCAACCATCGCTACAACGCCCAGGCGCCCACGGTGATCACCACCAATCAACGGCTCGACGAATTGGACCCGCGGCTGCGCAGTCGCCTGCAGGATGTAGGGCTGGTCAATCACGTGTTGATCCTGGCGCCAGACTTTCGCACCGGCAAGGCCAGCGGCCAGAGCGACTTGAGCACCTTGCACCTGCATCGCGACCAGACCTTCGAGAGCTTCGACGCCGCGCGCAAAGACCTTTCGCCTGAGGAGCGCGCCAACCTACGCGAAGTGGTCAGGCGCTGTCTGGATTACGCCGAGTCGCCGCAAGGTTGGCTGGTGCTGATGGGGGAATCGGGCTGCGGCAAGACGCACCTGGCGGCGGCCATCGCCAATCGCTACGTCGAGCGCACGCGCACGGACGTGATGTTTGTGGTCACGCCCGACCTGCTGGACTATCTGCGCTCCGCCTTCAACCCGCAGTCGGTCACGCCGCTCGACCGCCGCTTCGATGAAGTGAAACGTGCGCCGCTGCTCGTGCTCGACGACTTGGGCGCCGAAAGCGCCACGCCCTGGGCGCGGGAAAAACTCTTTCAGCTGCTCAATTTCCGCTATACGGCGCTGTTGCCCACCGTCATCACCACCAGCGCCGATCCCAAGCAGATCGACCCCTGGCTGCGCACGCGCATGATGGACGTCCACCGCTGCCAGTATCTCGCCATCATTGCGCCGGGCTATCGAGGCGCGCCGCCGCAGCAGGAGGCGCGCGCCCGAAAAACGACGCGGCGCTGAGGCGGATGGCTCACCCACTTCTGCGTGCATGCGTCATTACACTTGGGCTGCTCATGGCCGGTTCATGGTACAATGCAGGCATGGAGCCATCGCCACAAGATTTGCAAGAATCGTCTTCCACGATAGAGTCGGCAAGCGCAGGCGGCCTCTCGCTCCTGGTCGAAGGATGTCGACGCCTGCAGATTCCCCTTACACCAACGGCGATCGAGGCGTTCGAACGCTACTACCAAGAGCTGATCGCCTGGAACGAACGCATCAACCTCACCTCCATTGTAGATTATGAGGAGGTGCAGACCAAGCACTTCCTCGACTCCCTCGTCAGCCTGCCGCTGCTGACCGAAGAGTTGGGCGCGCCGCTGCCCTTGCCTTCGCTGCGCCTCCTTGACGTCGGGACCGGCGCCGGTTTTCCCGGAGTTCCGCTGAAGCTGGCGTCGCCAGCGCTGCAACTTACGCTGATGGACGGCACGCAGAAAAAAATTGCTTTCCTCGAGCATCTTGTAAAAGTTTTGGGGCTTGCCGGCGTGACGTTGGTGCATGGCCGCGCCGAGGAGCTGGGGCGCACGCCTCAGCATCGCGAACAGTACGACATCGTTGCAGCCAGGGCCGTTGCGCCGCTCAACACGCTTGCGGAGTATCTACTGCCCCTAGTGCGCAAAGGCGGGCTGGCGGTTTTCTACAAAGGGCCTTCTGCGCCGCAGGAGTTCATGGAAGCGCGGCGCGCCATCAAGGTGCTGGGCGGAGAAGCGGTGCGACTGGCGCCGGTGGAGGTGCCCTTTTTGCCCGAACGCCGTTTCATCCTGCTGGTGAAAAAGATCGCAGCTACGCCGTTGCTCTATCCGCGCGGGCAAGGACTGGCGCGCAAACGCCCGATTGCCTGAGCGCATCGCCCAGTGTTCCCGATCATTCTTCGATGCAGCCCTTTTCCAGATAGAAGGTCATGTGTTGAAAGTGGATGACGGGATCGATGTATTCCACGCGAATGTTTGGAGGAACCGTTAACGTGATCGGTGCGTAACAGAGAATGCTTTTGACGCCAGCATCGATCAGCTGATTGGCAACCTGCTGCGCCGCCGAAGCGGGCACTGCAATGATGGCGATTTGGCAGCGATGCTGCCTAACCACAGCAGGAATTGCTTCCACAGGTTGGACGATGATTGAACCGATTGCGCCGCCGACCTTCTTTGGATCGTTGTCGAAAACGGCCACAATGCGAAAGCCGCGGTGCTCAAAACCGGTGTAACTGGCGAGCGCATGCCCTAAATAGCCAGCGCCTACCAGAATCACCGGCCAGACGCAATCCACTTTCAAAATCTTCTCGAGCTGATTGCATAAATAGGCGACGTTGTACCCTGTGCCCTGTTTGCCGAATTCGCCAAAATGGCTCAAATCTTTGCGAATTTGCGCTGAACTCAACCCGAGAAGTTCGCCCAACTCCTGGCTAGAAGTGACTTCAACGCCCTGATCTTTCAATAAACGCAATGTGCGCAAATAAATGGGCAGACGGCTGATCACAATGTCAGGAATTTGAGGCAGAACAGGCGTAGATAGATGATTCATACCGGTCAATCGCCCAAAATTGATCGTTTGCAATGCATTGCTTTTAGAAAGAAGTGGCAGGTTTGTCAGGCGTAATATTTTTGATCATTTTATCACAAATGATCGCCATCGCGCCAGTTGTGGAACAAATTTATGCACTTATGGCGTAGTAATCCTTGCAAGGGGGGCAGAAAAAGGCAGCTTTGCGCTTCTGCAAGGACATAAAAAACGCCAGCGCCTTTCAGAAAAGCGCTGGCGCCTCCGAGTCGATCTTGGATCTTGAAGCGTAACGCAGCGGGCCTAAAGCGCGATGGTCGGGGTGTAATTTCAAAGGGGGTGAGCGATTCGCTCAGATTTGGGCGAATCTTGAATCAAAACGCCTTCTCGATCGATCTGGTTGCGTTGCGGCAGACAGTATCCCTGCCCGCGCACGGTGAGCACGTAACGCGGATTGTCCGGGTCAGGCTCGATCTTGCTGCGCAGACGGCGCACGTGCACCCATAAAGATTCAACGGTGCCTCGTCGCGTCGGATCCCACACCTTGGATAACAGAAAGCCAGGTGACAATACGCGGCCCCGATTGTGATATAAAATATTTAAAATGCGATTCTCGGTCGGAGTCAACGGAATTTGGCGGTTATCCATCACGGCATATTGTTGCGCAAAATTCACGCGCAGCCGGTCATCGATCGCCAGTTCTGGCTCGAGCGAGCGTTCAGGGGCGACCCGCATCAGCACGCGACGAATGCGCGCTAACAGTTCGGAGAAGGCGAACGGTTTTGTGACATAATCTTCGGCGTATCGGTTCAAGCCTTCGACCTTGGTGTTGGTGTCCGACAAGGCGGACAGAAAAATGATGGGAATCTCGCCAGCTTGTCGCAGCTCGTCCGCCAGGGCGAAGCCATCCATGCCCGGCATCATAATGTCGAGCACAGCCAAATCGGGCAGACCCTCTTTTTTGACGATATCGATAGCTTCCTGTCCGCTGCCTGCGGCCCAAACGACGTAGCCCTCGCGCTGCAGACGCAGACTCAGCATCAATCGCGTGTCGGCGGCGTCGTCAACGACTAGGATGGTGGCGTTGTAATGGCTTTCTGAAGGAATTCGACTTCGCTCGCTCATAGTTCTTTCTGTTCCTTACCCAGCTTTTACTTTGTACAAATTTTCTCTTAAGTTCTCGGAAGTATTTTTCGGGGTGGACAAATTATCAAGCGTCCAGAGAGTTGTATGCAATAAAAACATCTAAAAAATTGATTTGCCTGTTTGTGTAAATCTTGGTCAATCTTGCTCTGTCTCTGTTATAAGGCGCGCTTAAGCTTTCCTTATCTTATCATCATCAAGTCGATTGCAAGCTTACACATTTCTGTCAAATCGGTAAGCTAAAGATTGGAGCATCATGGGCAAAAAGTCAAATTGTCAGATAAAGCGTGTTTTTATTGTTTTTCTGCTGCTGGCTGCTCTCCTGACCGCATTCTTAGCCGGCGCAGCGACCGGTCTTGCTGCGCGCCCTGTGTTCGCTGCAGAACGGCCAAGCCAGTTCGAGGTTTTCTGGGAAGTTTGGGAATTGGTCGATCGCTATTTTGTCGATCGAGACAAAATCGATCCGCAGCGCATGACCTATGGCGCCATTCAGGGTATGCTTGCCACCCTTGGCGATCAGAACCATACAACGTTCTTCTCACCGCAAGAGGCGCAACAACAGCAAAGCGCCCTGGACGGTTCTTTCGAGGGCATTGGCGCCTACGTAGAGGGCACGCCAGAGGGATTTCGCATCATTGCGCCGATCCACGGCTCGCCGGCGGAGGAGGCGGGCATTCTTCCCGGCGACATTGTCCTGCGCGTCGATGGAGAGGACATTACGGGAATGCCCGAATGGGAGGTCATTTCTCGCATCCGAGGTCCTGCGGGGACGACCGTCATCTTGACGGTCCTTCACCCAAACGCCGAGGAACCTGTCGATATCGCAATTGTGCGCG
>CALFWA010000038.1 GCA_937928035.1 uncultured Caldilinea sp. | reverse complement strand
GGGCGGCATTATCGACTGGGTGCGACAGGGTTTGCCGGTGACGAGGTAAGAAATTTCGCTCGTTTCAAGGAGGAAAACAGATGCTGCTTCGATATTTCTATGACGAAAAACTGGCGCAGGCCAGCTATCTGGTAGGGTGCGTCGCCACGGGCGAGGCGATGGTGGTCGATCCGGCGCGCAACATTCTGCCCTATTTGCGCGTCGCCGAGAAGGAAGGGCTGCGCATCACCCATGTGACCGAGACGCACATCCACGCCGATTTTGTGAGCGGCAGCCGCGAGCTGGCTGCAGTCACCGGCGCCACGATGTATCTGAGCGACATGGGAGACGCCAACTGGAAATACGCCTTTGCAGATGAGCCAAATGTGATCCTGGTGCGCGCAGGCGACAGTTGGATGGTGGGCAACATCAAGGTGGAAGTGCTGCACACGCCCGGCCATACGCCGGAGCACATTTCGTTCATGATCACAGACACGGCCGGCGCCGACAAACCCATGGGCGTCTTCACCGGCGATTTTCTCTTCGTAGGCGACGTCGGTCGACCTGACCTGCTGGAGGAAGCGGCGGGCTACAAAGGCACCAAAGAAGCTGGCGCGCGCCGGCAGTTTCACACCGTGCAACGCTTCAAAGCCTTGCCGGATTATCTGCAGATCTGGCCCGGACATGGCGCCGGCAGCGCGTGCGGCAAGGCGCTGGGCGCCATCCCTTCGACGACGCTGGGCTACGAGAAACTTTTCAACCCTGCCTTCCAATTTGAAGACGAGGACGCCTTCGTCGCCTGGCTGCTCGAGGGGCAGCCGGAGCCGCCCAAGTACTTTGCCCAGATGAAGAAGATCAACAAGCTGGGGCCGCCCCTCACCACTTCGCTGCCGACGCCCGTCAACTACGACCGCGCCACGTTGGACGCCATCATCGAGGACGGCGGTCAGGTCTTCGACCTGCGCAACCGGGGCCAGTTTGCTGCGGCGCACGCGCCGGGAACCATCAACGTGCCGGCAGACAACAACAGCTTCGTGACCTATATGGGTTGGCTGGTGGACTACGAGCGGCCGGTCTACATTCTGTTGCCCTCGGTTGACTCCGAGCGGCAAATTTTGACCGACCTGCGCTCGATCGGCGTCGATTATGTGCCCGGCTACTTCACTCCCGATGTGCTCGCCCATCGCACGCAGGCGTTGCCGGTCATCACAGCGCGCGAGCTGGCAAAACGGTTGCCGCAGAACAACATTCTCATTCTGGATGTGCGCAACAAGGCCGAGTACGCCGAAAGACACATCGTGGGTGCGCGCCATATTCCGTTAGGCTATCTTCCCGATCAGTTGGAGACCCTGCCTCGAGACCGCACGATCGTGACGCATTGCGCCACCGGCTATCGTTCGCAGATCGCCGCCAGCCTGCTCGAGGCCGCCGGCTTTGAGAATGTGATTGCGTTGAACGAAGGCACAGAGTGCTGGTCGAAGTTCTTGCCGACCGAAAGCGGCGTGAGGACAGAGGCAGTGACGGCGTAGCCAAAGAACCGATCGGTCGGCGAACCGACGACAGAGATTCGAGAATTTAGGTTGAAATCGGGGTGGTTTTGTTGTGGTCGAGCAAATTGTCATTGATGTGCTATTAGGCTTTGCCATTGGCCTCTCGCTGGGATTGTTGGGCGGCGGCGGCTCGATTCTGACCGTGCCTGCGCTGGTCTACGTCGTCGGGCAGTCGCCGCAGGCGGCGGTGACCGCTTCGCTCGTGATCGTAGGCGCCAACAGCATGATGGGCGCCTTCATGCACCGCTCCCAGGGGACGCTCAACTGGCGGGTGGCGCTGCTCTTCGGCGGCGTCGGCATGGCGACGGCCTATCTCGCCGCAGGCTGGTCGAAACTGCTTCCGCCAGCGGTGCTGATGGCGCTCTTTGCGCTTTTGATGCTGGTGGTCGGGCTGTTCATGATCCTCAAGCCCCAGCCAGTGGAGGGCGAAAACGGCCGGCGCGGCTGGCTCGCCACCGTCGCCAGCGGCGCGGCGGTCGGCCTGCTGACCGGATTCCTGGGCGTAGGCGGCGGTTTTCTGATTGTGCCAGCGCTGGTGATGCTGGTTGGCCTGCCGATGCGCCAGGCGGTGGGGACGTCGCTGGTGGTGATCGCCATGAACAGCCTTGCCGGCTTTTTAGGGCATCTGCACGCCGCAGCGATCGACCTGCAAGTGGTGACGATTTTCGTCACGGCGGGGTTGACGGGCGCGCTGGTGGGCGCCCGTCTGGCGCATATTCTGCACCCCGACCATCTGCGCAAAGGCTTTGCGCTTTTCGTGATCGCACTCGCCATCTTTCTGTTGATCGACAACGCCTGGAAGATGGGTGTAGTTTAAAGAAAAGAGGAGGAAAAGAGTATGCCGTTGTATGAGTACGTCTGCTCCAACTGCGGCGCCCTGTTCGAGCAGTGGGTGCGCAGCGCCTCTGTGAAAGAAGAGATTGTCTGCCCCCATTGTCAGAGCGCCAGGGTGGATAAGAAATTCTCCACCTTTGGCGTCAAAGGTGGCGGCGTCGGAGGCGGTCTCGCCACAGGCGACAACTGCTCCACCGGCGGTGGCTGAGGCGTCCGCTGGAAAAGCTGACCGTGCGTCAGCAAAAGTCGAGGGGCGACGAATCGCCCAACAGCGCTTGCACGTGCTCCTGAAGCTTTGTCCCGGGGAAAGCGCTCGCCTGTTCGAGCAGATGCTGACGCCCGCGGTGGAGAAATGCCGCCCCGCGGGCGTCGCCGACAGCCTGCAACACCTTCCCTCCGATGGCGTCCACCACGAGCGGATCATCCACGCCGCCGACGAGACGATCTCCCAAGGTCAGCAACATCTCTCCCAGAAGACGCAATAGAAAATCCCCAACCTCCCGCTTATCTCAGCGCTGCCTATGCAGAACGCGCTTACTGGCGCAACTACTGCACTGTGATGGTGCGCTTTTGGCGAGAGAATGAAACTGCGCCCTGGCGCGCGACGACGATCGATTGCAATGGCGGCGCGCCGATGCACTACGCCAGCGTGAGCGAACTGTTCGCCGGTTTGTGGAAGATACTAAACAGCGCGTGAAATAAAATAAATGTGTTGCGCGCACCATTCCAAATTTGACAGCTTCGCTAAAACAGGATATGCTTTGTTATGCTAGAATGTAAGTCAGTCAGCGAGTGAAAGTCAGCCGCTCAGACCTTACGTTTGAGCGGCTTATTGTTTTGCCGTTGGAAACGACCACATTTCATAGCACTATCAACATTTTTGTTTTTGGAAGAAAGGAAGTCTCCAAATGGCAACTCGCGAAAAAGGCACCGTCAAGTGGTTCAGCGATCAAAAGGGCTACGGCTTTATCACGCCGGACTCCGGCCGCAAAGATGTCTTCGTGCATCAAACGGCGATCATCTCCAACGGGTTCCGCACCCTGGCCGAAGGCGATAAGGTCGAGTTCTCGATCGAGAACGGCCCCAAAGGCCCCTCCGCCGCCAACGTGCAGAAGATCTGATCTAGCATCTCGCTATATCGAACCCACCGAGCGCACCAAACGGCGCTCTGAAAGGAAGGACCGGTGAAACGCCGGTCCTTCTTTTATTGGGTCTACGAGTGTAGCTGCGCCTCTGCAAAGGCGTCGGCTTCATTGTAGATTCTCTCGTGATAGTCAAGGGAGCAAGATTCACGAAACGGGTTTGAGAGCGGTTTGGAAAGGTTGACCGGAGCGAAAGACCGCCCACGCCCACCAGAATCTTGCGGGCCGCTGCGGCAAGAGCCACCTTTTGGGGTTTGTGACGTGCGCGCAGGGAAGAGAAGTCGCCAAGCGGATTGCGGCCTGAGACGCCGCCGAAGGCGGCGATGTAGAGTAAAGCGCGCATGGACTTATCGCCTTTTTTGGAAATAGAGGGAGGGCGATGCACCGAAGAGCCGCTGCGATAAGGGACGGGGTCGAGGCCGAGAAAGGCGAGGAGTTGTTTGGCAGTTCCCTGCGCTGCGGTGAGGGTGCGGAAGCGAGAAAGCAGCACCAGCAGACGCAAAACGCTGCGTGCGCCGACGCCGGGCGCAGAACGTAGACGGCGTTGTTGTTCTTGGAGGGTGGGATGCTCTTTGAGAAACGCCTCAAGCGCTTCCTCGAGCTGGGTGAATTCTTGTTCGAGCGGTTGAATGGTGCGTTCCAGGCTCTGGCGCACACTGGCGGGAGGGTGAGGATGTTTTTCAAGGTTGAAGAGGCGATTGCGTTCGCGCTGCGGCAGCTCCTCGACGTCCTGGCGTCGTCGCAGCAGGAGGTCCAGTTCCTGAAGCTCGGGCGGCGTCTGCTCCTGGGGGGCCGGCTGCATGCGCTTGCCATATTCGGCCAACAGCAAAGCGTCCTGGACATCCGTCTTGGCGCGCCTGCCTGCGCCTTGCGCCCAGCGGCGCCCCTGCAGCGGGTTAACCTGAGTGATGCGCCATCCTCTGCGATGGGCAAACAACACCAGTTCCGCCTGATAATCTCCGGTGGGTTCCAGGATAGCGCTGAGCAGGCAATCGACCTATTTACAATTCAGTCTCTCGGCGACTGGGTGCGGCTCCGGTCGATCCCTTGCTCCCTTTTTACGATACCAGTTGCGGCTCCCAGCCCCGCGTCCTCGACAGACCGCAAGCTCATGGGGGGCGATGGCGCTGAACTGGCCGGGGTCGAGCTAATCGCCGTAACGACTACGTCAGACGATCAAGGACGCAGGACGGGGTATGTTCGCCGCGCGCTCAAGCTCGCCGGTCGGGAAGACATTCCTGTGGCTGCCGGCGTCGACGTTTCGCTTGGCTGTTACCGCGTCAGATCTGGGCTGCCGGAGGCTGCGATCTACTGGACCAAATCCGCATCGCCCGCTCCGACCCCGCTCGATGAAGCCCTTGCGCTGTTGGAGAGCAGATGGATGCCTGCTTCGGCCAAAGTGCCCGGGCCTGCTGAAGGATATCATTAACTTCCTTCACGATCCTCTGGCGTGTGCAATTGCCCTGGGCTGGAGCGAGGGAGCGGAGATTCGAGAACTCCCCCTGCGGCTGGAGATTCAAGATGGATGGCTGCGTCAGTATGTCGACCTAGATTGCGGGCGACCTATCCGATTCGTGACGTAAGTAAACGGAAATCGATTCAGCGAAGATTGGTTGGCGCTTGTCTGCGCGTAGACAAACTTGTGACCACTGACCACCGGCGGCGCGGCCCGCCGCAGCGCCATCTACATACACCGGCATTATTCCACTCGATACAGCGCATCGACCACGCGGCGCAACAGATCCTCGACGACACCGTGCATCGGCAATGAGGCCGCCATGCCGTAGACTGGGGCCATGCCGCCCTTCTCGGCGGGGTGCGCCTTGACATGTTCAACCGCAGCGCGCAGGTCCTCGATGAAACGCTGAGCAACGCCCGGCTCGGTATGGCGCAACGTCACGGCGATGTGAACCGCAGGCGGCCGATGCAGACCATTGAGGCTCCATCCGCGCGCGCTCATGGCGTCGAGCACGCGGTAGATGTCGAGCGAACGCGACGTAAAAGCGATGACGAAGAGGGGATCGCCCAGCACTTCCAACTCTGGAATCTGTTCGATCCAGCAGCGGATGAGCCAGGCCGTGGCCAGGATTTTGGCTGCCGCGGCGCGATAGCCTTCTTCGCCGATGTTCACCAGCGCCGCCCAACATGCGGCGCTGAGCGCGCCTGGCCGGCTGCCCGCCA
>CALFWA010000037.1 GCA_937928035.1 uncultured Caldilinea sp. | reverse complement strand
TACAACAGCGAAGCGCAAAGCATTGCGCTCTGTCGCAATCATCCGGGGTTTTTATTGCTTGCGGTCGGCGCTTCCCTGCTGAGCTGGGGCGCCATCATCGGGGAGTTCTGGCTGATGACCGCCGTGCTGGGCATGAGGTTGACAATCGCCGAGGCGATCACGGCGCTGTTGGCGGCGCGCATCGCCATTCTGCTGCCGATGCCGGCGGCCATCGGCGCCCTGGAGGCAAGCCAGGCGCTGGCGATGCGCATGCTTGGACAGTCCTCAGCCGCCGGCGTCAGCCTGAGCCTGCTGATCCGCGCGCGGGACGTGCTGTTCGGCGTCGCTGGCTTGGGGTTGGCCGGCGCACTGCTATCGAGAAGCCTGAAAAGCGCCTCTTCCACGGATGAAAATGGCGCTGCCCTGCCCAAACTCCTCGACCTTTCGAGCGGCTCGACGCCGCCCGAAAGGTGAGAAATCCTGATCACTCTTCTTTCGCCGTGATGTGGATCTCCAGGCCGAATTCGTCGGCGACGGTCAGCGTGTTGACGAAGCTGAGCTGCTCGATGCCGAAATCGCTCATCAACAGCCGCGTGGTGGCGACGCCTGTGAGCGTGTCCCCGTTAAGGCTCGCCGTCACGTCGAAGGTCACAGGCCGCGTTATGTTGCGGATCGTGAGATCGCCGGAGAGCTTGAAGCTTACTTCCTCGCCTTCATTGTAGGTGGCGGGCGCCCCCTCGATCGCTTTGGCGACGAAGGTGGCGATGGGGAAGCTGTCGAGACGCGGGCCGTTCTCCCGGATCCATCGGTCACGATCCTCTCGATCGGTCGTAAGCGTGTTGGTGCGTACGGTGAAGATATTTTCCCCCAACGGCGCCGAGAGATCGTCCAGGTTCAACTGAAGGCGTCCTTCGATGGCTTGCGTGCTGCCGATTACCTTATTGAAGCCGGCCGGGATGCCAAGTTTCGCCAGCGCACCGCCGAAGAACTCTTCATCCACCAGATAGGAAGCGCGCGAGGCTTCCGGCACGACGACGAACGTGCGCAGACCCGACACCGGTCTGCCCGGCGCGGCGGCCTCAGCGTCGGCAGGCTCTTCCGCCTCAACTGTAGCCTCCGGAGATTCAGCAGGTTGTGGGGCCTGCGGCGTAACCGCGGGAGCAAGCGGCATTGCACATCCCATGGCCAACGCGGCCACAAGAAGAATCGCCAGCCACCTGACAATGCGGAAAGACATGGGTTGACTCCTTTCTCTTGCTAGCCCAAAGCGCATGGATGGAGGGAGATCGATCAAGTTTTTCTCCGTTCGATCCGGTGAGCGCTATCCTGTTCCTGCATCTACAATCTCCTTCGGGAAGCATCAAAGCCTCCTCAAAGAGAATTGCTTGAAGGTCAGTAATCGGCCGTATCAACGGCTTCGCGCAGGACGCCTTCCGGCAGATAGGCGGGTTGAGCGATTCGGTTCGCTCCGTAACGTCCAAACAGCACGCGCATGAACATCGAATAAAAGCCTTCGTGTCGCAGGGTTGGCTCCAGATCGTTCACCTCCAGGCCGGGAACGAAGCCATACTCCGTGAAGGCTTCGATGAAGGCGGCGTCTTTGCTGAGAACGTGCACGGGCGTCGCCCACCCGTCTGCGCGACGGGAGACGGCTGGCGGCTGATGGTCGCCGATGAGCACGAAGATGCTGTTTTCGTCACCCGCCTTCAAAATCCACTGCGTCAACATGCGCAGCTGATAGTCGATGGCGTTCAGGTAGTTGGCGCGCATGGCGTCCAGCCCGATCGTCTCCGGATCGACCGGCTCCGGCTCCGGCCCCGGTTGGTTCAACGTGCGCCAGTCCTCCGCCAGGGTGGGATGGGGCGTCCATGGATAGTGGGAGTTCTGCGTAATGGTGAAAAACATCAGCGGTTTATCCGTTTTGCTCTTCAAATGCTCATGCGCCCAGTGCAGCACCCACTGGTCAGGCGGCGCCGGCCCCCAGCCGTAGCGCGGCCCGACGAACTCCATGTCTTTGTAGCGGATAAGTTCATCGACCGCCAACATGCGCGTGTATTTTGACCAGCCCACTTCGGAGATGTTTTCATCCAGCGCCGAAAGCCAAACATAATGATAACCCTGGTCGTGCAAGGTGGCGCCCAGGCTGGGATAGCGCTCCACTTGATATTTGTTGCGTAAATCCAAATATTGCGGATGGTTGTCGATGCGCATCCCAAACAGTGTGGTAGTGTAAGACAGCCAGGAGCCGCCGCCCCATGTCGGCGCTTCGCTTAACACCGTCGTCACGTGCCACCCTTCAATGTTAAACAGTTCCATCAGTTCGCTCAGTAAGGCGCGATACGCTGGCGTAAAATGAGGGCGCTTATACAGGACGCTGCCGTAGGACTCGACGAAGATGATGTAGATGTCCGGCTTTTGCGCCAGTCGATGGCCGCTGTAATCGTAGACGTGGCGCACCAGGTTGTCGTCGAAACCTGTGACATCCTGGTAAATTTCGAGAGAGGCTTCGATGTTGCGCTGGAGCTTGTATCCGAAGCTGCTGACCACCATTTCCGGTCGCGCCGTGTAATGTTGATAAAGCGCCAGCGCCACCAGTGTCAGCGGCGCAAGCCCAGCCATGATCAGGCGCGAGCTGCGGCTGAGCCGGGGAGATGCGCCGCTGGTCAGCAGCGCGCGCCACAGTCCAAGCACGATGGCGCAGCCTGCAATCAAAAGCGGCGCTCCCCCAACCAGGTAAAGCTCCCAACGGACGTTGACATGCTCCGCCAGGAAGGGCAGCCCATCGCGCGCTAGAAAAAATTGACTGTAGAACGAAGGCTCCAGCAGATAGATTCCGATTACGATCGCTTCATAGATCGAGTAAGCCAACATCAACATATAGATCAGCCCAAAGAGTGCGCCCAGCCACTTTCGTCGCCATTTCCCCAACCACACCCACAGCGCCGTCATCAGGGTCAACTCGGCGGAGATGCGCCAAGGATCCAGAGATTCACGCCAGATTAGCAGATGGCTGAGCGCCGATCGCCACCCGCCATCCGCCGGCAGCGCAGGCGGCGATAGCGCGTGCTCCTCGCTCACTATGGCCATAGGCAAGAAGAGCAAAGCATTGAGAACGAGAAACGAAAGCCAAAACAGAAGATTGGGATATCTCTTGTGCAAGCGAATGTCCAGCAAAGGCTCAGCCATACAAGATCACCTTGCGCCTGTGGAATCTCAAAATTGTACTGAAAACGGCGCTCCGCATCAAATAAGGACCATGATCCTGATCATCGGCGGACGATTCTGCGAATTTCCTTGTAGAGCGGTTTCAGGCGATCATAGAGGCGCAGATAGATGCGGCGATACAGCTCGTCATACATGAGATGCGTGCGGTGATTCGGCTCGAAGACCTGGCCGGGACGCGTCATCGCTTTGATCGCAGTGGGGAAATCGGGATGGAGTTTCAGCCCTACCGCAGCGTCAATCGCAGCGCCTAGCCCGGAGGTTTCGTAAATATGGGGGCGCACTGCAGGCAGACCGAAGATGTCCGCCGTGAGCTGCATGGCGACGTTGCTCTGAGAGCCGCCGCCTGAAACGCGCAACTCGGTAATCGGGACGCCAGCGCGCCTCTCCAGGCGTTCCTTCCCCTCGCGCAGGCCATATGCAAGCCCCTCCAGGATCGCCCGATACAAATGGGCGCGAGTGTGCACATCTGTGAAGCCGATCACGGCGCCCATCGCTTCGGGGCCAGGCACCTTGACGCCCGGCGACCAATAGGGTTGAAGGATCAGACCCTCGCAGCCGGGAGGCGCATTCGCCACCAGTTCATCCAGCAGTTTTTCGGGCGCAATCCCCTGCGCCTCGGCTGCGAGCAGCTCGCGTTGGGCAAACTCCTGTTTGAACCAGCTCACCATCCAAAAGCCGCGATAGATCTGAACTTCCAGGTTGTATGCATTGGGAATCGCCGCCGGGTAAGGGGGGATAAGCGGGATCGGCTCGATGTAACGCGTTTGCGTGGTCGTGATCGTTGCGGTGGTGCCGTAGCTCAAACAGCCGATATGCGGCTCCAGCGCGCCGGCGCCGATCACCTCGCACGCTTTGTCTGCAGCGGCGGCGATCAACGGCAAGCCCTGGGGGATGCCTGTCGCCTCGGCCGCCTGCTCCGTGATCTCGCCGAGCGTATGCGTCGGAGGAACCAGCTCCGCCAGCATCGATGGGTCCATCGGGACAACCTTCCACTTCCAGTCCCACTTCGCCGCCCAGCGCAGCCGTTTGTAGTCGAAGGGCATGAAGCCAACCTGACAGCCCACCGAGTCCACAAAGCGGCCCGTCAATTTGTAGGTGAGATAGCCGGAAAGATAAAGGTACTTGTACGTCTCCGCCCAGACTTCCGGCTCATGAACACGGATCCAGTTCGCTTCGGCCTCGGCCTGGATATATGCGACCGTTTCGGTCATGCGCATGAGGCGAAAGATCAACCCCCAGATTCCACCGATCTTCGGCAGGCCCGGCGTGCGTCGTTGATCCAGCCAGACGATGGCGGGTCGCAGCGGTCTGCCTCGGCTGTTCACGTTGATCACGGTGGCGCGCTGGGTCGTGAGCGCCGCCCCGGCGATGCGCATCTTATCCGCCTGCGGCTGCTTCCACAGTTTCTGACAGGCCTCGCATAAAGAAGTCCAGTAGTATTCGGGGTTCTGTTCGGCCCATCCCGGCTGACGGGAGAAATAAGGTTCGATATAGACCTGTGATTTGGCCAGCAGATTGCCGTGAAGGTCGAAGAGCAGAGCGCGCACGCTCTGCGTGCCGTTGTCAATCGCAAGGATGTGGTTGCGCATAGACGCTAGATGTCCGTCCGGTGTGTAGCTGAGCAGCCCGACGAAGGCATATCAGCCATGTTAACCGTCGCTGGCGGCGACGTCAAACTCTACGTCTCCCTCTCTTATGGACAAAGTGACACTTGTCCTAGGGCGTCGATTATTTCTATCACTGATATGTGACAACTTTCACAAGGTAAATTGGCAGTGTCCGGAGCAACTCGCCCACCATTACACTGCGACACGCTGGGAATGCTGTACGAAGGGGAACAGAAGGAGAAACCCGCCATGGCGCTGGAGCGCAAAGAACTCGAACAAATCCTCTCCACGCTTCAAAAGTATGCAGAAAAGAAATTGACGCCGGAATTCTTGCTGAAGCTTGATCACGAAGATCGTTTTCCTGCGGAGGTGCTCTCCGACCTATACAACAACATCGGCCTGCATCTGGTCTTCATCAGCGAGGAAGACGATGGCCTCGGCGGCGGCGCTTACGACGTGTACCGCGTTTCAGAGGCCATGGCCAGCATCGACCTCGGCATCGCCACCGGCGTGCTTGCCACCTTTCTCGGCGCCGACCCTATCGTCGTCGGCGGCGCACCAGATCAACGCCACTACTGGATGAGTCGCATCGCCAACGAAGGGCTGTTGGTCGCCTACGGCGCCACCGAACCCCAGGCAGGCTCCGACCTAGCGCAGCTGAAGACGAAGGCTGTACCCGTCTACGAAAACGGCGAACTCAAAGGTTATAAGCTCACCGGCCGCAAGCAGTGGATCTCCAACGGCGGCGTCGCCGACATCTACACGATCCTGGCGATGGCGCCCGGCGGCCCGTCGTGGTTCGTCGTCGAGAAGGATGCGCCCGGTTTTACCAAAAACAAGCCGGAAGACAAACACGGCATCCGCGCCAGCAACACAGCCGCCCTCTTTTTGGAAGACGTTTATGTTGACGCCGACCGGCTGATGGGGCGCGTTGAGGGGCAGGGGCTGGCGCAGGCGCAGGCCGTCTTCGGCTACACCCGCCTCATGGTGGCGGCGTTCGGGTTGGGCGCCGGCTGGGCTGCGCTCAAGCGTGCGATCCGCTACAGCCAGACGCGCGTGCAGGGCGGTGCCACGCTCAACCAGAAGCAGGGGTACATGGATAAGCTGATCGTCCCCAACGCCGTGCGTTTGGAGGCGTCGCGCGCCTACATCGAATGGACCGCCGAGCGCATCGACAACGGCGACCCGAACCAGCAGACCGAAGGCGCAGTGGCGAAATACATGGCGACCGAGGCCGGCAACAAAGCGGCGGAGGATTCGATTCAGGCGTTGGGCGGCTACGGCTATACGCGCGAATACATGGTCGAAAAAATCAAGCGCGACGTGCGCATCACGACCATTTACGAAGGCACCTCCGAGATCATGGAGTGGACGATCAGTCGCGACCGCTGGCAGCTCCATCTTAAAACCAAAGGCGCCTACTACAACGACTGGGCGGCGCAGCTAGAGGCGTCGGCGCGCACCAACGACAACAGCGGCGCAGCGACGGCGGCGCTGGCCATGCGCACGCTGGCCGTCCTGCTGGAGCGTGCGCGCCTCGACCGCCTGACGCGCAATCAGCATGTTCTCTTCCGCCTGGGCGAGCTGATCGCCTTCGCCGAGACCGCCGCCGTCTTCGCCGAACGCTCGATTGCTCACCCGACCGAGGCCATGCCCTTTAGCCCAGAGACGCTGCAGGCCATGAGCCGCATCCACGCGCGCGACGCAGCGCTGAAGATTGCGACGGATGGTCTACGCTGGGCCATCGGCGCCGGACAGAGCGATCTCAACCTCGCCAACTCGCTGCATCTCCCGGCTATCTATGCGGCGCAAGCCGGCCTCCTCGACGACATGGATTTCGTCGGCAGGAAGCTGGTGGAGGCTTTCCCGGCGGAGTGAGAGCGGGAGAGGTGGAGAGCGGGAGAGGTGATGCACTGAAGCTCTTGCTGAGCACCTCCTGTTTTCTGGTTTTGTGTTGACAAAGGAGGACCCTATGCCCAATCCAAGCTCCGACCGAGCGATCGCGATCGTCGGCCTCGGCGCAATTCTTCCCGACGCATTAAACGCGCCGGCCTTCTGGCAAAACATCATCCACAAGCGCTACTGCATCACGGAAACGCCGCCTGACCGCTGGAGCATCGCCGACTATTACGACCCGGACCCGACGGCGCCGGACAAAACCTATTCCAAGATCGGCGGGTGGGTGCGCGGTTATCAGTTCGACTGGAAGAGATATCGCATTCCGCCCAAAGTGGCGGCGGCGATGGACGAAGGCCAGCAGTGGGCGGTAAGCATCGCCGACGAGGCGCTGAGCGACTACGGCTACCCTCATCGTCCGCTCGACACCGAGCGCACCGGCGTGATCCTAGGCACGGCGATGGGTGGAGAGTTGCACTACATCACGCAGCAGCGCGTGGCTTTTCCGGAGTTCATGCACGCGCTGGAGGCCGCACCGGAATTCGCCGCCTTGCCCGCCGACAGGCGCGAGGCGATTATTCAGCAATGGCATCAACGGCTGGATGCGTCGTTGCCAGCGATCACCGAGGACTCGATGCCCGGCGAGCTGCCCAACATCGTCGCCGGACGCGTCGCCAATATTTTCAACCTGCGCGGGCCGAACTTCATCACCGACGCCGCCTGCGCCTCCTCCTTTGCCGCCATCGATGCGGCGTTTGAGCTGTTGGTCGAGCGTCACGTCGATGCGGTGATCACGGGCGGCGTTGACCGCAACATGGGCCCGGTCGTCTTTGTGAAGTTCTGCAAGATCGGAGCGTTGAGCGCAACGGGCAGCCGCCCCTTTGGCGAAGGCGCCGACGGCTTCGTCATGGGCGAGGGCTCGGCCGCCTTCCTGCTCAAGCGCCTTTCCGACGCCGAACGCGACGGCGACAAAATCTACGCCGTCATTCGCGGCGTCGGCGCCTCGAGCGACGGCAAGGGCAAGGGCATCACGGCCCCCAATCCTCAGGGCCAGGTGCTCTCTGCGGTGCGCGCCTGGGAGAACGCCGGCCTTGACCCGGCTACGGCAACCCTGATTGAGGCACACGGCACCAGCACTCGCGTGGGCGACGTCGTCGAGGTGGAAAGCCTGACCAAAGTCTTCGGCGGCGCGCCGCGCGGCAGCATCGGGTTAGGTTCGGCGAAGAGCAATATCGGCCATCTCAAGGCGGGCGCAGGCGCAGCCGGCCTTTTGAAGGCGACACTGGCGATCTATCATAAGGTGCTGCCGCCGACGCTGAACGCTCGCATCCCCAATCCCAACATCGACTTCGCCAGCACGCCCTTCTTCCTGATTCACGAGCCGATGGCATGGGAGCAACCCAAAAATTTTCCCCGTCGCGCCGGCGTCAGCGCCTACGGCTTCGGCGGCACCAATTTCCACATCGTGCTCGAAGAGTACGTGCCCGGCATGTTGAAACCCGAGCCGAAAATTTTTGCTGCAGCGAAGGTCAACGGTGAACAGCAGAAGGTGGAGGCGTCGACGCTCAGCCACTCCGCATCTCCTTCCGCCCAGGCTGCGGCCCAACCTACGACAGGTCATTCTATGCACAAGAAACCCCTGCGCGGCATTCTATCCATCGGCGCGCACACCCCTACAGAGCTCAAGGACAAGCTGGATGACGTCTTTCGCCGCGTAGAGGCGGGATGGACGCCTGAGCGCGAGCTGCCTCCCAAGGCCGATCTCGCTGCGCCTGAACGCCTCTTTATCGACTTTGGGACGCATGAGGAGCTGTTGGATCGCATTCAAAAGGCGCGCAAGGCCGCAGGGTTTGACAATGTGCAGGCGTGGAAAGCGCTGCAAAGTCAGGGCATCTTCCGCAGCGGCGGGCCGAAGCCGGGCAAGCTCGGCTACCTCTTCCCTGGCCAAGGCAGTCAGTATGTGAACATGGGGCGTCTGCTCGCCGAACGCGAGCCGGTGGTTGCGCAGGTTTTCAAGGAAGCCGACGAGGTGATGACGCCGATTTTAGGCCGGCCGCTGACCAGCTACATTTTCGTGGACAGCAGCGACCCGCAGGCCGTCAAACAGGCCGAGCTGGCGTTGATGCAGACGGCGATCACACAGCCGGCCATGCTGACGATGGACACGGCGTTGTACAGGCTGCTCATCGAGTACGGCTTCGAGCCGGACATGGTGATGGGGCACTCGCTCGGCGAGTATGCGGCGCTGATCGCAGCCGGCGTCATGCCTTTCGCCCACGCGCTCGAGGCGGCAGCCGCGCGCGGGGCCGAGATGACTCGCGTCAGCGTGGAGGACAACGGCTGGATGGCGGCGGTGATGGCGCCGCTCTCCGTCATTGAAGAGACGCTCAAAGAAGTGGACGGCTACGTCGTCGCCGCCAATATCAACAGCTACAACCAGTGCGTGGTGGGCGGCGCCAGCAAGGCGGTGGAGCAGGCCATCCAGCGTTTTGAGAAAAAAGGCTACCGCGCTGTGCGCATCCCCGTCAGCCATGCGTTCCACACCCAGATCGTGGCGCCGGCCAGCAAGCCGCTGCGCAAGGTGCTGGATCGCCTGAGCATCGCTTCGCCTCGGATCCCGCTCGTCGCCAACGTCACCGGCGAGCTCTACCCGACCGGCGTGGAGGAGATTAAGGACATCCTGGAGCGCCAGATTGCCTCGCCTGTGCAGTGGGTCAAAGGGCTGGAGACCATGTATCGCGAA
>CALFWA010000036.1 GCA_937928035.1 uncultured Caldilinea sp. | reverse complement strand
ATCCTGCTGGCCCTGAGCGTGGTAACGGGTATTCAGGCGGTCGGCGTGGTGTTGATGAGCGCGCTGCTGGTGACGCCTGCCGCCGCCGCCGCGCTGCTCACCCATCGGCTGGTGCGCATGATGGCGCTGGCGGCCTTCTTCACCGTGCTCGCCGGCGTCGCAGGGCTATACGCCTCCTACTATTTCAATGTCTCCTCCGGCGCAGCGGTCGTGTTGACCTGCACGCTCATCTTCGGCGTCGCCTGGGCGGGCAGGCAGGTTGTGCGTAGATAGAATTTCTCTCCGGTTCGTCGCATGAAATTGCACCGGAAAGCCCTAAAATTTGGTTGCTTCGCAGGTCTGGAGTATACTGTTTTTGTAGATACGGGTTTGAGTCAGGCGGTGGGGGATAGTTTAATCGGCAGAACACCTGACTCTGGATCAGGCAGTTGGGGTTCGAATCCCTGTCCCCCAGCCAACGAAGAAAAGCAGCGACGGCGGATTTCTGCCGTCGCTGTTGATTTTAGAGGGGCTATGCTATGATAACTGACGCCATGATCACGAAGACAAGCGGCGTTTCGTTGGCGTTTGATTTGGCGCATACCCGTCCTCATCGGGCCAAGGTGGTTTTTACGGCTTCGGGCAAAAAATTCTTGGCGCAGACTGCGAAGCGGAGATTTCGCCGCGAACCAAACTGCTCACCAAACGTCTGCGTTCGGCGATTGTCGAATTTCGCAATCGTGCGCTCCAAAATATTCAGAGCCTCAGCGAACTGCCCGTCACCGATTTCCCGGTTGATCTTCATCTGGCGGATGCCCAGGCGCTTCCGGTGGCGTCGGCGACCGTGGATCTGATTGTGACTTCGCCTCCCTACGCCGTCAACGCTATCGACTATATGCGCGCCGATAAATTTTCACTTGTCTGGCTTGGCTACAATCTCGGTCAGTTGAGTGAGACGCGCAAGCAGTGCGTAGGCGGTGAATCTGTGATGGATTTTCCCTTCGAACCATTGCCGCCGAGAACCGCCGCAATCGTGGAAGCCATCTCCGCCGCCGATCCGAAGCGCGGCAAGGCGTTGCATCGCTATTATTCAGAGATGACGCGGATTCTTTGCGAGATGTATCGGGTGCTGAAGCCGGACCGGGCCGCCGTCGTCGTTGTGGCAAGCTCGGAGATACGTCGCATCGACACAGAGACGCATCGTTGCCTGGCGGAGATCGGCGAGACGATTGGATTTGAGGTTCCCGGCGTTGGGGTTCGCCGCCTGGACCGCAATCGGCGCATGATGCCTGCTGGTCATATTGTCAATAGCGATTCACAAATTCAGCGAAGAATGCATGAAGAATTCGTGATCGGCTTTTATAAGCCTGCCTAATCAGATTTTTAACGTCTTCGGTTAAAAGAGTCTATGTCCTCTGTCGTTGCAGACTTGCGCACCGAATATCATGCCTTTATCCGAGATAGAATCATTCGCATTTCCTCCGGCGGCATCCTGGGAATCGGATACCCAAATTTTGCAGATGGGAACAGCCGAACAAGTGTAAGCGTTGCGTGGGGAATTTACCGTCGCCTTGCGACCGAAGAAAGTGCAAACCACACAATAGAAGTTATTTCTGCTCAAGCGCGCGGAAATCGATTCGAAGATGCAACTCTGGCATTTTTGCAGAAAGCGTTTGCGTTTTTAACCCATCTGCGACCAGGTGAGTGGCATCTAGCGACTGACAAAAATATCGCAACCTTCGACCAGTACCAGCATCTCGCTTATCTCAGCAGTGCATTGGAGCAGGACAAAACGTTGAAAACGATTTTCGGTGCGAGCAGCGATTATGTGGTGACCTCTGACATTATCGTAGCTCGTCTGCCGGTCACAGACGAAGAAATCAATCGTGAGCATTCCGTCGTCGACGATGATCCTCAGATTGCAGCTCACACTCGATTCAGGCAGCGCAACAACCCTCACTATCCGATTCTTCACGCCAGCATTTCCTGCAAATGGACGATCCACAGCGATCGCACTCAGAACACGCGCACCGAAGCGTTGAACCTGATCCGTAACCGTAAAGGGAGAACACCTCACATTGTAGCCGTCACCGCTGAGCCGCTGCCCACGCGCATCGCCGCCATTGCACTGGGTGTCGGCGACCTCGATTGCGTCTATCATTTTGCCTTGCCTGAACTACGAGAGAGTCTGATCGAACTCGACAACCCGGATCAACTGGAGCTTCTCGACATGATGGTCGAGGGAATGCGCCTGCGCGATATCAGCGATCTGCCGTTCGATCTGGCGGTTTGACGGGAAAGCGATTCCTACAAACACCCCCTTTCATGATACACTTTCACCATGTCCACCGCTCTCTATCGCAAGTGGCGCAGCCAGACCTTCGACGAGGTCGTCGGGCAGGAGCATGTCACCCAGACGCTCAAAAATGCGTTGCGCAATGGCCGCGTGGCACACGCTTACCTGTTCGCCGGGCCGCGCGGGACAGGCAAGACCAGCACCGCGCGCATTCTGGCCAAGGCGCTCAATTGCACTGCGCCCGAGGCGGAGCGCCCCTGCAACCGCTGCCCCACCTGCCAGGCAATCACCGAAGGCCGCATGATCGACCTGATCGAAATCGACGCCGCCTCCAACAACAGCGTCGATGACATCCGCGAGCTGCGCGACAAGGTCGGCTTTCGCCCCAGCGAGGGTCGCTATAAAATTTACATCATCGACGAAGTGCACATGCTGAGCGGCAGCGCCTTCAACGCCCTGCTCAAGACGCTGGAAGAGCCGCCGCCGCACGCACGCTTTATTCTGGCCACGACGGAGCCGCACAAGATTCCCGCCACCGTCATCAGCCGTTGCCAGCGCTTCGATTTCCGACGCATTCCGGCTGCGGAGATCGCACGCCATCTGCAACACATCGTCGAGGCGGAAGGCTTCGACGCCGAGCCGGACGCGCTGCTGATGATCGCGCGCAGCGCGCAGGGCTGCATGCGCGACGCCGTCAGCCTGCTCGACCAGATGTTCAGCTTTGGTCAGGATCGCGTCACGCTTGCGCAGGTGGAGCAGGTGCTGGGCGCCGTCAACGTGCAGACGGTCGTCGAGTTTGTCGCCGCCCTCGCCGAGCGCAACACGGCCAAAGGCCTTGAGCTTATCCATCGCCTGACGCTCGACGGCGCCAGCCTGCCGGAGTTCTGCCAGCAGGTGATCGAGCATCTGCGCGGCCTGATGATGCTGCAAATGACCAACGATCCAGCCCTACTCGACGACCTGCCCGTCGAAACCGTGCAGCAGATGCAGGCGCAGGCGAAGAAGATGGATTTGACGACGACGCTCTACGCCATCAAACGCTTCAGCGCCGCCGTCAACGAACTAAAGGGCGGTTTCCAACCGCAGCTTCCGCTGGAGCTGGCGCTGATCGAAGTCGTGCAAGGCGAAGCCAGGGTGATGGCGTCGCCGGTTGTTTCCGAGGCGTCCGCCCCTGGGAGCACAAAAGAACCAACTGCGCCGCCAAAACTTCAACCGGCGCAGCCGGCGCCCCCGGCTGCGCCGGCCGACGCAGCTTTGCCTGCGGAAACGCCGCAGCCTCCCGACCCTGCCATGGCGGAGATGCTGCGCAAGCGCTGGAGCGAATTCCAGCGACTGGTCAAGCAGCAATGCGGCGCCAAGGTGCTGGGCGCGCTCAACTCGGCCAGGGACACGGCGGTGGGCAAGTCCACCTTTGTGTTCGCCTTCACCGAGCAGTACGCCATGGTGCGCGACATGGTGGACACCCCCCAGACGCGCGAGCAGATCGGCCATATCTTGCAGCAGATGACAGGGCGGCCCTTTCAGGTGGTCTTTCAGATCGGCGAGCGCGCCGTGCTGCCCAATGCACCGACGCTCTCTGTCGAGAGCCCGCCGCCGGACGCGTTCGACCCGCTGGTGGAGTACGCCATTCAAGACCTCGGCGCGCAGGTGGTGCAACCGGACCGAAAGCAAGGACAATGATTCCTTCACGCGATCGTTTGTCCTGAAATAGAGAAGAACTTCAACCGGTGTTCAAGGGACAGTCGTCCCATGTTTTTGATCGGAGCAAAGGATAAAACAAGATGAGCAAGAAGCAACGTGGATTCGGCGGCCGCGGCGGCTTTGGCGGCGGCATGCCCAACATGAACAGCATTTTGTCGCAGGTGCAGAAGCTTCAGGAGGAGATGGAGAAAACGCAGGCCGCCCTGGCCGCAGAGGAGATCACGGTCAGCGCCGGCGGCGGCGCAGTGACGCTCGTGATCACCGGCGCGCGGGAGTTCAAAAGCCTCGCGATCAAGCCGGAGGTCGTCGATCCAGAGGACGTCGAGATGTTGCAAGACCTGCTCCTGGCCGCCATGAACGACGCATTGGCGCAGGTGAAGAAGCTCGAAGAGGAGCGCCTTGGCGGGTTGACCGGCGGCTTGAGGCTGCCGCCTGGCTTGTTCTAACCGGAGTATTTTGAAACGCCTATGCAACCACTCGCCGAACCGGTCTCGAACCTGATCGAGGCGTTCACCCAACTGCCCGGCATCGGTCCGAAGACGGCCACCCGACTGACCTACTTCCTGCTTCGCAGCGATGAATCGGTGGCGCTCCGATTGGCGCGAGCATTGGAGGAGCTGAAACAACGCACGCTCTTCTGCAGCGTCTGCTTTAACATCGCCGACCAGGACCCATGCTCGATCTGCGCCAATCTTCAGCGCGACCACGGCCTGATCTGCGTCGTAGAGGAGCCGCTCGACGTGCAGGCGATCGAACGCACGCGCGAGTTCAACGGCGTTTATCATGTGCTGCACGGCGCCATCTCGCCAGTCGAAGGCATTGGGCCGGAGGACCTGAAAATCGGCGAGCTGCTGCATCGCATCCAGACGAGCGAGACGCCGGTGCGCGAGCTGCTCCTGGCGACCAATCCGAATCTAGAAGGCGAGGCGACGGCCATGTACATCGCCCGCCTCATCAAGCCGCTTGGCGTGCGCGTCACGCGGCTTGCCCGCGGGTTGCCCGTCGGAGGCGATCTCGAATATGCCGACGAGGTGACGCTCGGGCGGGCGCTGGCCGGACGCAGCGAGATATAGCGCAGCGCAAGGTGCATGTTGTGTGGAAATGGAGAGTCGAGCATGATTGCCACCGCAGGCAAGATCGAAACGCTCAAGAAAAGCTGGCAGGAGAACACGCTGGCGCCGCTGGTCAAACGCTTCGGCGAACGCAAGGAGAAGTTTACGACCAGCGATGAAGCCATGATCGTCGAGACGGTGTACACGCCCGCCGACGGCGGCGACGAGTACATCGAAAAGCTCGGCTTTCCGGGCGAATATCCCTTCACCCGCGGGGTGCAGCCGAACATGTACCGGGGGCGCCTGTGGACGATGCGCCAGTACGCCGGCTTTGGCACGGCGAAAGAAAGCAACGCCCGCTACAAATTCTTGATCGAGCAGGGGCAGACCGGCCTCTCCGTCGCCTTTGACCTGCCCACCCAGATCGGCTACGACGCCGACCATCCCTTCGCCGAAGGAGAAGTCGGCAAGGTGGGCGTCTCGATCTCCAGCCTGCGCGATATGGAGACGCTGCTTGACGGCATCCCGCTCGACAAGGTCAGCATCAGCATGACGATCAACGCGCCGGCCGCCATCCTGCTGGCGATGGTGATCGCGGTCGGCAAGCGCCAGGGGGTTCCCACCCATCAACTGCGCGGCACCGTGCAGAACGATATTTTGAAAGAGTACATTGCGCGCGGCACCTATATCTTTCCACCGGCGCCGTCGATGCGGCTGATCACTGACATTTTCCGGTATTGCGCTACAGAAGTCCCCAAGTGGAACACCATCTCGATCAGTGGCTACCACATCCGCGAGGCGGGCAGCACCGCCGTGCAGGAAGTGGCTTTCACCCTGGCCAACGGCATCGAGTATGTGCAGCAAGCCATCAATGCTGGCCTGGACGTCGACAAGTTTGCGCCGCAGCTCAGCTTCTTCTTCAATGCCCACAACAACTTTCTGGAGGAAGTGGCCAAATTCCGCGCCGCGCGGCGACTGTGGGCGAAGATCATGCGCCATCGCTTCGGCGCGCAGAATCCGGACTCCTGGAAACTGCGCTTCCACACGCAGACGGGCGGCAGCACACTTACGGCGCAGCAGCCGGACAACAACATCGTGCGCGTGACGATTCAGGCGCTGGCCGCCGTGTTAGGAGGGACGCAAAGCCTGCACACTAACAGCAAGGACGAGGCGCTGGCCCTGCCCACGCAGAAGTCGGTCGAGATCGCCTTGCGCACACAGCAGATCATCGCCTACGAAAGTGGGGTGGCGGATACGGTCGATCCGTTGGGCGGCTCCTACTACATCGAGTGGCTCACGGACGAGATCGAGCGCCGCGCCGAGGCGTATATCGCCCGCATCGACGAGCTGGGCGGCGCGCTGCGAGCGGTGGAGGAAGGTTACGTCCAGCGCGAGATTCAGGAAGCCGCCTATCGCACCCAGCGCGCCATCGAAAAGGGCGAGCAGATCGTCGTCGGCGTCAATCGTTTCCAGACCGACGAACGTCCTGAGGGCGAGCTGCTGCGCGTCGACGAGCGCGTGCGTCTGGATCAAATCGAGGCGCTGAAAAAGCTGCGCTCCGAACGCGATAACGAAGCCGTGCGCTTCGTGTTGGCGCGCATCGAGCAGGCGGCACGGGACCCAAGCGCGGCGCTGATGCCGCTCTTCATCGAAGCAGTCGAAGCTTATGCGACGCTCGGCGAAATTTGCGACGCATTGCGCCGCGTCTTCGGCGAATATACGCCGGAAAATTGGGTTTGACAGAGCACGCGTGATAGCGAACGAGAGCGCGAGGTGCTCAAGCTGCTGGCGCTCGGCTACACCGCTGCGCAGATCAGTGAAAAACTGGCGCTCAGCCCCAAGACCGTCGAGACCTACCGCACGCGCATCATGGAAAAGCTCAACCTCAGCAGCCGCCCCGACCTGTGCAGTACGCGCTGAAACGCAGCCTGCTCTCCGAATATACGTGACTCGCCTTACGCAGCTGGTCTTGTTTTCGGAAGGCTCTAGCCCTCACTCCCCTGCCCCTCTCCCAATGCTGGGAGAGGGGGGAGCGCCGTAGATTCTCTGGATTCACCAGGTGCGGCTCTCAGCCGCACTTCCTCGATGGACCACAAATTTTGGGGAATTCGAGGAGGCGCATCCCTGAAAGGTCACATTCTCCAAGGACGGGTTCACCTGACTATGTGCCAGGAGTTAGGAAACGAAATGGAGTTGTGCGGCTTTGCACTATTCGCCCCTGGGCGCCTCCCGAACGGATCATCTCCTCATTAGATACACCACCGCCACGATCACTGCGATCGTCACCACGACCATGCGCAGGGTCTGTGGCCGCACGAAGCGCGCCAGTTTACCGCCCAGCAGGCCGCCCACCACCGAGCCTGCGGCCATCACCAAAGCCGCCGGCCACACCACCTGGCCAGAAAAGAGGAAGAAGATGGCCGCCGCCACGTTCACCGCAAAGGCGACGATCTGTTTTAACCCGTTGAGCCGCGTCAGCGTGTCGTCGAGCACCAGGCCCAACACGGCGAGGATGATGACGCTCAGGCCGGCGCCGAAGTAGCCGCCGTAGATGGATGCAAGGAAGACCGGGCCGATCGACCACATCTCGTCGGCTGCGGAGCCACCCGACGCTTCGATGCGTTGCGCCACCCAGCTGCGCACCCAGTCCTGGATCGCCAACAGGAACGCCGCCAGCAGGATTAGATAGGGCACCAGAAAGCTGAACAGCCGTTCGCTGGTGTTGAGCAACAAAACGCCGCCCGCCACGCCGCCCAACACGGCAGTGGGGAGCAACAGGCGCAGCCTACGCTCTTGGCCGGAGAGGTCCTTCAACTGGGCGAATGTGGCGCCCAGATAGCCGGGCACCAACGCCACCGTGTTGGTGACGTTGGCCGCCACCGGCGCAACGCCGACGCCGATCAGCGCCGGAAAGCTGATCAAAGTGCCTCCCCCCGCAATGGCGTTGATGAATCCGGCCGCCATCGCCGCTAGGGCAATTAGCGCGAAGTCGAGGAGGTTGAAGGCTCCATCCATATCCACTTTCCGTTCATCTGGCGGCGAATCGCCGCAGCGATTGCGGAGAAATCACGCCTCCTCTTGGATCACTTCTTCCTGGAGACGAGGCGCATTGAGGAGATCGGCGAGTAGATGGCCGATCGCTTCATTTGACCCCAACACGACCAGCCGATCGCCTGCGTGCAGCGGCTGCGTGGCCGAAATGTGAGGCACGAGCTGTTGCGTCTGCTCGCGCTGCGCAATATAGCCGATGACATTGACATCGTAGCGCGCCCGCAAGTCCAGGTCGCGCAGCGTGCGACCTTCCCAAGCGGGAGGCGCAATAATGCGTCGTACGGTGTAGCCGGGCAGGATTTCACGGCTTTCGTCCCGATCGCGCTGCGTGCGATAGACGCTGGTCGGATGCGAGAGCAGCAGCGTGATCAATAAGACCACCAGCGCGGGCAACAGATAGCCGACGCCGAAAATTTCTACGGTCATCAGCAGCGCAGTGAGCGGCACATTGATCAGCGAAACCAGGCTGGCCGTAATCGACGGAATCACCAGCATGGCGGCGGGATAACCACCCATCTGGGCGACGATCACGCCCACCATGCTGCCCAGATAGATGGAAGGAATCAACATGCCGGCCGAGCCGCCCGAGGTGATCGTGCTCATGGTGGTCAACAATTTGCCGATCAGCGCCACGATAGCCACCTGGAGCGTCAGCTGTCCTCCCAGCGCCTCGGCCACGATGCGATCGCCTGTGCCTAGCGCCAGATCAAGCGGTTGGCCGGTGAGCCATGCCGCCAGCAGGCCGATGACGCCGGTCAACAGCGCGCCCAGCACATGCCGTCGCCAGCTCAGTCCAACCTGGTTGCGGAAAAAGTTGGACATAGCGCTGCGCAGCCTGCGTTGGTAGAAGTCCACGAGCGCAACCAGCACGGCCAGCGTCACCAGAAAAAGATAGTAGCGCCAGTGCGCGGGCGGATCAATCACCTGATTAACCTGAAGAAAAGGTCCGGCGTGAGGAGTGAACAAACGCCCCAGGAAAAAAGTGGTCAGGGCCGCCACCAGCGCATAGATGAACTTTTCGATCACAGGGCGACGGCGATACATCGCTTCGACGGCAAAAAAGGCGCCGGCCAGCGGCGCGCCCACCAACGTCGCCACCGCCGCCGCCACCCCGCTCAACTGCATGGTCTGCAATTCATCAGGGTCGAGCGTTCGCCACCAACGCCACAGCCGCAACGCCCAAAAACGACGAGGCAGCAGATGAAAGCGCGGCTTGAACAGCCCCACGGCCAGGCTCTCCCCGATCAGCGTGACGCTGGCTTCCAGACCGCCGGAGCCGCCGGTTCCCAGTGTGGCCAAGGTGGCGAGGAATTTGCGCAAGGCGAGGCTGAAGGTCGGCAGCTCCCAACGCGCGCGCACCCCCTGGACGCCGTACAAGGCGCGGTCCAGCGCCGGTTCGGAAGTGTAATAGAGCGCAATTGTGCGCTCCAGGCCATCGCCCACAATGTCGTTCAAGGCATGGACGCGGCCGTTTTCATCGCGATAGTAGACGTTGCTGGCGCGCCACGAGGCCAGGAAAGCGGTGACAAGGCTGCCTGCGACCAGCGGAAGCAAAATCACGAGCGGCGTCGCCGCCTGCTGCGTCCAGTCGAGGACGTGCTCGAAGACAAAATGCACCGAGAGCTTGAGGGCGTGCACCACCGCCCACACGACTGCGCCGACCACGACCGATGCAATCACCAGATGTTGTTCGCGGCGGTCGAAATGGTGGGGAAACAGGTTTTGGCGCTTGATCAGCGCGCGCAGCGACGACCAACGCATGGCTGACCAAATTCAGGCGTTGTCGGCGGAGGGAGCGCGGTCGGTTGTCGCTTCTGCGCGTACGGCGCTCTGCGTAGATTCAGAAGAAAGGGGGGCCGCCTGGCCGCGCCTGCCGGCGTGCAACATAAGCTGTGCAGGCGGGTCGAAACCATAGGCGTCGGCGACGATGTAGAGGGGGCGATTCTTGACCTCGTCGTAAATGCGGCCGAGGTATTCGCCGATGATGCCGAGAAAGATCAGCTGCACGCCGCCGAGGAAGAGCACGCTCACCAGCGTCGTCGCCTGACCAAGCAGCTGGGCGTTGCCCATCAGGCGCATGAAGATGGCGATGATGATGCCGATACCGCTGATACCGGCGAAGACGAAACCGGTGTAGGTGGCAAGCTGCAGCGGCACATGGCTGAAGCTGGTGATGGCGTTGAAGGCTAGGCGCATCATCTTGCGCAGCGGATATTTGGTCTCGCCCGCATAGCGCGGAGCTCGCTCATATTCAACGGCGATCTGCTTGAAGCCCACCCAACTGCTTAGCCCGCGCATGAAGCGACTCTTCTCTCGCAGGCGGCGCATCGCCAGCACCACCCTGCGATCCATCAGGCGGAAGTCACCGGCGTCGAGGGGAATGTCTACATCGGCGATGCTATGAATCAGTCGATAGAAGGCGGCCGCCGTCCAAAGCTTGAATTTGCTTTCGCCTTCTCGCTTCGTGCGCACGGCGTACACCACGTCGTATCCTTCGCGCCAGCGCTCGATCATGCGCAATAGCACTTCCGGCGGGTCCTGCAGATCGGCGTCCATGACGATCACAGCATCGCCGTCGGCGTAGTCGAACCCGGCCGTGATCGCAATCTGATGACCGAAGTTGCGGCTGAAATTGAGCACTTTGACGCGCGGGTCGCGCTCATGCAGCTCGAGCAGGAGCGCTAAACTGCGATCGGTGCTGCCGTCGTTGACGAAGATGACTTCCCATGAATCGCCTACGCCTTCCATCACCTGGACAAGACGTTCGTACAGCACGGGGATCACTTGCTCTTCATTCCAGACAGGAATGACGAGCGAGAATGTTGGTCGGAGTTGAGATTCGCGCGGGTCCATGCTCGTATCGTATACGATGCCTCTCTGAAGGTCAAGCTAAAGGCTGCTGACAGAAGCCTTACAATTGTCCACAAAGACCACTCTGGCTTTTTTGCGTCTTCGTGTTGACTTTATTTTTAGAAATCACCTCCCGCAGGTAGGTGTGGCCCGCAGCCGTGCGCTCCCGATGGAACGCAAGGTGAAATATGAGAAAGCGCACGCTCTTACAATGCCCGGCGCCTTTGCGTCTTTGCACTGCGTCTATCTTTACGTCCGGGAAACCACCTGGCCCAACGCGCGCAACGTCTGCTCCAGCACCAACACGGCTTGCCAGTATTCGTCCAGTAGCACATGTTCGTGCGGCGTGTGGTCGAGGCTGCTGTCGCCGGGGCCATAGGCCACAACCGGACAACGCCACGCCGGCCCGACGACGTTCATATCACTGGTGCCGGTCTTAAGCACAAAGCCGAGCTTCTCCTCCGGCGCCACCTCGCGCAATCCTTGCAAAAAGCTGCGCACGAGCGCATTGCTGCGATCCCCGCGCCAGGCCGGTTCATAGGAGCTAAAGCGCAGCGCAATCCTCATCGATGCGCCTGCAACCGTCAACGCCGCAGGAATTCCAGGAGAGATGATTTGCAATTGACTCTCACGGGCTTGCTCCTGCTCCCTCTCCCGTTCTCTCGCTCTCCCACTCTCCTGCTCCCCCACTCTCTCTTGCGCCCAGCTACGCAACTCTTGGGCGAAGCCATCGACGTCAAAATCGAGCGGCAATCGGATGCCTGCGCCGGCAACCACGTGATCGTGCATGGCATCGTCGGTGAAGGTGGCGAGACGGCGCAGGCTCGGCTGAAATTGCTCGAAGGCTTTGTCTCGGCCCACGTTGAAGCGCGCGGCGTAGTCGCTGAGCCAGTTCCAGAAATCCACGGCCACCACTGCGACGCCCGCATTCGGCCCGGCGGTGTGCGCCATCGGCTGCGACGCCTCCATTTCCACCAACAGGCGTCCTTTATATCCTAGCGTAACGCGATTCCAGCCGCTCGGCTCGCCGATGATGCAGGCGACAGGCTCCGGCTCTCCGACGCCGTTGAAGCGGTTGCGAATAAAACGCGCTCCTTTGCTGCTGGCGGCCTCCTCCTCCACGGCGCCGACGACGACGAGGCGCAGGTTGTGGGCGTGCGCCCATGCGCCGCCGAGTCGCGCTGCGGCGGCGACGAACGTCGCCAGCGGTCCTTTGGCGTCCACGCTGCCGCGACCGTAGAGCGTGTCTCCTGCAGGCGTGGCCTCGATGCGCACCGGAATGTCGCCTGGAACCGTGTCAATATGGCCGAGTAGCACCACGGTCTGTGCTGCGTCCGCCGGCCCTAGTTCGCCGACGGCGTTGCCTGCGGCGTCGACGAACGCCCGCTCAAAGCCGACGGCCGCCATCTGTGCGACGAGCCAGGCGCTGGCTTCCGCCTCCTGATGCGAAAGCGAGGGAATGGCCACCAGTCCTCGCAATAATTCAATAGCCGCTGCCCGATCCATAGGTCACTCTGCGCTTGCCTCCTGCCGTAGGACAGCGGCCGTCGCCTGCACGCCGAACTCGATCTCCTCTTCGGTGATAATCAACGGAGGCAAAAAGCGAATCACGTTGGGGCCGGCGGGCAGAGCGATTACGCCGTGCTCTTCCATGAGCGCCTTGAGGTAAGGGCCAGCCTTCTGTCGCAGCTCCACGGCCAGCATCAGGCCAAGGCCGCGCACTTCGCGCACCGACGTCAGTCCGGTCAGCTCCTCGCGCAGACGACGCAGAAAATAGTCGCCCAATAGCGCCGAACGCTCGATCAGCCCCTCGCTCTGGTAGGTCTGAATGGCGGCCAGGCCGGCTGCGCAGGCGAGTGGATTGCCGCCGAAGGTGCTGCCGTGTGCGCCGACGTAGAGTTTTTCCTGCACGCGCTCGGCGTAGGCGATGGCGCCCATCGGAAAGCCGGCGCCCAGACCCTTCGCCAGGCAGATGATGTCCGGCTGTAAGCCATGATGCTCAAAACCGAACCAGCGGCCGGTGCGCCCGAAGCCGGTCTGAATTTCATCGATGACCAGCAGGGCGCCGCGCTCCCGGCAGAGCTGCTCTACCCCGCGCAGGAAATCGCCGTCGCCGAGGTTGACGCCGCCTTCCCCTTGCACGACCTCTACGAACACGGCGGCGACGTTTTCGTCCAGCGCCTCATCGACCTTTGCCAAGTTGTTGTAGGGCAGATGCACTACATCCAGCAGGGGTAGAAATGGCTCGCGATATTTCTTTTCCCAGGTCAGCGCGAGGGCGCCAACCGTGCGACCGTGAAAGGCGGAGCGAAAAGCGATCAGACGCGTGCGGCCGGTCGTTAGTCGCGCGAACTTGATGGCGCCGTCGACGGCTTCGGCGCCGCTGTTGGCAAGGAAGATGTGATGCAGATGGGGCGGCAGCACTTCCACCAATTTGGCGGCGAAGCGGGCGCGCACGTCGTTGTACAAAAAATTGGGGCAGGAGATCAGCTTCTGCGCCTGCTCTGCGATTGCGCCGCTCAAGGCCGGATGACAATGGCCGAGCAGCGTCACCCCCTGTGCCGAGCCGAGGTCGAGATAGCGTCGCCCCTCGGCGTCGTAGAGCCAGCAGCCCTCGCCGCGCACCATCACCGCCTGGTTGCGCCGCGCCGTCGTTCCGCCGAGAATGGCTTCTTCGAGCGCAGAAAATGAGTCGGTCGTCAGATTAGAACTTGATATTGAGGATGCGTATGGCATGAGGTTCGTCCAAAATTTCAAAGTGGATCATCCGATCTGTGTGCCACCGCCGGCCAGCGCCGCCGAGATCGGAGCGTCGATGCGGCCATCTGCAAAGATCACTTTCCGCACGCCCTCCTCGATCGCTTCCACTGCGCCCATGACTTTCTTTTTCATGCGACCTTCGGCGTATTGCATGAAGTCGTTGGCCTTCGCCTTGGGGATTTCTCGAATCAACGTCGATTCGTCGGGGAAGTTGCGCAGCAGGCCGGGCACATTGCTGAGGATGACCAACGCCTCCGCTTGAAACGCAGCTGCCGCCATCGCTGCGGCGCGGTCGCCGTCGACGTTGATCGCCTCGCCCTTGTCCGATGCGCCGGGCGGGGTCAGAACCGGGAAATAGCCGGCGTCGAGCAGCAGGCGCAGCAGATGCGTGTTGATGCGCTCCACCGTGCCGGTCCAGTCATCGCGCAGCACCATGCGTTTGCCGTCGATGCGCACGCGCAGCGTATCTTTGCGCACGCCTTCAAAGATGCGGCCATCCAGGCCACTCAGCCCGACGGCGTTGACGCCTGCCATCTGGAGCTTCTCCACCCACATCTTATTGAGCTGGCCGCAATAGACCATCTCGAAGATTTCCAGTGTGCGCCGATCGGTGCGTCGGCTGACGTAGCCGCTCTCACTTGTCACAAACTGGGGCGGATGACCCAATGCCTCGGCGACTTCGTTGGTCGTCTCTGCGCCGCCGTGCACGAGCAGCAACTCGCGGCCCTCGCTGCGCAGCTTGACAATATCGGCGACGATGGCGTCGACGTTCAGATCTTTGCCGCCCCCTACTTTTACTACAATCATGAACCCTCACTCCGATCAAAAGATTTCAATGTTCATCCACTTCACACCGGATGCAATCCGGGGAAAGTCAATCCGGTCGTCTCTTCCCATCCGTACATGATATTCATCGCCTGCACCGCACTCCCCGCAGCGCCCTTCATCAGATTGTCGATGGCGGCGAGGGCGACCACGCGGCCGGTGTCGGGGTCGAACTCAAAGCCGACGTCGGCGTAGTTGCTGCCGGCCAGAATTTTCGGCTCCGGGTAGCGATAGACGCCGGTGCGCTCCTTGACAATGCGCACGAACGGCTCATTGCGATAGGTTTGTCGGTACGCCTTGAAGATGTCCTTCTCTTCGACGCCCGGCTTCACGAAGACATGCGCCGTCGCCAGAACCCCGCGCACGTTATCGACCGCCGTGGCGCTTAGGTGCACTCGCGGTCGTGCGCCGACGCGTGCCAACGCCTGCAACACCTCCGCCGTATGGCGATGGCCGGTCGGCGCAAAGCTGCGCATCACGCCGGCGCGTTCCGGATGGTGCGTGGCCTCGCTCGCCTGGTTGCCCCCTTCGCTGGAGCCAACTTTGACCTCGCAGATGATGTCGCGGCTTGCGTCGGCAATTTCATTGGCGAATAATGGGTAGATGGCCAAATTCGTGGCAGTGGCGTTGCAGCCGACGCCGCTGATGTAGCGCGCCGTGCGCATCTCCTCGCGATAAAGTTCAGGCAGGCCATAGACGAACTTCTCCAGCCAGGCGGGGTTGGCGTGTGGTTTGCCGTACCACCGCACATAGTCGTCGGGATTGCGCAGGCGAAAGTCGGCGCTGAGGTCGATAATGCGCTCGGCCAGGGCGGCGTAGTGTTCGATCTTCTGCATTGCGCCTCCGTGCGGCAGACAGAGGAAGAGCAGATCGCATGGCTCCACTTCGGAAGCGCTGACGAACTGCAACCGGGTGCGCCCGCGCAGGTTGGGATGGGTGAAATGGACGAAATTGCCGGCGTTGCGCTCGCTTGTCACCTGCTTGACGACGACGTGCGGATGGTCGAGCAGCAGGCGCAGCAGCTCGCCGCCAGTGTAGCCGCTGGCGCCGATAATGGAAACGGAGATTGGCGTGTGCATGATGCGTAATCAGACTCTCGATTGTGTTTGCCCATGGCAAAGGTTCCGAATTCAACGAGAGAACTGCATCGAGCCCGCCGGAAGTCTATTTTCACCTCCGGCGAACCTGATGCAGTTCCAATCGTCACCAATATATCAAAATTTTATCAATTGGGCAGATCGCAGAATCTACATGCGCAATCTGAAAAAGCAATCACGCTCGATAGGTTGGGATTGGGGTGATGCGAAGTGCATGCGCTGGCGCTGCTGGCAATCTCTCTCGTAGCGTCACGACGATGCCGGCATCGGTGGCGCGCCATTCGAGAGGCGTCGAGCCGCCTAGAAGCTGCACGACGGCTCCGTCCGTGCAGCGAAGCCCCTTAATCTCGAAAATATTCGATTTGGGCGTATCCAGCAAAGTTGCGA
>CALFWA010000035.1 GCA_937928035.1 uncultured Caldilinea sp. | reverse complement strand
TCCTCAGAGCGCACGGCTGCGAAGGGCGTCACCGGCAGGCCGGCGCCGCGCAAAAATTGCTTCTCGCGGAGCCGTTGCTGCGTCGTATGCAGGACATGTCCTCCCGGCCGGACCGGGACGCCCTCCTCGGCGGCCACCTGTGCGACGGCGGCGGCGACGTTCTCAAACTCAAAGGTGACGACGTCGACCCCTCTCACGAAATTGCGCACAGCGTCCAGGTCCTCATAGGGAGCGCAAATTTCGCGGTCGGCGACCTGTCCGGTGGGCGAATCACGGTCAGGCGAATAGGTGTGAATGCGATATCCCATCGCCCGGGCAGCCAGCGCCAGCATCCGCCCAAGCTGTCCGCTGCCGAAGACGCCGATGACGGCGGGCGGAAAGAGAACTGAAGGCGATTTCACTCCTGACGATTTCTCCTAGCCGAATCGATATTATGGATTGCTCAAGATGAGTTACTCAAGCGTTTCGTGCATCACCTGCTCAGCTCGCTGGCGACGGAATTTGCGCAACTTTTCACGCAGTGCAGGCCGCGTGTTGGCTAAAATGGCAACGGCGAGCAGCGCTGCATTGACTGCACCCGCTTTGCCGATGGCCATCGTCGCCACAGGCACGCCTGCCGGCATCTGCACAATGGAGAGCAGCGAATCTAGCCCGTTGAGCGCGCGGCTCTGGATCGGCACGCCGATCACCGGCAGCAGCGTATGGCCGGCGGTCATGCCGGGAAGGTGCGCAGCGCCCCCGGCGCCGGCGATGATCACTTCCAATCCCCGTGTTTCGGCCTGCACCGCATATTCGACCATCCAGTCCGGTGTGCGGTGGGCGGAGACGACCCGACACTCGTGCGGCACGCCGAATTCGTGAAGCGTCTCCGAGGCGGCTTTCATTGTTTCCCAGTCGGACTTGCTGCCCATGATGACGCCGACCAGGGGACGAGACTCTACGTCCATCTGTTTTCTTCCCTAACTTTCAAGGCGAGGTGTGGCTTGCAATTCTCCGGCGCGCACGACGGCTTCAAGGATTTTATGATAGCCGGTGCAGCGACAGAAATTGCCGGTCAGCGCTTCGGCGGCTGCGGCGATGTCGGGATGCGGCCGCTCTTCGAGCAATTTTGCTGCGCTAACAAGAAAGCCGGGCGTGCACTAGCCGCATTGCACGCCGCCGCTCTCGATGAACGCCTGCTGCACGGGGTGAAGTCGTCCGCATGCGGCCAGTCCTTCCACCGTGAGGATTTCGCCGCCCCATGCGCGCTCTGCCGGCACCATGCAAGCCATCACCGCCATGCCGTCGAGCGAGACCGTGCACGCGCCGCATTCACCTTCGGCGCAGCCTTCCTTGACGCCCACAAAGCCGACGGCGCGCAAGCTGTCGAGCAGCGTCATGCCGCCGGGCAACGCCACGCTGCAGCCGTTGACGATCGCCATGCGTTCGTTGGCCTCGGCGCCTTCGGACCTTTTCCCGCTGCGTCGCGTCACCGGCCAGACGCCCCCTGTATCTCCCCAAAGCATCACCGGTTGCTCTGGCCAGCCGGCGCGCGTCTCTCCGGCTGCAATCTGTCGCAACGCCCGGGCCGTCAGCGCTTCCACCATGGCGCGGCGATATTCGGCGCTGCTGCGGATGTCGTCGATCGGAGAAGCAGCCTGCACGGCGAGTCGAGCGGCTTCGGCGATGGTCTCTTCGTCGAGCGACTTGCCGACCAGGAAGCTCTCCGCCGCCGAGGCGCGCACCACCACCGGCGCCACTGCGCCCAGTGCGATGGATGCTCTGATGAATGGTGCGTCTAAAGCGGGCGTTTCGCGCTCCACCACCACCGCCACGTTGACGACGCTGATCGCTTGGGCGCGGCGCAGACCCAACTTGATGAAGACGCCGTCGCAACGTTCGTTCAGCGCCGGGAAAGAGATGGCGGTGACCAGTTCATCCGGCGCCAGATCGACCTTGCGAAAGCCGATGATGAAGGCGTCGAGCGGCAGGGTGCGCTCCCCGCGCTCCAGGCTGCGCACGGTGATGCGAGCGTCGAGCGCCAACAGCGGCGCAATTGTATCGTTGGCCGGGCTGGCCGTGATGACGTTGCCCACCACCGTGGCGCGGTTGCGGATCTGCGGCGCGCCGACCTCCCAGCAGGCGCGCGCCAGCGGGAAGGCTTTTTCGACGATCGTTGGGCTGGCCACGCACTGATTGTGGGTGACGAGTGGGCCGAGCTGAATGACGTCGTTGCTCTCGACGATCGAGGCCAGCCCGGGAATGCGCGTCAGGTCGATCACGCCGGGTGGGCTGCCGTCGGGGCGCTGGCGCACCCCGCGCTCGATCTCCAGCAGCAGGTCGGTGGCGCCGGCGAGCGCGCGCGCGTCTTCGCCGTATTTGGCTTTCAGGTAGAGCGCTTCTTCTAGCGTGTTCGGGGAGTGATAAAAGGCGTACGTCATCCTCGATTTACCTTTCCACGCGCCATGTCATCTGTTTGAACGGCGCCGCCAACAGGGCGGCGCGATACTCGGCCTCTGAGACAAAGTGGGTTTGTGGAAGCACGCGGCCGACGACTGAGACGGTGAAGGTGTCGACGCCGAAAGGCCATGGCTCAAAGTGAATGCATTTTTCATCGTAGGTCATCACGATCGTCGTCTCAGCGCCTTCAAAGTCGACCGGGCAATGTTCAATTTCTCGACGATTCGCCCAAGGCATCAACACTTGTAGGCTGGCGATGTCGCCGAACTGCAACAAGCGCGTGTTCGCCTCGAGGCGCGCCGGCGTCAACCATTCGGTCGCCTCGGAGACTTCGCGCAGGGCAAAGCGCGCACGCTCCGCCAGGGCGTCAGCCTCTTCGATGAAGCGTTGGATCGCCGTCCGTGCCTTTTCCTCCAGTCCGTGCCCGGGAAAGGACTCATAGAGCAGCGCCGCATGGCGGGCGACCAGCAGGCCGGCGTAGGGATGTTGAGCGCCGGCGCGGGTCACCCCGCGCCACCAGAGCGCGACCTTGCCCAGTGGATCGTCATCGTGCACAAAATCCATGGGATAGCCGTCGCTGCGCAGTCGAGGCTGTTGCTCCCACTCCCACCAGCCGTTGTCATGCTGGCCGATCGCCAGCATGACGGCGTCATAGGGGGACGGTTGCGCAAAGTCCCGGTTGCCCCAACGGCGGCAGAAGGCCTCCGCCATCATCGCGTGGGAGGTCTGATGGATGCAGAGCAGCCGACCCTCCCCCAGAGCGCGGACGATCATGATTCCTCTTCACCCAGCATGCGGTAGATGAAGACGAACAGTCCGATGGCGACGCCGAGCAACAGGCTCACGAGTGCTTCGAGCCAGCCCAGGCGCAGCGCGCGCGCAACTGCAAAATGGCTGACGCCCAGGCCGATGGCGCCCGCCGCCACCTCGGCGGGCACCGGCGCTTCGGCGCCCGGCGTGAAATGGACGGCCTTCTGCATCTTGTCGATCTGCGCCTCGGATTGCTCGCCGGCCCAGCGCAGGTAGAACGGCAGGGCCAGGGCGGTCAGCGCAGCGCTGAGCATCATGCGTAAAAACGCCCACATCCGCATCACCCTCGTAAAATGCGCGTAATCTGCTCCAGATGCAATGCATCGTGCAGCCCGACCTGCATCAGGGCGTCGTCCATCGTGAAGCGACCCCGCTCAGGATGAAGTGCAGAACGCCGCCATTGCGCCTCGCTCAAAGATTCAAACAGGGCGGCAAATTCCTGACGCGAGGCGTGCAGCTCGGCCAGCGCTGTGCGCAAGTCCTGTTCGTTGTAGCGAAATTCGATCGCCAGCCGTTCATGATCGTACGCCTGAAGCTTTGGCTCCTCTTCTCGCAGCATCTGGCGCACACGGCTTTGAAAGATGCGGTCGAAGTCGCGCAGATGGCAGACCACCTCCAGGACCGTCCAGCCTCGCTCGCCGTCCGCCGGGTCGCGGCGCGTCGTTGCGACGTTCTGGCTCACATCGGCGAGCATGAATTCAAGGATGGCCAGCGTGTGACGCATCAGTCGAATGTGGCCGGCGCGGGCGCGGGCCACGTCGCAATCAAGTCCCATCGCAACACCTTTCGATATGCATGAAAATCTCTTCCCCATTTTACTCCGAAACAAACGCTGACGAGAAACAACGACGAGAAACAATGTCGGAAGAAACAATGTCGGAAAAAACAATGTCGGAAAAAACAATGTCGACGGTATAAAATGTCGATGGTATAATCAGTCGGCCGATGCAGTTGCGGTTCATTATAGGGGGATAACGGAATGGCGACGACGGCGGTCACCTTGGAACACGAACGTGAAACCCTCCTGGCGCCGACTCGTTTTTGGGAAGTTGACGCCATGCGCGGGGTGGCGATCATCACCATGATCGTCTATCACACGCTGTGGGATCTCTGGTATTGGCGCGTGTTGCCCGACATCGTGCTGTGGGACGGTTTTTGGAAATATTGGCAGCGCTTCACCGCCGGCACTTTTTTGATCCTGGTCGGCGTCTCGATGACCCTGGTGTATCGCCGCGAACGCAGCCGTCGCGGGCCCGATGCGCCCCTTTTTCCGAAATTTCTGCGTCGCGGGTTAAAGATTTTTGGCTTTGGCATGATCATCACCCTTGTCGTCGGGTTGTCGGGTGTAGGTTATGTGGACTTTGGCATCTTGCACTTGATCGGCGTCTCGACCATTCTGGCGTATCCCTTTCTGCGCTTCACCTGGCTCAACTTCGGCCTCTGGGTGGCCTTTTCGGCGGTGGGCCGGTGGCTTCTGACGATCCATTTCGACGGCCGCTGGGTTCCGGTGATCATAGGCTCCTACGCCGCGATCTTTTTTATCAACGGCCGTTGGCTTGCGCCGCTGGGCATTACGCCGAACCATTACGTTGCGGTGGACTATTTTCCGCTCATTCCCTGGTTTGGAGTGATTCTGTTGGGCGTCTGGTTCGGCAATTGGTTCTACGCAGACAATCGTCGTCTCCTGCCGCTGCCGGAGTGGGGTGATTTTGCCCCGATCCGCGGGCTTCGCTTTCTCGGACGACACTCTTTGTTCATCTATCTCATTCATCAACCTGTGATCCTGGCCATTCTCTTCCTGCTCGGCATCGTGCGGTTCTAGGCGCTTCTGCCACTGCGGGGGAAAAGACGCCGCAGAGAACGCAAAGACCTTCTTTCTGCGCGCCCTGCATTTCTGCAGTGAATTCCTGCAGCGAACCTCCGTTCTTCTTGCCTTCAAATCTTCATATGCAAAACTAACGATGCGCATATGCACTTCAGACATTCCTGCGCTATGCTCAAAATCGAAAAGCACGATGAGGATAGTAAGCGTTGCAAGACCTGCGAGGTAATGATTTCTAGGCCATCTTTGTGAATGAAAGGAGGATTTCCTATGACGAGCATTACCCGGTGGGATCCCTATCGCGAGCTGACTGCGATGCGACAGTTGATCGATCGCTTCTTCGAGGACGACTTCACCCGCTTCCCGAGCCTGTGGGAGCGCCGGCCCGAGACGATTCCGCTGGCGTTGGATGTGGCCGAGAAAGATGATGCGTTCATCATCAAGGCGTCGCTCCCGGGCGTGCCTGCGGAGGATGTCGAAGTGACGCTGACCGACAATGTCCTGACCATCAAGGGTGAGATCAAAGAGGACAAGGAGATCAAAGAAGAGAACTATCATCTGCGCGAGCGCCGCTTCGGCACCTTCATGCGCAGCGTGACGCTGCCTGCGCCCGTGGACGCCGATAAGATCGAGGCCGTCAACGAGAACGGTGTGCTCACGCTGACGCTGCCCAAGGCGGAGTCGGTGAAGCCGAAACGGATCGAGGTCAAGAAGGTTGTCAATAGCTAATAGGGTTCCTCCTTCTGGTGGGGAAGCCGGACCGTGCGGTCCGGCTTCTTTTTTGCAAATATTCGCCGGGTGCGGTTTCTGGCCGGAGGGTCTCGGCGGGCCGTCTGTCACGCCGGAGGAATCTGTTTATCTCCATTGCGCTGGCTTTCGCGATCATTCAGAGCGATTTATTTCTTCACTCGATGCATTTCTGGTATGCTCCGAGAGGAAATCTAAATGTATTTTGGTGGATTCGCGATGCGTTCAGCCGATTTCGATTCTTACAGGGAAATCTGAATGCGCTTGCTTTTTTCGGGAGATCGATCATGACGACGCCCTCTGACCTGTTGACGCATGCAAAGGCGCTCTCCGGCCAGTTGATCGACTGGCGCCGCACCATTCACATGCATCCTGAGCTGAGTTTCCAAGAGTATCGCACTGCGCAGTTGGTCGTAGACGAGCTGACGAAGATGGGAATAGAGGTGCAGTCCGGCGTCGGCAAGACCGGCGTGGTTGGATTGCTCGGCGAGGGCAAACCGGTGGTGGCGATCCGCGCCGATATGGACGCGCTGCCGATCGATGAACAGAACGACCTCCCGTATCGATCGCAGACGCCCGGCGTGATGCACGCCTGTGGACACGATGCCCACACAGCGATCCTGCTCGGCGTCGCCCGGCTGCTCTCGACAATGCCGGATCGGCCGGCCGGTCAGATTCGTTTGCTTTTTCAGCCCAGCGAAGAAAACGCCGACGAAGAGAACAAATCCGGCGCCGTGCGCATGATCGAAGACGGTGCGTTGGAGGACGTCGACGCCGTGATTGCGCTCCACGTGGCCAGCGACCTGCCCAGCCAACACATCCTGATCGCCGATGGGTACGCCAGCGCCAATGAGGATTCCTTCGAGGTCTGGCTGCGCGGCACCGGCGGCCATGGCGCATATCCTCACCAGGCCGTCGATCCCACTTTTATTTTGGCGCAAGTTCTCAACGCCATTCACGGCATCCGCGCCCGCCGCATTGATCCGGCGAAAGCCGCCGTGATCTCGATCGGCGCCATTCACGCCGGAACCGCCACCAACGTGATCCCCAGAGAAGTCTATCTTTCCGGCACTATGCGCAGCTTTGAAGACGCTGTGCGCCAACAATTGCGCAACGAACTGGCGCGCATGCTGGAAATCACCCGCGTCTTTGGCGGCGATTTCGAGCTGAAGCTGCGCCCTGGCTATCCTTCGCTCTACAATGACCCCGACGTAGCGCGGCTGGTGCGCATCTCGGTGCGCGACCTGGTCGGCGCGCAGGCGTTGCTGGAGCCGGAGCCGATGATGGGCGCCGAGGATTTCAGCTACATGACGCGCAAGGCGCCCGGCGCCATGTTGATGCTCGGCGCCAAAAAAGACGACCTCGACCGACCGCATCACACGCCGATCTTCGACATTGACGAGTCGGCTATGCCTTTGGGCGTCGCCATCCTGGCCGACGTCGCCTGTCGTCTCCTGCGACAAAAAAGCGAATTGAGCGCAGCGTGAACGTTTATATTTCGCTGCTTCAGCGCAACCGCAACTTTCGCAATTTATGGCTGGCGCGCGTCGTCAGCAACCTGGGCGATTGGTTCAATCTGCTTGCGTCGGCGGCGTTGATCGCCCACCTGAGCGGTGCGGGCACGGCGATCAGCTTCCTCTTTTTGGCGCGCTTTTTGCCGCTCTTTGTGATGAGCCCCTTTGCGGGCCTGCTGGCTGATCGCTATGAACGGCGCACGCTGCTGATCTGGACCGACATCCTGCGCGCCGTCGTCGTCCTCGGCTTTCTGCTCGTGGATCGACCCGAGCGCATCTGGCTGCTTTATCTTTTGACCGTGCTGCAATTCATGTTGAGCGCGGTCTTCACGCCTGCTCAACAGTCGTACCTTCCGGCTGTGGTGGACAGAGAGGACCTGGTCACGGCCAACGCACTGGACAGCTTCACCTGGAGCACGATGCTGGCGCTCGGGGCGCTGCTCGGCGGCGTGGCGACGGCCTTTCTCGGCGTACAGGCGGCTTTCTTGCTCGATGCGCTCACCTTTCTTCTTTCCGCCTGGTTTTTAGCGCACGTTCCTGTGCGCAGTCGCGTCCAGGCCTCGGCGCAAGATGGCCGGTCGGCCGTGCGTCGGGCGTTTGTGGAGATCGTCGAGGGCATGCGCTACCTGGGCGCACAGCCTGTGTTGTTGGCCTTCGCCCTCGTCAAGGCCGCCGGCGCCTTGGTGTGGGGCGGCGTCAATGTCCTGGAGATCCCGCTGGCGGAGAATGTCTTCCCGCTACGCGGCAGCGGCACGCTCAGCCTTGGACTGATCTATGCTGCGGTGGGCGTTGGCACCGGCTTTGGACCGATTCTGCTGCGCGCCTGGCTGGGCGATTCCTGGGGCGGCCTGCTCAAGGCGGTCTCGGTTGGCTTTTTCGCCATGACGCTCGGCACGCTAGGGGTGGCGATGGCGCCTTCGCTCGGTTGGGTGCTCGGCGCCACCGCTGTGCGCGGCGTCGGCACCGGCGCGCTGTGGGTGTTTTCCGCCGTGTTGTTGCAGCTCTTGCTTCCCGATCGGCTGCGGGGACGCGTCTTCGCCTTTGAATTTGCTGCGCTGACGCTCACCCAGTCCATCAGCACGCTCTGGGCCGGCTACGCCTATGACAACCTGGGGTGGAGCCTGGCGGAGACGTTGTTCAGCGCAGGCGTCGTCAGCATTTTCGCAACCGCCGGCTGGATGCTCTTTTACCTGCGCGTGCGAGAGCGCTCCGCCCTTCTCGCCGAGGCGGAGCGATAGACGAGCTTCATCGCCGTCGGATCATTTGCGCTTGGGGCGTCATGATTTCGGCTTGGGCTGATGGACGCGGCAATAGGGAGAACCGGCCACCGGCCGGTTTTTGCAAGGTTTGCCGGCGGCCGTGAGGGCGGCGCAGGCGGCGGGAGCCGGCGCCGGAGGAACTTTCTCATCCTCTTTTGCGCCGAGCTCTTTTGTACCAACGGTTGACGCTTCGGCGGTCGCCGCTCCTTCCACAGCCTCGCGCAGGCGATTGAACTCTTCGCTGAATTCTTCTGCTATGCGCTCCGGATCGGGCACAAGGCCAGCGTCCGCCACAATGCCCAGGGTCACTTCGCCGTTGTAGCTGAGGATGCTGATCCCCATCCCAAGGTCGCCGGGGTGAGGCACCCAAAAGATCATGCGCGCAACCGGGGCGCCGGCTAGGTAGAGCAGTTGTCGCGGCCCTGCGACATTGGTCATGACGAGCGTTGCCTTGCTTCCAAAGATGCTGACGGCGATATCTTCCATCGGTTTGGGCGTGCGACCGAAGAGATTGAGAATGCCCAGAAAGACTGCAGCCTCCGGAGACCGTTTGATTGCGTCCATGTTGCGCTTGGTCGCCCTCAGCCGTTCCAGCGGTTCGGCGACGCCGATGGGAAGATCGAGGAAGACCAGTCCAAAGCGGTTGCCAAGTTCGAACGCGCGGTCGGGCCTCCTCAAGTCCACCGGCACGACGGCGCGGATGGTCATGTCGTCGACATCCGTCCCCCGCTCTTGCATGTAGCGGCGCAGGGCGCCGGCCATGGCCGCCACCAACACATCGTTCACCTTGGCGTTTGTCGCCTTGCCGATGCGTTTGACCTCCGGCAAGGCGACCGCCTCCGACCAGGCCACGCGTTTCGGCAAGCCGAGAGGCCCCTTGAGAGGAGAGGCCGGGTCCGGCGGTTTCAGCAACGTTCCCGCCACCACTCCGACGCTGCGCGCGGCCATTTGCAATAGCTCCGCCATCTGTGAGGGATGAAGCGCCAGATTGGCGCCTGCGCTGAGCGCGCGCACAGACTGGTCGATGACGCGCGCCACCGGCTGCGCCAGCGCATCGAGCAGCCCTGCGCGCGGCGGTCGCGGGGCGCGGATTTCCCGCTCGATCGGCGCGTCCGGCTCCGTGTCGAACAGGACCTGCGAGACCGCCATCATCGCCGTGCCGTCTCCGATGCAGTGGTGGAAGCGCAACACCAGCGCGCTGCTTTCGCCGACGCCGTCTACAACGTGCACCTGCCACAGAGGGCGTCGATAGTCGAGCGGCGTGCTGGCGATGTCGCTGAGCAGATCGAACAACGCCTTTCTATCGCGCGGCTCCGGAAGGGCGATGTGATGAAAGTGTTCGTCGATGGAAAAATAGGGATCGTCCTCCCAGTAGGGAACAGGGTACGGGAATCCCTTCTCGATCACGCGCTGCCGAAATCGTCTGAAATAGAAAAGGCGATGGGCGAACACCTGTTTGGTGCGCTCGAAATCGAGCGGCTCTCCGGTCAGCGCAACGCCGGTCACCATCGCCAGGTTGGTCGGGCCGTCCATGCGGTACCAGGCGGCGTCCACCGGGTCCATCATTTCCACTTTCCTGCTCATCGGGCGCCTCCCTTGGGGTGAAGGTTCTGAATAGCCGACCAGGCGCAGCGACGGGCTGCACCTGGCCGGTTGTTTGAATTCCTTGCGAATCCTCTACAGAGAAACAGTACGTGCGAGCGAAGCGATGAGGGTATTATCTTGGGATTTTCAAGAGACGTCAAGCACCTTGCGGTTCCCGTATAGCCGCTGGTAGAACTCCTTGAATTCGCCGTTGCGGATCGGCTCCCACCACCAGCGGTTTTCGACGTACCAGCGCACGGTCATGCGGATGGCCTGTTCGTGCGTGTATTGCGGCTCCCAACCTAACGCCCTAAGCTTGTCGACGTTCATGCAGTAGCGACGATCGTGCCCCTGGCGATCTTCGACGTGCTGGATCAGGCTGCGAGGTTTGCCCAGCTCATCGAGCAGAATCTCCACCATCTCCAGGTTGGTGATCTCCTTGCCGGTGCCGATGTTGTAAGTTTCGCCGATCACGCCTTTGTGGAGCACAACGTCGATGCCGGCGCAATGATCGAGCACGTACTGATAGTCGCGCATCTGCTTGCCGTCGCCGTAGACGGGCAGGGGCATGTCGTTAAGCGCATTGGTGACGAAGAGCGGCACCACTTTCTCCGGGTGCTGGTAAGGGCCAATGTTGTTGGCGCCTCGGCTGATCGTCACGGGCAGTCCATAGGTGATGTGATAGGCGTTGACCATGTGATCGGCGCTCGCCTTGCTGGCGGCGTAGGGGCTTTTGGGTCTGGGGGGCCAGGTTTCCTCGGCCTCTTCCCCCTCCGGCACCTCCCCGTAGATGGCCCCGCCCGTGGAGGCGAAGAGGATTTTTTCTGCCCCCCACTTCCTCATGGCCTCCAGGAGGTTCAGGCCCCCTAGGAGGTTCACCTCAAAGTCCAGAAGCGGGTTATCCACGCTCACCTTCACCGAGGCCTGGGCCGCTTGGTGGGAAACGTGGGTGGGGCGGAACTCCCGGAAGACCCGTTCCAGGCCTTCGCGGTCCCGCAGGTCCACCTTGTAGAAGTAGACCCCTTTGGGCACATTTTCCCGCTTACCCGTGGAGAGGTTGTCCAGGACGGCCACCTCTATGCCTTCCTGCAAAAGGTTTTCCACGATATGGCTGCCGATAAACCCCGCTCCGCCCGTTACCAGTACGCGCATAGGCACCTCGGAAAAGCCCATCGGACCCCTCCCATAGGCGGGCTATGGGCCTAGCCCATCCTACCCCGCCAAGGAAGGCCCGTTAGCCGATTTTGACCTCAGGTTCGTTGCCGGGCCGCCACTTGATGGTGCACCCCAGGGCGGGGGCTTCCTTGAGGGGGGGTTCTTCGCCTCGGAGCAGGGCTTCTATGGCCGTTTGCAGATCGTGGCTTTGCACCTGGTCGGGGAACTTGGGATTGTCGTTGACCCGGCCATGGTAGCGGAGAAGGCGGTTTTGGTCAAAGAGGAAGACCTCGGGGGTGCGCAAGGCCTTGTAGGCCTTGGCCACTTCCTGGGTTTCATCCAGGAGATAAGGGAAGAAGATGCCGTGCTCCTTGGCGAACTCCACCATCTTGTCCGGGGCGTCGTCGGGGTAGCGCTCGTAGTCGTTGGGGTTGATGCCCACGAAGGCCACCTGGCCCCGGTACTTCTCCGCTAGGGCCACGATCTCCTTGATGGAGCCCTTCACGTAGGGGCAGTGGTTGCACATGAAGATAACGGCCAAGAAGGGCTCTTGGAACTGGGAAAGCCGATAGCGTCCACCCCTGGGATCGGGAAGCTCGGCGTCGATCAGGGGGCTTTCTAGGGGCAGTTCGGGATACTGCAGCATGGCTCCATCATACCCCAAGCCACCCCTAGGGACAATAAGCGCCAAGAGACCTTGGTATCATGCCCCCATGCGGGGACTCACCTCAGAGGAGGCACGGAAACGCTTAGCGCAATACGGTCCCAACGCCCTTCCGGAAAAGCCGCCCGAGCCCCTGGGGCGGAAGTTCCTGCGCCAGTTTCAGAGCCCTCTCATCTACATCCTCCTCTTCGCCTTGGTGGTGGACCTAGGCCTTTGGGTTTTTGAGGGAGCCCATGGGCTTCCCCTGGAATCCTTGGCCATTCTGGCCATCCTCCTTTTGAACGCCACCTTGGGAACTCTTCAGGAGAAGCGCTCGGAGGAGGCCTTAAGGCGCCTGAAAGCCCTGGCGGAGCCCTTGGTCTGGGTGTTGAGGGATGGGCATTTTCAACGCCTTCCAAGCCGGGACCTGGTCCCGGGGGATGTGGTGCGCCTGGAGGCGGGGGACCGGATTCCGGCGGATGGGGTGCTCCTCGAGGCCAGTGGGGTCATGGTGGACGAAAGCGTCCTCACCGGGGAAAGCGTGCCCGTGGAAAAGGGGGAGGGGGAAGAGGTCTTTTCCGGCACCCTTTTGGTGCGGGGCAGGGCCCTCCTAGAGGTGACCCGCACCGGCCTAAGAAGCGCCATGGGCCGCATCGCCGGGCTTCTGGCGGAGATGGAGGAGGAAAGAACCCCGCTGGAGCGGCGCCTCGAGGCCTTTGGCCATCGGGTGGCCCGTTGGGTGTTGGTCCTTGCCGCAGGGCTGGTGGCCTTGGGTTTTCTGGTGGAAGGCTTTTCCGCCCAGGTGTTCCTCTTCGCCGTGGCCTTAGCGGTGGCGGCGGTGCCGGAGGGGCTTCCTGCCGTGCTTACCTTGGCCTTGGCCCTGGGGGTGGAGCGCAT
>CALFWA010000034.1 GCA_937928035.1 uncultured Caldilinea sp. | reverse complement strand
TCTGCGTCGCAAGTGCTAGCCCCCATGAAGTCACACTCGTTGAATCAATACAGATTTTTCCGTAACCCTCAGCAATCGTGAACCTCATCATGTCACATTCCGACTCGCTTCGCGATCTTTTGGCTCCCCCATCGCAGATTTCTTGAGATTGCCACATCTCAAAAGACGCGCAGTATGGTACAATCCGTAGCGTTATGACGACTTCGTTCCCTGACCTTGCGCCAGGCGAGTGGCCTGTGTACGGTCACACGTGGGCTTCCCGGCTGCTGCAACGCGCTTTGCGCATAGAAGATGCAGGGGGAAACGGTTCCCGCCTGAGCCATGCCTATCTTTTTCTCGGTCCGCCTCAGATCGGGAAGACGACTTTTGCGCGTGCGTTCGCCGGCGCGCTGCTTTGCCAGGATCCAACGCATGCCCCCTGCCATTGCTGTCGGGCCTGCCGGTTGATGGCGTCTGGCAGCCATCCGGATTTTCGTCTGTTGCAACCGACTGCGAAAGCCGAAAAGGAGCTTGTCGTCGACAGGCGGAAAGGCGAATTGCGCGCCGAGCAGGCGGAAGCCTTGATCCGCGACGCGGCCCTGCGCCCAATGGAAAGTGGACGCAAAGTCATTGTGATTCAAGATATGCATCTGGCGAATGCGACCTTCGCCAACAAAATTCTCAAAACGCTGGAAGAGCCTCCCCCCCATGTAACGCTGCTCGTGACTGCGCTTGACCGCGCCGCCGTTTTGCCTACGATCGTCAGCCGCTGTCAGGTGATGGAGCTGCGCCCGCTTGACCAGGCTCTCATTGCCGACGCCTTGCAGCGTAGATGGGGAGCTTCAAAGGAGGAGGCGGAGCTGCTGGCGCGACTCGCTGGCGGGCGTCTGGGATGGGCGGTCGAGCAGTTGCGCAACCCGGCGCTGCGCGAGGAGCGCGTGCGCCATCTGGAGACGCTCTGGCGCCAGCTCGCCGCCGACCGCCTCGAACGGCTGCGCTTCGCCGGCGAGCTGGCAGCGCAACGCGACCCCCAACAGATGTTCGCCATGCTCGAAATCTGGATGAGCTGGTGGCGCGATGTGCTGTTGGCCCAGATGGCGCAAGGCGAGGCCTGCAGCAACGTCGACCAGACGGATCAGATCAGGCGCCATGCGGAGAGCATTTCTTCGCATTCGATTCGCGCCTATCTGGCGACCCTGAAACAGGTTGAAGGCTATTTACGCCATACGGTCAACACACGGCTTGCGCTGGATGTCTTGATGCTCAAATTGCCGCGGCCAGAGGCATAGAGGAAAGCGCTGGCGTCTAGCCTTCTTGGATGGCGAAACTGCTGGAAGTCGTCAATGCAAATTTCGAGAAAAGAGCGACAAGCAAGGGGCGGCGGTGACGCGCCGACCGCTTGTTTACATAGATCACGCCGACACTCTGCTACAGAGGTCGGCTCATAAGGAGAAACATCCATATGCCAATCGTAGTAGGAGTGCAATTTAAGCCGGTTACAAAGATCTATCACTTCGACGCCGCTCACATGCTCGACCTGGGGCTGCAGGATTATGTCGTTGTGGACACCGCGCGCGGACCTGAAGTGGGGCAGGTGGTGCAGCCGCCGCACCAGATCGGCGCAGAGGAAGTGGTCGGCGAGATGAAGCGCGTGTTGCGCAAGGCTTCGGCGTGGGATTTGGTGCAACGCGACCTGTGGCTCCATAAAGAGCAGGAGGCGCTGGCGATCTGCAAAGTCAAGGCCAAAGAGCACAATCTGAACATCAAACTGATCCGCTGCGAATACAGCTTTGACGGCGGGCGGTTGCTGGTCTACTTCGCCTCGGAGGAGCGCGTGGACTTTCGCAGCCTGGTGCGAGACCTGGCCAGGGTCTTCCGCACGCGCATCGAGATGCGTCAGATCGGCGTGCGCGATGAGGCCAAATTGCTCGATGGCGTGGGCAAGTGCGGACGTCAGCTTTGCTGCACGAGCTGGCTGCGCGAGTTCACGCCGGTCAGCATCCGCATGGCGAAAAATCAACAACTGCCGTTGAACCCGGATGAAATCAGCGGCGTCTGTGGGCGTCTGTTGTGCTGCCTTTCCTACGAGGACGAGCTCTACCGAGAGCAGAACAAAAAGATGCCCAAGCTGAATGCAGAGGTGTTGACGCCTCACGGCGCCGGTCGCGTGCGCCACATTCACCCGCTCAAAGAGACGGTGACCGTGATGTTGGAAAATCAGGCGCTGGTGGAGGTGGCGGTTTCCGAGCTGATCAGCACAAAGTCCGCTGGTGGGTCCAGCTGTAGCACCTGCGGCGGGTGCACCGTGAAGCGTCGCGCCAGCGCCGAAGAGGACAACGCCAGGATACGAGCGGAAATGGCGCGACGGAAAGCGGCCAAAGAGGGAGAACAGCGTGCCCATGCAGACGCCGAGAAGCCCTCCGGTGAGGGTCAGAGCGGCGGGGAGTCCTCCCTCCGGCGACGCCGCAGACGTCGGCGCCCTCGCGGACGCTCCGAAGGCGAGAACTAAACGAAGCCGACTTATGCAAAAAGAGGGATGAAGCAACGCTTCATCCCTCTTTTTGTGTCCGTTTCGGCGCTGTACAGGTGGCTTTTGAGCATCTCAGCGCGCCGCTGCAGGGTGGCCTGTCACCTTGCCGTTGCTTGGGGCATGGAGCGTCGGGGGACGGCGAAACACGGCGAAGCGCACGGCCGTGCGCTCGCTCCCTTCGATTTCAACGTCGATGAAACTCGGCACCAACACCAGATCGATTCCATCTTGCTCAAGATATCCGCGGGCGATGGTGACGGCTTTGATCGCCTGGTTGATGGCACTGGCGCCGATGGCCTGGATTTCTGCATAGCCGTGCTCGCGCATCACGCCGGCAATGGCGCCGGCCACCGCTGTCGATCGAGATTGCCCTGAGACTTTGATAAGCTCCGCCATGGATGATGCCTCCTGTCAAGGTCGTTGAACTGCTACGGAAAGCTTTGAAGCGCGTCGATGGAGAAAGCGCCTGTTTCTTTAGCAGTGAAGACGTACAGGAGGCGCGGAAGTTACGATGAATTGCGGCGCAGAGATGGGGACGGGACGTTGCGCCGGAGGCGATGACCTCGATAGGGCAATGGGATGCGCCTAGCGCCCGACATCTTGCCAGCGCCGCGGAGGCGTGGAGGACGGCCTGGATGCTTGCTCCTGAGGGGGCGAGGGCGTCACCTCGATTTGGTTGGCGAGCACCTGGGCGATATGCACGGCGCGACAGCGATATCCCTGCCTGCTCAACAGCCCATTGATGTGCGTCATACAGCTCACGTCGCACAGCGCCACGACGTCGGCGCCGCTTTTGACGATGTTTTGCACCTTGCGTTGTCCCATGGCGGCGCTGATTTCGCTGTTTTTGATGGCGAAGAGGCCGCCGAAGCCGCAACATTCTTCAGCGCCCGGCAGTTCGACCCTTTCGGCTCCCTCCACGCGGCGGAGCAACGCGCGCGGTTGGCGGTCGATCCCCAGCTCGCGCAGCAGGTGGCAACAGGCGTGATAGGTCAGCTTTCCTTCGCAGCGCGCCCCGAATTCCTCAACGCCGAGCACGTCGACGAGAAACTCGGTCAACTCGAACGTCGCCGATCCCAAAAACTCGGCGCGCACGCGGTATTCAGGCTCATCTTGCAAGAGCAGGCTGTAAAAATGGGCGGTCATGGTGGTGCAGCTGCCGCTGGGCGCCACCACGGCGTCGACCTCGCCGCTGCGCACGAGCGGCTCAAAAATGTCGATGAAGCGCCGCGCCAAAGGGCGCGCTTCTTCCCAGAAGCCGGAGTTGAAGGCCGGCTGCCCACAACAGGTCTGCTCGAAAGGAAAGACCACTTCCACCCCGCACCGCTCCAACAGCTCCACCGTCGCCATACCGACCTCAGGGTAGATCATGTCGACCATGCAGGTGACGAAAAGGGCGACGCGCCGAGGCGGTGCGTCAAATTGTTTCTTTTGCATCATCCCTCTGTGCGATTCGTTTTCATGCCAACAACTTCATGCCATCAATGCAACGATTTCGGTCTGCAGCGGCAGCGTCGTCGTCTCAATTCCACGCTCCGTCGCCAGGCAATTGATCTCGCTGCGGATTCCCAACCCCAAGGCGCGACCGCTGTCGTCGAAGTCAAATCCCGGCAGATAGACGCCGGGTTCGATGGTGAACAAGACGCCCGGAATCAGACGGCGGCGGTCCTGCGTCTCCAGGTTGTCGATATTGACGCCGTTGTAGTGAGTCGTGACGCCCAGGCTGTGGCCGGTGCGGTGAAAAAAGGCATCGCCGTAGCCCGCCGTCGCGATCACGCTGCGGCAGACGTCATCGACCTCGTATCCATGCAGAGGCTCGCCTGTCCCCAGCCGCTCCTGCATGAAGCGCACGGCGGCGTCGCGACCTTGCGCCACCACGGAGAAGATCTCTCTGGCTTTGGCCGGCGGCTCTGCGCCGCAGTATGCGCACCATGTGATGTCGGCGTAACAATCGAGCGGCGTTTGCGCCTCGCGCGCCCAAAGGTCGATCAACACCATGTCGCCTGGACCAATAGGGGCATGCGTCTCCTCCGTAGGCGCATAGTGTGGATCGGCGGCGTTGCCGTTGACGGCGACGATGGCCGGGTGGTCGAACTCCATGCCTCTGGAGCGGAGAAAGTCCACGATGAATTGCTGCACCGCATACTCTGTGGTGGTCTCTCCAGATGCAAGACATGCGCGCAGAAACGCGAAGGCTGCGTCTTTGGCAGCAAGGCAAACCGCCGCGGCGCGTCGATGGCTGGCAATCTGCGCTTCGCTCAAAACCGCCTGGGCGAGCTGCACCAGATCGGCGCTAGAGACAATCTGCGCGGCGGTGACGCGCTCGATCAGTTCCTTCATGCCTGCATCGACCAGGCTGACATAGGGAATGGCGTTGAAGGGGCTATACTCCATGGCGATGCGCTGCGCGCTTCCGTGCGGCGAACGAACCAACGTCGCCAGCTTTGCCTCCAGCTCGCGCCAGCCAGCGTAGGTGAGAACCTCCCCTGCCAGCTCGCGGCGGACGGAGCGGAAGGTGCTCCCTTCAATGGCGTGGATCAGCCAGCGCGGCTCGCCTTGCGCCGGAATCCAGAGAAACCATCGCCGCGAGCCGCTGGTCGTCAAGCCGGCGACGTACAGGGCCACCGGGTTAGAACCGCGAAAATCATACAGCAGCCAACCGTCGATTTGTTGATCGGCAAGATACGCCTGCACTGTTGCCAGGTTCACGTGGAGCCTGCCTCTCTGTTTTTGCTGAATCCTTTGGCGCCTCGTTGCAAAAGCGCTGATTCGCCATTATGGCATGGCCGCGACGCTCTGTCCAGTTGTCCCCTTGGTGCGAAAAAATGAATAGAACCCCAATCGTCCAGCAAAAGGTGCGCAGCCGACGAGATTCTCTCAGGACATGGCTGTGTGCTGAAAACTGCGGCTGAGAGCCGCAGCTCCGGTGGTTATGAATTATTTTGTTAAAAACTTCCCGAAAGACGCTTGCAGAGCGCCTTTCCCTCCATTTAAACGAGCGCGCCGAAAAACGAACAAATGTTCCGATCTCAGGGTGGGATTTTTGACGCACGACAACAGTGCGGTTAGAATATAAAATAATGCGCAATTTCCCCCGTCTTTTTCGGCAATTATAGATTCGCCCCATGCAAAGGAGTACGTCATGTATCAGCAGATTACGTTGATCGGCAATCTAGGTCGCGATCCAGAAATGCGTTACACGCCGAGCGGTGTGCCGGTCACAAGTTTCACCGTCGCCGTCAATCGCCGCTGGACGGGACAGGATGGTCAGCCGCAGGAGAAAACGATCTGGTTCCGCGTCACGGCGTGGAGAAAACTCGCCGAGACTGCGAGCCAGTATCTGACCAAAGGCAGCAAGGTGTTGGTCGTGGGAACTGTGGAAGAGCCCCAGGCGTACATCGACCGCGAAGGGCAGCCGCGCGCCTCGCTGGAGGTGACGGCCCAGGATATTCGCTTCCTCTCCACACGCAGCGAAGGCATGGAGACACCGGTCGCCGTCGGCAGCGCCGACGAAAGCGCCGGCATGAGCGAAGAGGACATACCTTTCTGAGCTTCAGGAAAACCTTAAGCGAAGGAGGAGCGCCTGGAAAAAAGGCGCTCCTCTTTTTTATCACGCGCACGTCTCGCCTGCACCGATAAGGATGAAGAGGTTATTCGGTTCTCGGGCGGGCCCTCACCCCCTTCTCCCCCTCTCCCAATGCCAGGGGAGGGGGAGAAGGGAAAGCCGGGGATTTGGTTAACCGGGGATACGCTGCTATGAGCAGCGCCTACGGAAGAATGATGGTCTTTCCGTAGATGCGGCTCTCAGCCGCACGTCCTCGACGGGCCCGATGATTTGGCTAACCGAGGAAGCGCTGCGTTTTCTCCTTTAGCGCAGCTCGCGTCCGCTCGGCCAGCGGCGTTTCGAGGAGGCGGCAGATGCTCTCGGCGTCGGGCCGAGGGTTGTAGAAGACCCGAAACATCTCTGCCACGGTGACGGCGACGCCCGAGTAGGG
>CALFWA010000033.1 GCA_937928035.1 uncultured Caldilinea sp. | reverse complement strand
AGTGCTGGCAAATTTGGCTAAAAATGTCCGGCGCGACTCTTCTGTCTTGAGCGCATCCAGGACAGATTCCTTGTTTTGGCGCATCGTTCCATCTCCTTTGCTCTTCGCTGTAATGTCCGGAACCTTCGACGTTGAATGCGCACGCCGACGCCTCGTCACGATCGGTGCGGCGCATTCGTCGGCACAGGGGAGGAGACCTGTGCTGTATACTGTTACTTTAGCAAGGAGGTGAACGACTGGGAACTAGGAGGGTTCAGAGGTTTCCCCCTGGGAAGATTCCCAGGGGAGTGGGGACAAAGCGTGTTCCGTTACGCACCCGTAACAGCGTGAGGTCGCCGTCATTCCTTCCTCACGTCAACCCGCTGTCCGCTTGCGCTCATGCCACCAGTCCTCGGCTTGAAGATAGCTGCGGAGAGCAAGGCTTAGCCCCAGGCGCAGCGGCTCCGGCGGCCAGGGAATGACGCGACGGTTGACGATAAAGCAATCGGTCAGCTCGGTCCGGCGTTCGAGGAGGAGATCGGCGAGCGTCTGCCCGTTGAGCTGGCTCATGGAGACACCGTGGCCGATGCAGCCGACGGCATAGACAACCCGATGGTCGCCGAGATAACCGAGCGCAGGAGTCAGGTCGAGCGTGACGGAGAAGGGGCCGCCCCAGCGGTGGGTGACGCGTATACCTTTCAGGGCCGGGAAAAGCCAGGCGATGTGTTCCTCCAGGTGGCGCCATGCGTTGGGATCGGCGTCTCGTTTCATGTCATCGCCGTAGGAGAGGCCGACCGGCCCACCGCCCATCAGTAGGCGGTTCTCCGGCGTCAGGCGGTAGTAGTGGATGAGATTGCGTGCATCTTCTACACCCTGGCGGTTCTGCCAACCGATGGCAGCCAACTGTGGCTCTGTCAGGGGCTCTGTGGCGATCATATACGTCCAGGCGGGAATCTGCTTGCGCCGCAGCATGGGGAAGAGGTGCGAATAGGCGTTGGTGGCGAAGACCAGTTTGCGCGCCTGGACCTGACCGCCGGGCGTTCTCAGCACCAGGTGTACTCCCCGCGTAATTTCCAGCACCGGACTGTGTTCGTAGATGTGTGCAGCCAATGCCTGGGCTACTCGCTTCATCTCGCGCACCAACTTCACCGGGTTGATCAGCGCCAGTCGTGGCTCCCACCATGCGCCGAGATAGCGTTCGGAGCGAACCTGGGCCTGTGCTGCGTCTCGCTCTAACCATTCGATCCCAGTAATGCCCAGCTTATGACATAGCTCGATCTGCTTTTGAATCTTGCGCACATGGGCGGGAACGGTTGCCATGCGCAAAAAGCCAGGTCGGATGTAATCGCAGTCGAGCCGATGTTCTTCTACCAGCTCGCCGAGCCGATCGACGGCGCGCTCCATGTAGCGATGCCCCTCTAGCGCCGCCTGTTTGCCTTTAAGCAACGCCATGATGTCGATGCCTAATCCCATCAATGTCATGGCGAACGATCCGTTGCGCCCACTGGCGCCGAAGCCGACGATCTCGCGCTCAAGAACTGCCACCTTCATGCTGGGTTCGGCTCTGAGCAGATGATAGGCTGTCGAGAGGCCGGTGAAGCCGCCGCCGATAATGGCAACATCCACCTCGATGGTCCCTTGCAAGGGCGCGCTGGGCTGATACGGAGGTGCAGTGGCCAGCCAAAAACTGACGTCGGCGTAGTTGGTGCGCGTTCCGGTGTCCATAGATTCTTTCTCCAGTGTTTTGATTAGAGATGCTTCCGAGAGCCATCATTGTGGGTGTCTTAAACCGGTCAACGTCAAAGAGCGGTTTAAAACCGATCTGCGGCAGCCGCCAGAAGGTTTCGACCTTCGGCAGACGACATTCCCTAAATGCTCAACCGACCAAACCGCGGCGGATAGCAAATTGAACCAGTTCGGCGCGGTTCGATAAATTGAGCTTGCGCATCAAGTTGGCGCGGTGGAAGTCCACCGTTTTCACGCTGATGAAGAGCGCCTCGGCGACCTCTTGATACGTTTTCCCGCTTGCCAGTAACTGCAACACCTCGCGTTCCCGTTCGGTCAGAGTATCGAGCGGATCGGCGGGCCGTGCGCTTCGCTGTCGAATATCGTCCGCTACGACGTCGGCGATGCGAGGATCGAGAAAGGTTCCACCTGCGGCAACGATGCGAATTGCGCGCGCCAGCGTGTCATCGGGTGCGCGTTTCAAGACGTAGCCTTTGGCGCCTGCACGTAACATCGGCAGGACATACTCGCGATTTTCATGCTGTGTCAGGGTCAGGATATGTACCTGCGGATAGTTTTGCGAGATCGCACGCGTGGCCGCCAACCCGTCCATGCCCGGCATACCAATATCCATCAGCACCACGTCCGGCTCAAGCTGTTGCACCAACTGCAGCGCCTCCTGGCCGTCCGCAGCCTCGCCAACTACCTGAAAATCGGCATGTTGTTGCAAGAGAAGACGGATGCCAGCCCGCACGATGGCGTGATCATCGACGATCAAAATGCGGATCATGATTCATTCACTCCTGCCGGCTCTTCCAGGGGCAGACAAACGCGCACGGTGACGCCTTTTCCTGGCTTGCTTTCAAGGTCGAATTGGCCGCCCAGCAAGGCGGCGCGCTCCTGCATGCCGAGCAGTCCCCATGGACGTCGCTCTCGATTTGACATGAGGGTATCTTGATCGATCCCAATGCCGTTATCGCGGATTGTCAGACACACTGCATGTGCCGTCGCCTCCAGACCGATCCATGCTTGGGTGGCGCAGGCGTGACGGCTGATGTTTGTGATCGCCTCCTGGCCGATGCGGAACAGAGCCGTTTCCATTTCTTCAGGCAGGCGTAGCGTGTCCTCCGGCAGATCGAACGTAACGTCGATCCCTTGTTTGGTTAGTCGCTCTTCCGCGTACCAGCGCAACGCCATTACCAATCCTAGATCGTCGAGTAGGCTGGGGCGCAGGTCATAGATCACATTTTGCAACTCTTTGACGATGTCGCTGGCAGAGACGGCCACACGCGACAGCAGGAGCGCAGCCCGCTGTGGATCATGAGAGAGGGCAGCCGCGCTGGCGTTCAGGCCGAAAAGTAGCGCATTAATGGACTGTCCGATGCCGTCGTGGAGTTCGCGGGCGATGCGCCGCCGCTCGTCTTCCTGGACGCGGATCACCTGGGCCAGCAATTCGCTGCGTCGCTGCTCGCGCTGGCGCAGCGCCTCCCAGAGCCGAGCGTTTTCCAAGGCAACGCCCATCTGTTGGCCGACGGCTGCCAGCAGTGCCATTTCCGGCTGCGTGAAGATGTGGGGCGTCTCGGCTGCGACGCTCAGAAGCCCTAATGCCCGACTGCGCGCCTGAATCGCCACCGTCGCATGACAAAGCGGCTGGCCGTCCCGCCTCAACAACTGACGCGCTGTACAGCGCGCGTCGTCTCCGGCGACGATGATCGGGCGCTGGTTCGTAGCCACGGCGCTGCATAGACAGTCGGGGAAGCCGGCGGTGGGCGCAGCGTCAAAGCCGCGCCATGCCGCAATGCGAGCGCCCCCCTCCTGCTCAAAGGTGACGACCCAGCCCGTTGAGAGGTCGAGCGCCTCCAGCACCTGCTCAAGCGCTCGCTCCAACATCTGTTCCGGCGAAAGTATCTCGCTCACCGCCGAGGCCACGGCGTTCAATGCACTGAGCTCGCGATTGCGTCGGCGCAGCTCCATTTCCTGCGCTTTGCGCTGCGTGACATCGCGCATGAACCAGGCCAGCGCTCGCTTGCCCTGGTAACGGGTCAGGGTGCTGGTGGTTTCCAGCATCAGTTTTTCCCCGTGACGATTGATGAGCGCTAGTTCAATGGGGCTGGTGGGCTGTTGCGCTGCCTTGATCGCCTGCCAGACGCGTCGCGCAGTTGCCACCGAGTCTGGATGAAGCACGCGAGCCGCATTGGTTCCGAGCAGGTCGGACGGGGCGTACCCGGCCATCCGTGCAAACGCTTCATTTACGAACAGCAGAGCGCCTTCTTCCTCTCCTTCATCGCAGATGAGCGCAATGCCTTCGCCGACCACGGCGGCGGCGGTCAACAGGTCTCGATAGCCCGCCTCGGACAATTGCAGTTGCTCGATCGAGCCTTGAATACGGTCGGCCATTTCGTTGAAAGCGCGCGCCAGGTCGCCCACCTCGTCATCGGTCGGCACGATCACGCGTTCGTCGAGGTGACCTTCGCCGAGTCGTTTGACCTGGCGGCTGAATTCCGCCAGCGGGCGCAGCGCCAAGCGGCTGAAGGCATAGGTGACGGCCACTGCAACCAGCGATCCGAGCGCAGTCAGCATCAACACAAAGGTCGTAACCTGTCGCTGGATTTCTAGAATGCGCGCCTGGCTGAAGCCGAGATGCACCTCTGCAGCCAGCCCGTCCAAGGGGCGATAGCCGAAATTGCGCACGAGGCCCCGTTCGGTGGCGAGCAGCACGCCCTCGCCAGGTCGTTCGCCGACTGCTCCGATTACGTGCAGAAGATCGCTAGGAAATCCATTGCGAAAGGTGTGAACGATAGGCGTGGCAGGGCCAAATGCAAAGGCATAGACAAGATCTGGGTTGTTCGCCAACGCTGCGTCCACCATCTCCTGCATAGCCGCCAGATCCCCCTCGACCAGCGCGTTCGTCATGCTTTCGCCCAGGGCAAGCGTCAATGCTTCGCCTGAGGCGATCATTTCGCTGCGCAGATGGCGTGAAACCATTAGATTCACGGCAAATGCTGTGAGCAGTCCGGCGGACACCACGATCACCACCATGGATACGATGATCCGCGTGGTTAGTCGCTGGGGGAGCAGTCGCTCGAGCCAGATCCAAAAGGCCTTCATCGTCAAGGCTCCAGTAACCCGATGGCGGCGGCCAGCTCGCGCAGCCTCTGATAGTCTCCGTCGTCGGCGCGCACAAAGCCGCGCGGCATTTCAGAGCGTTCCCAGTGATAGAGGGCGTGCGCGTCAGCCCCTTGAGGGTTTAAGCGAAGGAGGGCCTCCTGTGCAAGTCGAACAGTTTGCGGCGGAACATCGGGCGCCGCCACGATCCCGCTGGATGGGTACGGCTCAGAGACCGCCAGGATGCGCACCAACCCGCGTTCTGCCAAGCTAAACGCCAGTGTATCCTGAATCGCGCCTGCATCGTAGCGGCCGCTTGTGACGGCTTTGGCCGTGGCAGCATGAGATTCGTTGAACGTAAAGATGCGGAAGTCATTGAGCGTCAGACCGGCTTCTTGCAGCATCAGGCGCGGGATCAGGTGTCCTTGCGTGGAGGTGGGAGCGCCGAACGCAAAGGAGCGCCCACGCAGGTCGGCCAGCGCAGTGATAGAGCTGTGGACAGGAACGACAATGGCGGCGCGGTAGACGTCTTCGCCAGCGCTGTTCAGCCCGCGCACCACGATCTGTGCGCCGCAGCGATGATGCGCCTTCAGATAGGAGACTGTCCCCATTACGGCGAAATCCACCTCGCCCCTGCACAGCTGGTCGAGCAACGCTTCCCCAGGCGCCGTGACCTGAACGCACCAGGACAAGCCGGTGGTCTGTTGCAGCCAGCGCGCCAGCGAGGCGACCTGACGCACATCTTCTTTGGGGTCCAGGCGGCGATCGAAGCCCAGTCTCCAGCAAGCCGTTGGCGTGGGTGCAGGCGCATACACCTCATGCGCCAACACCCTGTGTTCCAAGCTGACGGAAAGTGCTGGCTGCTCTGTACTACACGCAGCCAGTAGCAGTAACGTCAGAAGTAACCAAACGCCAGGAACGTAGCGTGCCGCGTGGCATGCGAAGTTGATCGGCGATTGTCGATTCATACAGATCCAATCCGGCGCTAAATGACGTCCTGATCAGTCAGTATGCCATAAATGCTTCGTAGCGGCCGAGTTCTTTTGTGAATATTGGTGCTCTGCGCCGAGATGAGTGTCGATTGTTAGAAAACGTGCGTTCAAAAAGAAGGTTAAAAAAAGAAGGCCGATGTTTATCCGTCAAGGATTCATCGACCTATCTCACCGGTGATTTAAGGCATTCTGACTGAAACAGGTGACTCACCCAGGACTCGAACCTGGAACCCGCTGATTAAGAGTCAGCTGCTCTACCAATTGAGCTAGTGAGCCTCATGAAGCAACAAAAGTATAGCAAAGATCGGCTGGAGATGCAAATTCTAACGCAAATTTTTTGCAAAGATCATCTAACAGGGAAAGGGCTTCAATCCCATCGCAGAGCTACCAAGCGCGTCGAGAGAATCTTTGGAGAAGATGTTGCGTCCCCTGCCTCTCTGCGATTCAATTTTTCCTTTTTAAAATCTACAGTTCAATGGTCGCTTTTGAATCAACGCATCATCAACGTAGCCAGGGCTATGATGGAGTTGAACATGGGTGATGGCTACGCAAAGTGTGCGATAGTGCACAAGCCACCGGTGGCGCGTTGCATCGCTTTTCACCCTCCTCGCTTTTACACTGAGAGAGCACCTACAACGGCAACCGACACAGAACAGAGAGAAGAGAGAAGGATGAAACGCAAAATGTTGCACAACGAAGGGAGCGTGTACGCAGACGGCGTTTGGCTGGCGCGGGTCCAGTGCACGATATTGGACGAAGGTGAGCGCATTGCGCTGCGCATCTGCGACGGCGAGCGCGATCTGTTCGACCCGCCGATCCCGGCCAACGAGTTTATGTTGGAGTTAAGCGAAGGGCGTTGTTTCCGTTTCAGGCTGGTGGAAGGGAACCCTGCGATCGGCGCCTATGTTGTCTCGGTCGCAGAATCTTTCAGAATAGATGTTGATCGATCACTTCGGCGTCCCCTCCCGGTCCGCTCGTGATGACAGTGCGCACGCTGCTCAGCGTCTGTAGGCGTCGGAGCAGCTCGCGCTCGAAGGCTGGCTCGCAGAGAAGATGGACGTTCGGCCCGGCGTCGATGGTGAAATAGACGGGCAGTCCATCTTCTTCGCGCCAGCGCCGCACCGCATGCAACACCTCGAGCGTGCCCGGCTGCCAGTAGAGCAGGCTGGGGCGGCTCGTCATCATCACGGCGTGCATGGCGAGCGCATCCTGTTCGATCAAGGGGCCAAGGCGCTCCAATTCGCGCAGGGCGATGGCGTCGCGCACCTCTTGCAGCATCGTGTAGACCGCGTCCACGCGAGCGGCGTTGAAGGGGCTGGTCAACGCCAAGGTGTGACCGTTTTGGCTGCTCACGGCCTTCTCCGCCGTGCTGACGACCGCCACCACGTCGCGTAAGGCCCAATGTTCCGCCGGAAAGAGCTGGCGCGCCGCACTGGTGACGTCGTCGTTCCCCCGCTCCCATTCCACATAGCCGCCGAAGATGCTGCGGCTGGCCGAGCCGCTGCCGCGACGGGCGATGGCCGAAAGCCGCGTGCGGTCGAGTGACAGGCCGATGGCCGTGCAGGCCGCCACAGTCAACGCTGCGAAGGCGCTGGCGGACGAGGCGATGCCGGATGCCATCGGAAAGTTGTTGCGGCTGACAACGCATGCACGGAAGCGACGGTCGCCGGCCAGGTGGCGAATCAGATCGAGGTGCCGGATCACGCGCTCCGCCTTTGGGCCTGCAGCGCGCTCTCCGTCGATCGTGATTTCGTCGGCGCTCAAACGGCCGGCGACGTCCCACTCGACCGTCGTCGTCGTGTGCAGCGCGCCGAGCGTCATGCTGATGGAGTTGTTCAGGGGGATGTTGAGGCGGGGGTCGGCTACGCCCCAGTATTTGATAAAGGCAATGTTGCTGCCTGCGCGCGCAGTGACCTTAAAAGGCGTCGCCTTTGAACGTTGCATAGACCTATGCACTCTCCCGCTCGACCCACTCTTCAAAGCGGCGAATCAGATCATCGAGGAGTTCATCGTGGGCGGCAAAGGTGACATCGACGCCGCCCTCGGTTTCCGCGATCTCGGCGAACCATCCGATCCCCTCCACGCGACGCAGTTTCTCCTCGACGCCGCCGCCGAGCCGTTTCAGATAGGTCTCCGCCTGGGCCGGCGTGACGCCGGCAAACGAAAGCGTCTCGCGTTCATAGCGCTCTGCGCTTTGAAATTCTCGATATAGATTGTCGCGTTCGTCGCCGAACGAAGATGTGCTGATGGGCATGGTCGCCATCCCTTCTGATTTTCAGAGAATCGCCCATGGTCTTTAAGGGAGCGATTTGCGTCTCATTCTATGCACGCGAGTATACCACCGCGGCTAATGGGAGGCCAAGCAATTCTTGCGTGTTGAGGAATTTTGAGAGATGGATGACAGTTGAAATGCGAAAGTGGGTTATAATAAAGGCAGGATATACAGGTGATGAGGCTCACCTCAAACCGCCGCCGTGGCTGATAGCCTCTACTGAGTTGATTCCGAGTGGTGAATCCTCCGTAGAGGCTTTTTCTTTGCCTCGCCGGAGGAGAAGCAACAGGAGGCGCAATGATGAGCTTTGGAAGCATCCTTTTTGATCACAATGGCGTCTTGCCCAAGACGCCAGACGCGCTGCAGTTCCTCTCCGATCTTCACCTGGATCACGTGATCGAGGCCATCATCGCCCCTAAGCGTGAATATGATCTGAAGCCGTTCTTCTTGACTCCTCTCTACGATGTGGAAACCATTCTGTATCGACAGGAAGTGATGCGCGAGCTCGAAAGTGAATCGTTGATGGCCTTCTTGCGAGCCTTCGCCGAGCAAATGAGCATCGTGCGTCGCTATCTGGCGATGGTGGAGAAGTTGGATTTTGAACTGCACAAAAAAGGTTGGTTTCTGGAGGCGGCGCTGGTCTATTGCAACGCCGTGAAGAAGCTGGCCGGTCATCTGGAAGACAGCCGCTTCCGGTCGCGCGGCCTGAGGCTGTTTCGAGATTACGTGATGCAGTGTGTGCGTTCTTCGTCGTTTTTGTCGCTGGCTGGCGAGGCGGATCAGGTGAAGAAGGCGCTGTCAGAGGTGCGATATTGCGTCATTATCGAAAATGGCAAGTTTAAAGTGGGCCCCTA
>CALFWA010000032.1 GCA_937928035.1 uncultured Caldilinea sp. | reverse complement strand
GATAGCCTTCCAGGCGATCGAGGGCCCCCACCAAATTCATTGCGCCGGTGATAGTGGCGATTCGCGTGTACCCTAACTTCAACAGGTGTTGCGTGGCCAACCTTGCCCCATCGATGTTGTCGAGATTGACAGTAGGGATGTCTGTGCGCCCTGGTATGCGACCGATCATCACGAGCGGAAGACGCCTGTCCAGTAAGTGCGGCACAAATGGATCGTCAATCAGAGGCGGCGCGATCAGCAAACCATCGATGTGTCGGGAGCGAATGAGCCATCGATAGGTGTCGTCCGCTTGTCGCAACACCAGCGATAGCATAAGATAATACCCACGCTCGTCGCACGCCGTTGCGCAGCCTTGAATCAACATCGAAAAATACGGATCGGTGAAAATCGTGCTGAGCGGCTGCGGGATCACCAGACCGATGACTCGACTTCGACGCCCAGCCAGCGCACGCGCCGCAGGATTAGGCTGAAAATCGTGCTCTTTAATGATCCGCAACACTCGCTCGCGCGTCTCTGCACGCACATTCGGCTCGTGGTTGATGACCCTCGACACGGTCGAACGTGAGCACCCGGCAAGGCGCGCGATTTCCTCTAACGTCATCTCCGTTGCCGCCTGAAAGGATCAGTTGGGGTTTGAGACTACGGCCAAAATCGATATACGGTAACATCGTTCGCCTTCAGGGTGGCAAGATGAGAATCTCTACAGCACACAACTGTTTTTCGAGATGTGTTGTAAAAAAATTTCTGGAAAGCTTTGGGAGCGCTCTCACACAAAGGTAATGTAACATACCGTTTGGGTCTTGTCAAGCGTACTTTGTCTTTTTTGCGCGTCCATGGCGCAGCTCGCTATGCCGGTTTTGTCGGCGATAGACACGGCCTTCGCCAGGGAAGTCGAGCCGGCGCATTGAGGACGCTCTTCGTAATGAGCCGGTCCAATTCGGCGCTTGCTTCTTAGAGACGTTGCATCAAACGTGAGAGATTGGGACGACAGCCAGGCGGGTGAAAGTGTGCTGGCAGCCTAGCGCGGCTACACACAACCTGCACACACAATCTATCCAAAGCCGTCATTGAGAGGGGCATGAGATGCAGAAAGGCGGAGGGGGAATCCGCCTTTCTGCATGTTGTGCATTGTTTGTTGTCCTTATAACCGAGGCGCCTATGAAACAGGGTTCACTTCTTTACGACTTTCTTTGCGGCGCCGCAGATACAGGAAGGCTGCGCCGAGCGAAAGCACGCCAAGCATCCCTGCTACCATCCACAGAACCTCGCCATGAAGCTCAAAGTGGTGCGCGGCTTCAGGGTGCCCTGCATGGCCGGTGGCCGGCATAGCCATGGGCATGCTCTGTTCCATGAATTTGTCGGGGAACTGTTGGGCGATGGCGCTGGCTAGCACGCCGCCCAACTCTCCGGCGTGCGCGTATCCCATCATGATTTCGTTGTACGCCGTGACATAGTCGCTCTTTGCCTGGGCGTTGACAACGCTCGCCAGGTGCATCACATGGGGAACCAACGCTTCCGCCACTGCATCTTTGGTCAGAAATGGATTGGCTCCGGCCAAAAATGCGCCGAAATCGTTGCGATAGGCGTTTAGGTCGGCGACAGCTTTCTCCTGTTTGGCTTGATCGCCGGCGGCGACGCCCATTGTGTAATCGACGAAGAAAGCGATGTGAGAGCGCCACAATGGGAGGAATGCATCGCCTGCCCCCTTACCGTAGACGGCGGCCACGGCCTGGGCAATGTCCATCGAATTGTTGTCGAGCGCCATTGCTGCCGCCTCAAACTCATCGGTACGTCCTTGCAGCGCAGCATTGGTCGCCATTGCGGCCAACACGGTGTGCTCTCCGAGCTGGCTGGTCAGAAGGGTGCGCAGTCCGGCGGCAGGAGAATCGACCATGCCGGTGAAGCGGTCCGGAAACTGCTTAGCGATTGCCCCTGCCAGCACAAGCGCCAGGTCGCCCGCATGCGCATATGCTTTACGAATTTCTGCATAAGCGTCAGCATAATTCTTTTGCGCCTGGGCATTGACTGTGCTCGCCAGGTGCATGACATGAGGAACCAAGGCTTCCGCCACGGCGTCCTTGCTCAGGTTTGGGTTAGCGGAGGCCAGAAATGCGCCGAAGTCCTGTCGATACGCGTCTAGATCGGCGACGGCTTGCTTTTGCTTCGTCGTATCGCCGGTAGCGACGCCCACAGTGTAATCTACGAAGAAGTCGATGTGCTTGCGCCATAAAGGTAGAAAGGCATTGCGAGCAGGCTGGCCGTACACCATACCGATGGCGTCTGCAATTGCGATGGAATTGCGGTCGAGCGCCGCTGCCGCCGCCTGAAACTCTGCATCATTGCCATGTAAGGCGGCGTTGGTTGCGGCCGAAGCTAACAGTACATGTTCGCCTAGCAGGGACGTTAACGCCACGCGTAGATCGGCGGCGCGCATGGCGCTCTGCGCGTGCAGAGAAATCGGAAGAACATACGAGGTCATCACTGCAACGATGATCAGAAGCAACGTGAATCGCTTTTTCATAGAGTACTCTCCTTGTCTTCTTACAGAAATGGTTGGTGTTACAGAAATAGTTGATGTTTGAGTCGCAAAAACTTGATGAACGATCCTGTCGAGAAACCTGAGCATTCCGAGAACTCCGAATATCCCCCCGCCTTCACCCCTTTCTGACGAATTTCGCAGGCAATCGGATCTGTCCATTGGAGCGATTTTGCTGACGTGCGCGTTTCAAGAGTCGCCCAGGCCAGCGAACCGCTCATAGCGCGCGTTCTCTGCTTTCACCAACCGCGTGTAGGCCACAAGGCGTTTGGTGTAGGCGCCGGCTGTTTTATTCCAGGAGCCTGCGCAGGTAATCAGATTGAGATAAGGCTCCGCACGGAACCCAAAGATCTCCTCCAGGGGCGCCTGTCCGTCCGGATAGGAGGCGAGTCGCTCCACGGCGAAGGTGAGCGTTGAGTCATCTGACAGGATTACCTGCACCACATCTCCCACCTTCAGTTGGTTCAGCTTCCAAAACGCTGCAGGCTTGCCATTGGCAAGGTCCAAATGCCCGGCAATCACAGCATTGCCGATGGCGCCGGGCATCGGTCCGAGGCTGTACCATGCCACGTTATGCGGATCGGAAGGCGTCGCCATGGCCCCTTTGGCGTCGCGCCCCACCGCCTCGATGGCAGCCTCCACTCCCAGCACAGGAATCGTGAGTCGCATGGGCCGGAGGACGTCCACGGAACGGTTTGCAAAAATCTGTTGATAGATGCGTTCTGAAGTCTGTGCTCCCGATACCTGGCGAGCTGAACTCGGTTTAATTAAAGGCGTTGTGCTCTGGCAACCTGTTGCGATCAGCGCAATCAACAGCATTGTCGCCACACTCAGACGTTTGCCGATTTGCATACACACTCCTTTCCGGCTGTTCAATAAGCGCTCTCGCTCCTTCACTGCTTGCTCAGTTCCAACCTTGCGCTGCCTAGAATTCATTTCAAAATTCAGCCATGAGGGTGGATGGATGGGCGAAGACATTGCCTTTGCCCATCCCAGCAGAGACATGGACAGGGACTGCTGAGGAATTTTATATAGGTAAAGATCTCAAGGCGCCTCCACGATCACCCTCCCTGTCATGTGCGGGTGACGATTGCAGAAATAGGAATACTCTCCTGGCTGAGAAAAGGTGAAATGGAATTCTTGATTCAGCGTTAAATTGCCGGAGTCAAAACGGCCGTCGGGGGTGCCAGGAACCCCAGAGGTCACTGTATGTTCGATGTCATCGAGATTGCGCCACACGACCGTTGCGCCGACGGGGATGCGTAGCTCCGGCGTCTGGAAGGTAAAGAGCTGAATTTCAACGATGAAAACATTTTCGTTGCTCTCCGGCCGGGCCACTGGATTGGACCGGGACGACATAGAATCCTGCGCAGCAGGCGTTGGGATCGAGGTCGACTCTAGAGCGACAGGGGCCTTACCCATCGGGTCTGTCGGCGTTCCCTCTCCATGCGAATGATGTCCTGCCATCGACGGGGAGGAGACCATCGTCGACATCGTCTCTTCCGTGGCCGTCATGCTCTCCGATGAGGCCATCGGAGCGGCTTCATGCTCGTTTTCACTGCGCATGGTGGGCGGCTCTATTGTCGAAGGCAACTCAATCTCCTCGAGTACCTCCATCGTGTCTTCTGGCATCATCTCCATCGGTGGAAGACCATCCGGAGAAATGCCTTGACATCCACCGAGCGACGCGCCTAGAAACAGAACAACTCCTACCCAGAGCGAAACAATTTTGGGCCGAAAGTGTAAGCAATTCATATTTCTCTCCTTTTACGCAAGTCATCCGGGGACGTTCGTTGGCTCGGGCAGTTTTTTCGTCGCTCGAGCGCAAGTCATACAGTCTGACGTAGCCGAATCCTGTTTGGATCTATTGCGCTTGTAAACGGAGGGGAAAAGAAAGCAATCAAAAGGTAGAGAAATCTGCAAGGAGGAAACGGTTTGAGGATCGTGCAAGAATGCGCTGCAACTCCTAGCCTCAGAACATCAAACAGCCGTCTCACTATCTAGCAGAGACGGCTGTTTGATGGCTGTCCGCAGAGGAGAGCTCACCCGAGAGCTACGATTGGGCCGGTGGGCAAAGGGCTGCCACCCTCTGGTTCAATGCTGATGCCGACAGCAGCAAAACCTTCCGCCTCTGGAGGGATTGCTACGGTGCGGACGCCATCGTCGGCGGCGACATTCGCCCCCAGCAAGCCGGCCGAAATAGGAGCGCCTTCGGCAGGAATGAGCCAGAGCTGGTAAGTTTGCGACGTTGGAAGCGGCTGCAAGCCCCGCACAAAAAGAAAGCCGTCCCCTTGCTTCTGTAGAAAGAGGCCGCGCGCCTCCGGCGCAGCTTCTGTGCCTGTCAGCGGAATGACGCGATCGGGCTGGGTGAAAGCCGCCAGCTGATTTTGCACGCTTAAAAACTGCTCCTCCAACGCTTCCATTTGCCGATTCATTTCTACCAGTTGTCTGTCGCGAAGGGCGATCTCCTGTTGCAAGGCTTCGATCCGATTTTGATAGGAGGCGCTCGTGATTATGATTGCCAGCAACATCAACGCGGCCGTCAGGGCAGCTGCAGCCCAACCAAATTGAAAGCGGCGTCCTGAAGAGGTGGATGGCGCAACGGACGGGATCGTCATTCGAGGAGAAGGCAAAGGTGAGGCAGGCTTTTTGCTGCCTGGCGCGCGACGCAGCAATGGATTTATCGACAGCCGTCTCTCCTGGGCGGATATGTCCTGGAGAAAGGGCAGAGCTTCGCTCCGCACGCGTGCCATCAATGCCTCTTTGGCGCGCGGCGGCGGAGTCGCCATCGGCGCCGCCAATGCGATCTGAGCAGTGCTCTCCTGTAACGTTTGCAGCCGCTCCTCGAGCAAGCGATGACGTCGGAGATATTCGTCGATCGCCAACATCTCGTCCGCCTCCAACGCACCCAACACGTAGGCGGGAAGCATCTCCATCACCTCGTCGTAACTCAATCCTTGACTCATTGCAGCGCCTCACTCCCTCGCAGCCCGGCCGCCAGCAACAAACGCTCCAGTTTTTCTATGCCTAGCCGAAGTCGCGTCTTGACTGTCCCTAACGGCAGACGTAACACCTCGGCGATCTGGCTTTGCGACAACCCGTCGAAATAGGCAAGTTCTACACAGATTCGCTGCTCGTCCGGCAGCGATTGCAGGGCAGCCCGCACTTGCTGGGCGCGCCAGTTGCGTTCTGCTGTTTGCTCGACGGAGAAGTTTTTCGCCGACGAGACGGGCTCCAGCGCATCGGCCACTGCATCCAGATATTCTACTTCGTTGCCTTCAGTGGTGCGCTTCAGTCGACGCAGATGATCTAATGCCTTATTGCGCGCAATTCGATAGATCCACGCTGCCGCTGAGCCGCTGCCTCGATAAGAACTTGCGCTCGTCCAGATCTGCCAAAACACTTCCTGCAGCACTTCTTCAGCGCCTGTCTGATTGCGCACGATGCGTAGAATCAGGCTGTAAACAACCTGAGCGTGGCGATCGTACAATGTTTCTAGTGCCTCGGCGTTCCGCTGCACAATTTGTTCTAAAAGTTGCTCATCAGTGAGTGCAAACAAGTTCACAAGGCGATCCAGGTCTCTTCGCTGTTCAACTCGATGATTAGAATCGACAGACCGCCGCGCCTGCAGCCACATTGAGCCTAATGAATCTGTTATCATGAAAAAGATGACGATAAAAGCGTCAAATCAGATTCATCAGGGAGGCGGCCTTCATTGGCTCTTGCCTTTGCGTACACTACGTCATAGATGTACTACATCACAGACATCGCTGACTTCTCTTGTGCAATCCTCATAGCGCGGCCACCATTGCACGAAAGATCGTCAGCCCAAGCTGTCCTGCCCGCCCCAGCGGGTTCTGAATCGGCAAAATGTGGTCCTCCGGGTGCGGCATTAGACCGACCACATTGCCGCGGCGGTTGCAGATGCCGGCGATGTCGGCGACCGAGCCGTTGGGGTTGAGTGGGTAAACGCCGTTGGCCGGCCGGCCTTCTGCATCGACGTAGCGAAACGTAACCAGGCCCTCCTGCTCGATCTCGGCGAGCATCTCTGCGTCCTTGACCTGGAAGTTGCCTTCGCCGTGCGCCACCGGGCAGAAGATCAAATCCTCGATGGCGCGCAGAAAGGAGGCCTTCGCCCGTCGATTCACAGCCAGATGCACCCAGCGACATTCAAAGCGGCCGCTGGCGTTTTCTGTCAAGGTGACGCGACGCAGAGCCATTTCTTCGATGGGTCGCAGCCCGGCCGCCGAACGATCGGCGCGAACGCCGGGCAACACTCCTGCTTTCACCAGCGCCTGAAAACCGTTGCAGATGCCGAGCACCAGCCTGCCGCGGTCGATGAAGTCATGAAGCTGGTCATGAAAGTACACCTGCAGGTCGAGCGCCAGCCGCACACCGGCGCCCAGTGCATCGCCGTAGGAGAACCCACCCGGCAGAAGCAACATCGGATAGTCGGTCAGTTTGCGTTCGCCGCAGCGCAGCTGATTGATGTGGACAATCTCCGGCGCGCCGCCCGCCAACTCACAGGCGTGAGCAGCTTCAGCGTCGCGGTTCACGCCTGATGCGTGTAAAATCAAAATCGAAGGCTTCATACGTTCACTGTCCCTTCCATGCCTTCACAAGCTGCTCCACCTGGAGATCGATAATGGCGGCGCCGTTCACCACCACACTGAGCCGAGGCTCCTCCACAACCACGCCGACCCGGGTCAACGTTTGTCCTGCAAAAAAGGCCTCAAAGGTGACGGCGTCTGTCTCAGCCACCTCGACCAACAGCCGTCCGTTGCTTTCGCTAAACAGCAGCGGGATAATCAGAGATTCTACATCTGCAGACTCGATCAGCGCATCTAGGTGAATGACGGCGCCCAACCGCCCGGCGATGCACATCTCGGCCACAGCTACTGCCAGCCCCCCTTCGCTAAGATCATGACAGGCGCGCACCAGTCCATTGCGCATGGCCCGATGCAAAGCTCGATAGCGCTCTAAAGGCTTCTGCGGCATCGAAGGCGGCGCTCCACTCTGTTCGCCGAGCAACGCATTCAGCAGCGAACCTCCCAACTCCACCTTCGTTTCTCCAAGCAGATACAGCCGATTGCCCGGCGTCTTCAGCGCAGAAGTCACGCAGGCACGCACGTCGGGTGCGATGCCGATGGCCGAGATCAACAGCGTGCCCGGGATCGGCTTGCCGTTGAACTCGTTGTAAAGACTGTCCTTGCCCGAAATGAACGGCGTGCGATAGGCAAGCGCAGCGTCATAGCAGCCCTGACAGGCGCGCACCAGCGCGCCCAATCGATCGGGATATGTCGGGTTGCCCCAGCAAAAATTATCTAGAATGGCGATACGGTCGGGATCGGCGCCCACGGCAACGGCGTTGCGCACCGCCTCATCGACGGCGCTGATGGCCATCGCATAAGGATCGATGCGGCCGATCAGCGGGTTGATGCCGTTGCTGAGCACAAACGCCTGGTCATGCTGCCATGTTCCCAGCGGCTTGAGCACCGCTGCATCCGCCGGGCCATCCAGCGCAGGGCCAACAAACGGCCGCACGATCGTTCCGCCGCGTACCTCGTGGTCATAAGTGCGCACCACATGCTCTTTGCTGGCGATGGAAGGGTGGCCCAGCATCGCTAGCAGGACGTCGTTGAGGTCCATGCCTGGAAACTTCAGCTCGACCCCGGCTTCGGGGAGCGGTTGAGCAGGCGGCGGCTCCTGATACTCTGCGCGCAGGGTGCGTCTGGGCAGTCCGTGATGGAGAAAATGCATCGACAGCTGGGCGACTACACGGTCGTTGAAACGCACGACCAGATCTCCGTCTCCTGTGAACCGCCCCAATACGCTCAGCTCGACCTCCCACAGCTCGGCGAGCTGTTGCAGCTTCGGCAGCTTCTCCGGCGGGACGGCCAGCACCATGCGCTCCTGCGCCTCGGAGATCCAGATTTCCCACGGCGCCAGCCCGGGATATTTCAGCGGCGCGTTGCAGAGATCGACGTCGATGCCGAGCGCCTCGCCCATTTCGCCGATGGCGGAGGAAAAACCACCGGCCCCGCAATCCGTAATGGCGTTGTACAGGCCTCGCTCGCGGGCAGCCTCCACCAGCTCAATCAATCCTTTTTCGGTGATCGGGTCTCCGATCTGCACGGCGCTGCCCGCAATTTCGCCGGTCTCGTGCGTCAATTCAGTGGAGGAGAAGGTGGCGCCGTGAATGCCATCGCGACCGGTGCGACCGCCGATGACGACGATCAGATCGCCTTTCTGCGCACGGGTCGGATGTTTGCCGTGGGGCAACAGCCCTGCGCAGCCGCAGAACACCAGTGGGTTGCCCAGATAGCCTTCATCATAGAGGATGGCGCCATTGACGGTCGGCAGCCCCAGCTTGTTGCCATAGTCGCCGATGCCGGCGATCACCCCCTCGGCGATGCGTGCCGGATGGAGAACGCCCTCCGGCAACTGGCCATAAGGAAAATCTTGAGGGCCAAAGCAAAGAACATTGGTCGTGGCGATGGGCCGCGCCGAGACGCCAATGATATCGCGCACGACGCCGCCGACGCCGGTGTTGGCGCCGCCAAACGGCTCTAATGCCGATGGGTGGTTGTGTGTCTCCACCTTGAAAGCCAAGTCGTACTGGTCGTCAAAGGCAATGATGCCGGCATTGTCGACGAAGGCAGAGCGCAGCCACTCCGGCCGCACAGCGTCGGTTGCAGCGCGCAGATAGCGGTGAATCAGGCCGTCGATCGTCTCCTGGCTGCGCACGGAGCCGTCGGCGTTGCGATGGATAAACTCGACGCGCGCCTTGAAAGTTTTATGAACGCAATGCTCAGACCATGTCTGCGCCAGCGTTTCCAGCTCGACGTCCGTTGGATCTCGCCCCAGTTCCATGTAGTGGCGTTGGATAACGCGCATCTCGTCCAGATCGAGCGAGAGCAGGCGCGCTTTGCTGAGCGCCTGCAGCGCCGCATCATCCAGGTCGCGCACAGGGATGATCTCGACGCGCTCGCCGGCCATCGTCTCATGACCAAAGTGCACGGCGATTTCGCCTAGCGCAAAATGCTGCACGGTTTCGTTGCATAACAACAGTTGCGCCAGCCGACGCAGCTCCGCTTCGGTGAGCTCGCCTTCCAACTCATAGCGGACGCCGGTCGCCGTCTCACAATCCGGCAGGCCGATCTCCGCCATGCTGCGGCGCAGCTCTCGCGCTGGCACGTCGGTCACGCCGGGGCGGAAAGCGACTTCGATCACATGCAGCGCTTGGGTTCCTAACATTGGAGGCTTCGGCGCAACGACTCCGGCCTCTCTCACTATACGCCACACGTCCGTGACCGGATCCGCAAGCAACAACCTGCACAGGCGCTCGACCGCTTCATCGCCGGGATCGCGCTCAAGGAAATAGAGGCGCACCACCTCACAGCGTTTCACGCCATAAACGCCCAGCTTCGCCGCCTCACGCACAATGTGCTGACCCGCCGTTGGATGGATGCTGCGCACTTCGACACGAACGGTCATCGCCATGACCTCCTCTCAGAAATTTGAGACAAAAGGTTCTGTGTGTCTGCCGTTATTCCGGCAAGCGCTAAAATTCAATTCTATCACAGCACCTCGACGGACGCTTCTCACAGCCTGCACGAAAAAACGGGGACGCACTTGCGTCCCCGTTTCTAATCCAAATCAAGGTCTCATGGAGTGTTCAGCGCTCAATGCTTACAGAAGAACGACCTCCGGTGAAAGCAAACCCGAGCCTCTATTCGGCGACCTCGGCCACCATAGAGGACTCGCCCATCGACGCCTCATGGTCGGCGGGTGCTGTATTCGCTGCGCTGCCTTCCGCCTCACCCTGCTCAGCGCTGGGAGCGATCTGCCAGTCGACTTCTGGCTCGGGCTGCGCCTGTTTGAGGCTCAGTCCTAACCGGCGCTTATCGCCTTCGATGCGGATGATGCGCAGGTCATAAACTTCGCCTTCGCTGACGACTTCCTTTGGATGCGTCACGCGTCGGTCGGCGAGCTCGCTGATGTGGATCAAGCCTTCGATGCCGGTGTCGACCAGGCGGGCGAAGGCGCCGAAGTTCACCAGCTTGGTGATGCGCCCTTTAACAATTTGGCCGACCTGATAGGTGTTGTCGATCACTTCCCAAGGTTGGGGCGTGAGCCGGCGCAGGCTCAGGCCGATGCGTCGGCGCTCGTTGTCGATGCTGAGGATTTGCACATTGACGCGATCGCCGATCTTGACGACCTCGCTTGGGTGCGTGACGCGGTTCCAGCTCAGCTCGCTGAGATGGATCAGACCGTCGGCACCGCCAAGGTCGACGAAGGCGCCGAAGTCGGCGATGCTGCTGATCACGCCTTCCATCACTGCGCCTTCATGCAAGGTGTCGAGGAGCTGCTCCTTCTGTTGTCGACGCCATTCGCGCATGGCAAGACGTTCCGAAAGGATCAGGCGGTTGCGTTTGCGATCGATGTCGATCACTTTCAGCTTCAGCTTTTCCCCCAACAGCGATGCGTAGCGGCTGTCAGCGTCCTCTTCGCCGGTGCTCGCCGGCGCGCTGACCAATTGACTGGCCGGCACAAAGCCGCGCACCTGCCCCAGTCGCACAATGACGCCGCCGCGATTGTATGCATCCACCGGACACTCGAAGATTTCCTGGCTTTGCATCAGCGCTTCGGCGCGTTCCCAGTCTTTTTCGGCGAGCGCCCGGCTGATGCTGAGCTGGAGATTGCCATCGCGATCTTCGCGCATAACGTAGACCGGCACTTCGTCCCCCACCTTCAGAGACGCAAGCGCCTCACCGAGCCGCTCAAGCTCTCGCCCGGACACAACGCCTTCTGACTTGAAGCCGATGTCCACCAGGATTTCATGGGGGCGTTTGTCGACGATGACGCCGGTGCGAATCTCGCCTGCCACTGGCTCTTGAATGGAGCGGTCGATTTCGTCCAACCATGCCGCCATCGGATGGTCATATGCGCCGCCGTTTAGCCAGCTCTGTCCACCGTTCGACGCTGCTTGCAAATCACTCATACAGCTTTAAAATCCTCCGAAAAAAGAATTTTTATCCTATCACCCGATCGGTGATGAATACGCCGTTCAGTCGCCCACCCACGCAATCATTTCAATCTCGATTAGACCGTTTTTCGGCAGAGCCGCCACCTGGACGGTGCTGCGCGCAGGCGGCTCTTCGCTAAAGACTTCCGCATAGATGCGATTGACGACTGTAAAATCAGCCATGTCCGCCAGGAAGATCGTCGTTTTGACGACGTCTTTCGTGGTGGCTCCCGCCGCCGCTAAAACGGCCTGCATGTTGGCCAGGGCCTGACGCGTCTGCGCCTCGATCCCGTCGCGCAATTCGCCGGTGACCGGATCGAGACCTAGCTGGCCGGATGCAAACAAAAATTGACCTACGCGGACTGCCTGCGAATAGGGGCCGATGGCGGCGGGCGCGCCTGAAGTGTTGACGATCTCTTTACCCATGTCGATTTAACTCATTGATCAGGGTGTGCGCTGTTGTGCGATTCCGAGGAAAAGGTCGACGTTTCCCGTGTCGATGCTGCAACGCTGCGCCGTTTACAATCAATCTTCGGTCACCAACTTTCCCTGGGAATCACGCTTACGATTTTACTGACTCTCGATATTCTCGTCAAAAAACGCTTTAGGGCAAAATAAAAAATGCACCTGTTGGCGCCACAGCGATTGACGGCTGCAGTCAATCTGACACCATCGGCAGGCTGCGGCGCATAATTTCATAGTTCTCCAGCGCGCGTCCGGCTCCGAGTGCGACGCAGGCGATCGGATTTTCTGCGACATAGGCAGGGACGCCGGTCTCCTGCGTCAACAATTGCGCAATGTTGCGCAACTGCGCGCTGCCGCCTGTCAGCACCATGCCGCGATCGATGATGTCGGCTGCCAGTTCCGGCGGCGTCTTTTCCAGCGTCGCCCGGACGGTGCTCACCACTGCCTGCAGCGGCTCCTGCAACGCCTCGGTGACCTCGCTGCTGCTGATCTGGATGATCTTAGGCAGTCCGGTGACTTGATCGCGGCCGCGCACCTCCATGAAGCGTTCATCCTCCATCGGCAGCGCGCTCCCGATGCCGATCTTGATCTCCTCTGCGGTCTGCTCTCCGATCAAAAGATTGTACTTCTTGCGCACGTAGTTGATGATCGCCTCATCAAAGCGATTGCCGCCGATGCGCACGCTGCTCCACACCACGATGTCGTACATGGAAACGACGGCGGCCTCCGTGGTGCCCCCGCCCATATCCACCACCATGTTACCCGTCGGCGTGCCGATCGGGAGACCGGCCCCATAGGCGGCGGCCAGCGGCTCGGGAATCAGGTACGCTGCGCCGGCGCCGGCCTGCATGGCGGCGTCGTGCACGGCGCGCTCCTCGACGCTGGTCACCCCACGCGGGGTGCTGATCATGACTCTAGGACGAAACAAGGGGCGAAAAAGAGGGTTGTGATCGCCTGCCACCGTTTGAATCAGGTAGCGCAACATCGCCTCCGTCACCACAAAGTCGGCGATGACGCCGTCTCGGATAGGCCGCGCCACTTCGATGCTTTCAGGCGTGCGCCCCAACATGTCATAGGCTTCATGGCCAACCGCCACCATCGTGTTGTCGCGCACACGGATGGCGACCACCGACGGCTCATTCAATACAATGCCGCGCCCCTTGACGTGAACAAGGACGTTGACGGTTCCCAAGTCGATGCCGATTTGTTTACCGAACATAATTGTTTATCTATACGAATCGCTCCTGACGACATAAATCGTCAACTTTACCATTATACGTTCCGGCCCAGATTCATCCCAAATCGACGAAGCGGAAACCGCAATCTATTCCAACTCCAACAATTTTGCGCCTGCGCAAGCGGGCGCTGCAGCGTTCTGATCGGGCGGAAAGTTGTGGATGGTCCCAAAAGAAAAAGCAGAGCTTGCGATGCAAAGTGCAAACTCTGCTTTGGCGATGCACCCCAAAAAAGAGGTTAAGCAGAACACCACGGTCAGTGGTTCTCGCCTTCACCCTCACCCTCAAACTGAGGGACGGCGCTGGTTCGACGTCCTGCGCGTCGCCGCGCCACCTTCAGCCGCAACGAGCTGCGGCGCAGTGAGGCCATGATCTCAGGTACCTTCTGAGGCGGCGGGTTTTCGGCTAACAACTTGCGCGCTCGTTCGAGCGCGGCTTGTGCGCGCTGCTCGTCGATCTCTTCACTGGATTCGGCCACATCGGCCAGGATCGTCACCTTGTCGGGGCGCACTTCGACGACGCCGCCGCTGACGGCGATATATTCATTGCCTTCGCGCCGATGCAGCACGATCTCGCCGATGTCCAGCGTCGAAAGCAGCGGCGCATGCCCGCGCAGGATGCCCATCTGCCCGTTCGCCCCCGGCAGCGTGACCATATCGACCTCGCCGCTGAAGAGCATTTTTTCCGGTGTGACAATGTCCACCTTGATGCCCATGAAGAAGACTCCTTCCAACCAAGCCCGTCGCTGCGCATTGCACAAAGGGGCGGCGTAAGCCTTCTCTACGTTTGTGCGCCCCTCCCTTTCCTGCGCAGGCCTGCTTGTTTACTGATTGCGCATTCGTTCGGCGTTCTCGAGCGCTTCTTCGATCGTGCCGACCATGTAGAAAGCTTGCTCCGGCAGATCATCGTGCTTGCCGTCGAGAATTTCGCGGAAGCCGCGCACGGTGTCCTCGATCTTGACGTAGCGGCCCTCACGGCCTGTAAACTGGGCTGCAACAAACATGGGCTGCGTCAGGAAGCGCTGAATCTTGCGCGCGCGCGCTACGATCAGCTTGTCGTCTTCGCTCAATTCTTCGACGCCGAGAATGGCGATAATGTCCTGCAGGTCCTTATAGCGCTGAAGCGTCTGCTGCACCTGGCGGGCGACGTTGTAATGATCTTCGCCCACGATCAGCGGATCCAGGATGCGGCTGGTCGAACCCAACGGGTCGACCGCTGGGAAGAGACCCTGGTCGGCCAGCGAGCGTTGCAACGTGATCGTGGCGTCCAGGTGGGCGAAGGTCGTGGCCGGCGCCGGGTCGGTGTAGTCGTCGGCGGGCACGTAGACTGCCTGCATCGACGTGATCGAGCCTTTCTTGGTCGAGGTGATGCGCTCCTGGAGATCGCCCATGTCGGTGCCCAGGGTGGGGGCGTAGCCGACGGCGCTGGGCAGGCGCCCGAGCAGCGAGGAGACCTCTGAACCGGCCTGCACGAAGCGGAAGATGTTGTCAATGAAGAGCAGCACATCGCGACCTTCATCGCGGAAGTATTCCGCCATTGTCACGCCGGTCAGGCCGACGCGCAGGCGTGCGCCGGGCGGCTCGTTCATCTGGCCGAAGACCATCACCGTCGAGTTGATCACGCCCGACTCGATCATCTCACGCATGAGGTCGTTGCCTTCACGGCTGCGTTCGCCGACGCCGGCGAAGACCGAATAGCCGCTGTGGAATTCGGCGACGTTGTGAATCAACTCCTGGATCACGACCGTCTTGCCCACGCCGGCGCCGCCGAAGATGCCCGTCTTGCCACCGCGCGTGAAGGGGGCGATCAGGTCGATGACCTTGATGCCGGTCTCGAACATCTCGGCTTTGGTGCTCTGTTCGGCGAACGGGGGCGCCGGGCGATGGATGGGATAGCGCACTTCCGCTTTCACTTCGCCCTTGCCGTCGATCGGGTCGCCGGTGACGTTGAAAAGACGGCCCAGGGTGGCGGGGCCGACCGGTACCATGATCGGCTTGCCGTCGGAAACGGCCGTCATGCCGCGGCGAAGGCCGTCTGTGCTGCCCATGGCGACAGAGCGCACCACGCCATTGCCGAGATGTTGCTCGACTTCCAGAACCAATGTCGAGCCATCATCCATCTTGACGTGAATGGCGTCATAAATTTCGGGCAATTCGCCGGCGGGAAAGACAACATCGACGACCGGTCCTACAACACTTTGAATCGTGCCAATCATTTGTTCAGGCACGGATGACCTCCTTACACTCGATTCTCACGAACTCTCTTTAACAACCTCTGTTTCGTCGGCGAATGCGACGGCGCCTCTTCTCAGATCTGTTCCAGCTCAGCCGTCAACCAGTCGCTGCGGCTGGAGTGGGTGAGCGTTTCGACGCTTTCCAGCGCGCTGGCGCCGCCGACGATGTCCATCAGTTCGCTGGTGATTGCGCTTTGTCGCGCTTTATTGTACGTCAGCGTTAGATCCTCAATCAACTCATCGGCTGCATCCGTTGCGTTGCGCATCGCCACCATGCGCGCAGAGTGTTCGCTTGCCAGGGACTCGTAGATCGCCTGCAAGACCTGCACCTCGGTGAAGCCATACAGCACGCGGTTGAGCACCGCCTCCGGAGACGGCTCGAAAATATATTCGGGCGCCATGGTGACAGACGGCTCGGCCGGTTCGACCGGCAACAATTTGCGCGCCACGGGAATTTGCTTGATGGTGTTGATAAAGTCGGTGTAGACCATCACCACTTCGTCGACGTAGCCGGACAGAAAGTCATCCATTAACACGCGCACGATCGGGGCGATGTGAAAGGTCGTTGGATTGTCCGGCAGTCCGGTGAACTCGGCGCGCACGACCGGGTCATAGCGAAGCAGCCATTCTCTTCCCTTCTTGCCAACGGTGACGACCGAGACATCTGCGCCGGCCGCACGCTTTTCGCGCATCAGTTGCGCATTGCGGCGAATGACGTTGGCGTTAAAGCCGCCCGCCAGGCCGCGGTCGGCGGTGATGAGCAGAATGCCGCAGCGCTTCACCGGCCGGGGATGAATCAGT
>CALFWA010000031.1 GCA_937928035.1 uncultured Caldilinea sp. | reverse complement strand
CTTGACGCTTGATTTCTTCCGCACTCGAGAACAAATGTTTAAAGACGCGGCACCCCTTTCTTCAAGTTTCTTCGTAGGGTGATACAAACGAGCCCAACAGCATCTTGGCAACCCTGCCCGCAATGGAACAACCGCTCACCGATGCAAATCCTGTGCAAAAGATGGTTTCACACCAATAAAATCGAAGTTGAATTATGGCTGCTCCTTCTGAATCATGGGTAACATGACGAACCCTGGATCGGGCGGTGTCGGCGTCGGTGTAACGCCAGGCGGCAGCGTTGGCGTCGGCGTAGGATAAATAATCGGCGCGTTCTCGCCAAAGACCAGACCCAGCTTAAACGGCGTAAGGTCCGAGTTGCGGCTGCGCGCGTGATACCAAAGATAGATGCTGCCGTCGGGATTGAGAACGGCGGAAGGATAGAAGACGCGGTTGAAGTCCCAGGAACCGGCCGGCGAGCCTGTGACGAGAGGATTATTAGGGTCTTTGGTCCATGTCTTGCCGCCGTCGGTGGACCAGGCGCGGCCGATGCCGGTGCGCGTCTGATCCAGATTGCTGCCCTGGTAGAACATCACCAGTGAACCGTCGTTCAGACGAATCACGGAGGGGGAGGCCACCTCGCCTCCATCCCATGCGCCAGGGCCGCCGACGGAAAGCACCGGCTCGACGTGTTGTGCACCCGGTTTGATGTAGCGCGTCCAGGCGACGCCGTCATTGGAGTAGGCGTAGCCGATCTGGTTGCCCGAGAATGCGCCGCCGAACCCTGCGTACCACATGTGATACTTTCCATCGAACTTGAGTACGTCGGGCGAGAAAATGCTGTAGCCGTCGAAATCATCGGCATAACCGGAGGCTTCAAACACAAGCCCTGCCTCATTGCCCTGACTATTGTATTTTTCCCAGTAAATGCCGTCAGGCGAGGTGGCGTACCCAATGCCAAATCCGGAGAAGTAACTGGCATACCCCGCGTACCACATCTTCCAGATGCGATCTTCTTTGTCGTAAATCACCGAAGGAGCGTTGATGCGCTCATAATCCCAGTAGCCAAAGCTTCCGCTGCGGATCACCGGATTGCCGACATGGCGAGACCAGGTGATGCCGTCTTTCGAGGTGGCGAATCCGATGTCTTTGCTGTTGCGGGTGAACGACGTGCCTGAATACCACATGCGATATTCGTCGTCGTTGCGCTCCGGGGTGTTATTGTCGAAGTACATCACGTGCACGGCATAGACGTTGAAATCATCCCAGCTGCCCGGCGCGCCGTAAAAGAGGATCGGGTTGCCAGCATATTTCGTCCAGTTGCCGACTTCTATATCGGAAAGAGCGATGCCGAGCGGCGCGGCAAGAAGCAGCAGCGTGATCGCAAGCGCAAGAAAGACGCGTTTCATAAAAGCCTCCAGATCCCAACGATAGACGCAACGGTCTGACGCCTGAAAATACCTGCAAGTTGACATCTGGAGATCACGCTATCACGTTCGCATGCCCTGCGTCAGCGTCAGTTTGTCTGAAAAATGCGATTACATTATGGGATGATTGACCGATGTAGATCGTGGAGAAAAGCTACTTCCGTGCGCGACAAATTGCCAGCCTCGCGTACCCATGTTATCATTAAATTCTTGTTGAAGATGTATATTCACTCTGTCGGCGAGGAGAGGTCGCATAGCCTGGTCGAGTGCGCCCGTCTCGAAAACGGGTAGGGTTAACCACCCTCGAGGGTTCAAATCCCTCCCTCTCCGCCATTACAAAAAAGGCTTCGGACCTATTCCCGAAGCCTTTTCGTCATATAAACAATCCCGTGTTGCGCGACGGCGCTATGGAATGGAGGATTCAACTGCAATGCTCGGCAAGTAGAGCCGTTGCACTTCTCCCTGTACATAAAGCACAGGCGCTTCCAGGACGACGTCAGGCAAGGGGACGGCTTCGATGCGAATCGTCGTCGTATAGACGCCGTCCTCCAGCGGCGTCTCGGAGAGCGCCACCGACAGCAGCTCCCGATCCTCCTGGGAGACGCGCGTCAGTTGCAGCCAGGCGGCATCGGTCGATGCACTCCAGGCGAAGCCTGCGCATTGCTCGCCCAGTTGCACCGCGCCTGTGACCACGGCGGTTTCAAAAAGCGAACCCAGATAGAAGCGGTCGGGCGTCAGCGACAGGGTGAGCCTGCTCTCCTGCGCAGGCTCGGCGGTCGGCGTCGGCGTTGCGTCCGGCTCGGGCGTTGTTGTCGGTTCGGGCGTCGGCGTTTCCGGGCTGCTGATGCGCACGCAACTCCCCAGCTCGATGCGGTCGAGGAAGCTCCACATCTGCGAGCCTGCGCCGTCGTTGTAGACGTTGAAGTAAACGACGAGCGTCCGCCCCCGGTAGGCGCTGAGGTCGAAGACGCGCTCGCGCCACGTCTCGTCGCCTGCAGCGAAGCTGCGCGTCAGCCGCGCCACGAAGCCATAGTTGCTGTTGAGCAGCAGCGCCTCGCGATAGTCGGCGTTGTCGGCTGCGCCGTAGGTGCGCTCCATGTAACGGAGCAGCACCGGCGTTTCGGCGTCGGAGGGAATGGTGATGCGCTGAAAGACCGTCGAGTAGGCGCGGCGGTTGGCGAAGCCCGTCGGAATGCCGAGCTGGACAGCGCGTGCGCCGCTGTAGACGGCGGTCGTCGTATAGCGCGCCGGGAAAGGCGTTGAGCCGAACTGCCAACCGCCGCTGTCCTCAAAGTCACCGTTGAGCAGGATGGAGGCGCAAGCGTCGGGTCGGGTCGTCGGCGTCGCCGTAGGGGTGAGGGTGGGCGAGGGTGTCGCCGTGGGCGTCGGCGCACCAGGCGAGCCTTCCAATGCGTAGCCCGCCAGCTCCGCCACCGTCGCCAGCGCCGCACGGGCGATGCGCGCCACATAGTCGTAATCGACTTGCGTGGCAACATCTCCGGTGGTGTGATAATTGGGGTTGCGGTCTTTGGGACGGGCGTCGTCGAAAAAGTTCTCAATGACCAGGAACGAGGCGTAGTCGTTGTCCCAGAAGGGCGAATGATCGGAGAAACGGCTGGCGGTTGTCGTTTTGCGCTCAAAGTTCAGGCCCAGGCCGTAGCGTCCGTTGCGCTCCAGAAAGTGGTCGGCCAAGGCGTTGGACTTGGGGCCGCGTCCGGTGTGGATTTCCACAATGCGGTCGCCGTCGCCGTCCCAGCCGATCATGTCGAGATTGATAAAACCAAGCACCTGTTCTCCGGCCCGACGCAATGCGCCTGCGTAGACTTTGCTGCCCCACTGCCCTTGCTCTTCGCCGGTGAAGTGGATGAAACGCACCGTCAGCGTAGGCTGATACCTAGCGAGCAGACGGGCGATCACCAGCGTCGCCGCTGTGCCCGTGGCGTTGTCGTCTGCGCCCGGCGCATCGGAATATGGCGCGTTCGACATCGAATCGAGATGGCCGCCGACCAACAGCACGCGCTCCGGCTGCGTTGAACCGCGCACCTCGGCCACCACATTCCGCCCGCTGTATTGACCGTAGCTCCAGGGGGCGTAGCGCACGTTCAATCCCAAACGTTGATAGTATTCATAGACAAATTGCTCTGCATCGCGCAGGCGGCTGGCGAACGTGTATCGCGTGTGAATGGTCACGGCGCCGCCGCCGACCGGCGCAGGCGTATGTCCGCTGAGCTGGCTCACCAGGGTCTGAAGCTCCGCAGGCGTAATTTGGGAGAGCAAGGCGGCGACCGCCGGATCGATTGTAGTCGCCTGTGCAGCGGCGATGGCCGGCGGCGCTTCATCGACGTACAGCGGAGCCGCAGTCAACAAAGAGACGGGAACGCCTTGAGGCGGAAGGGTCTCCAGCAGCGTCAACTCATGGTCTGCGTCCGTCGCCACAAGCAGGTGCGCCTCACTGCGCCACAGCAGACGACCAACGCCGGCGGCCAGATCTGCGGCGCGCGGGGCCGTCGCATCGGCGATGTAGTAGATGGCGCCGGCGGTGTCTGCGTCGACAATCTGCACGTCCAGGCCGGCGCTCGCCAGGAGAGCAGCATCCTCCAGGCTGCCGCTGGCCACCCACCGGTCTGCAGACGGCGCATCCAGACGGGCGTGAACGACCGTCGTCGGCGGCAGCAACGCAGGCGGGGTTTCACCCTCCGCCCGAATGAGAAAGAGCGCCGGGCCAAACGGAGCGGTGAGCAGGGCATCGTCCTGTCCATACATCTTCGGGCTGCCGACCGTCGTTGTCGTCAAGGCGACGAGCAAGAGGAAGATCAAGAGCCGTCTTGCGCTACGCGTGGGGTTTCGTCTGGAGGCGGTGTGCATGCGCCGTTTTTCCTTGAATATCCTTGCTATTTTGAGATCGATCGGCTTCTCCTCTTCTCTTGACGCAAAAACGGCTGAAAAGTAACGACCGTCGCCCGATCGATGCTCAATCGCAAGGCAACTGCAAGGGTGCGAGGTTGCAGAAAAATCGAAATCTCGCTAGGATCAGGCAGGAATTTGACCAGGGACGACAGCGCGCTGTGGTCCTGACAACCCTTCGTTTGTTTGCAACGGATGCATTTTGAATGAGTGAGCGGGTAGGGCCGAGTTATTTCGCCGTTGAGCGCCCTTTGCACCATGCGCTCGGCTTGCTGCTGTTGGCATCGGCGATTGCACTTCTGCCCTTGCCTGAACTGGCCGGCCTCCTTCTTGCGGCTGGCGCTGTCGTGCTTGTCCTGCGCTGGCCCTGGCTGATCTGGTTGCCGCTTGCGGTGTTTGCGCCGTTCACAAGCGGCCTGCGGCTTGGCGTCGCCAGCGTCACCGACTTGCTGCTGGCGGCGGGAGTGGCGCTGTGGTTTGTCGACGGCGCGCGACGCCGCGCGCTGCCCCTGCGCTGGTCGCCGGTGAGCGGCCTTGCCGGCGTCTTTGCTGCAACGCTCTTTGTTTCGCTGTTTTTCGCCGTGGATTTAGGCGAAGGCGTGAACGAAGTGATAAAATGGCTGCAATTGCCGGTGCTTTTGCTCGTTGCGCCGACGATGCTGACGGCGAAGCGAAGCAGATGGCTGGCGGCTGCGCTGGTTCTTGGCGCATGCGTGCAGGCAATTTTGGGACTTTATCAATTTATCTTTCAAGTCGGCCCCGAGCATTTTATCGTTCTAGGCCGTTTTATGCGGGCCAGCGGCGCCTTTGACCAGCCCAACCCGTTCGGCGGCTTTCTCGGTCTCGCCTTGCCGATGACGCTGAGCCTGGCGATCTGGGCGTGGGGGGAGGCGGCGCGTTGCAAAGAGCAACGCTGGCGACAAATTTTCTGGGCGTTGTTTTACACCGCAGCCGCCGGCCTGATTGCACTCGGCGTGCTGGCGAGCTGGAGCCGCGGGGCGTGGTTTGGCGCTTTTGCAGGGGCATTGGCAGTTGCGGTGCTGCGCAGTCGCAGGGCGGCACTGATCTCCGCCTTCAGCGCCTTGTTGCTGGCCATCTGGCTGGCGCTGGGTGCATTTTCCCCGGCGATGTTGCCGAAGCCGCTGACCGATCGCCTCGCCGATCTCCCTGCGTACTTTGGCCTGACCGACGTGTTGGCGCAGCCGGTCACCGATGAAAACTTCGCCGTGGTGGAGCGCTTGGCGCACTGGGTGGCGGCGCAGCGCATGTGGGAGCGCTCGCCCTGGTTCGGCGTCGGCGCCGGCAATTACGCTGCGGTCTATCCCGAGGTGCGCCTGCCTCGCTGGGAGGATCCGCTCGGCCATGCGCACAACATCTACCTAAACATGCTGGCCGAAACAGGACTGCTCGGATTCGCCGTCTTTCTGACGCTGTGGGGCGTGGTCGTGGCGTGGAGCCGGCAACGCTCCTGTGCCGTTTCACTGGTCGACAGCCAGCAGCGCTGGCGGGCGGCGGTGGCGGTCGGCGTTTTGGGGTTAGTCGCCCATCTCGCAGTGCACAACCTGGTGGATAACCTCTTTGTGCGCGGCATTTTAGTGTATATTGGCCTTTGGTTGGCCATTCTTCACACCGATTAGATTTTTGGTTTCATGCCAGGTTTTATTCGAGGGCTTCCATTGAACGCATTGCATTCTCTTCCCCTCAGCGACTCCAATCGTCGCGAAGTCAAGCGCTTCATCAAGTTCGCCATGGTCGGGACAGCTGGCATGGTCACCCATATGACCCTTTTCAACATTTTGATGTTGGGGCTGCGCCTCGACCCTCGGCTCGCCAACGCAGTCGGCTTCGTTGCGGCCGTAGTGCAAAATTTCACCCTCAATCGGCGCTGGACCTTCCCCGAAAGCCGCAGCCGCGAGGCGGGTCTTCAACTCGGGCAATTTGCCATCGTCAGCGTGATCGGCCTCATGATCAATTCCGCTGTCTTCTGGGCCGTCAGCCATGGGTTGGAGGCGTTTTGGGCTACGCTGATCGCCGATCCAAGGTTGGTGCACGCCATCAACAACAACTTTGCGTTGGCGACCGCCATCGGCGTCGTGTTGTTCTGGAATTTCACCGCCAATCGCCTTTGGACCTTCCGCACGCGCGCGTGAGAGGTGGGTTTGACGGTCATTGCGGTCGATTACACCCCCGCAGTTCGTCAACAGGCAGGCATCGGCCGCATCGTACGCGGCCAGATCGAGGCGTTGATCCGCCTGAATCCTGGCTATGATCTACGCCTTTTTGTCGCCGGGCCGGTGAACGCAGCGCAGCGCACCGGGGCGCCCCTGCCGTTGCACGCGACCCCCATCAGCGAACGCAACCTGGTGCGCATCTGGCATCGGCTAGATATCGGCTTGCCGCGCGTGGAGTGGTTCACCGGCGGGCCGCTCGACCTTTTTCACGCCACGGATTTTGTGCTTGCGCCGACGCGCGCGCGGCGTAAACTGTTGACCATCCACGATCTCGCCTTTCTGTTTTATCCGGACGCTGCACTGCCCAGCCTGCATCACTATCTGAATGTGGTCGTCCCGCGCAGCGTGCGCCGCGCCGATGGAATTATTGCGGATAGTTATCACACGGCGCGCGACCTGACCGAACAGTGGGGTGTGCCGCCCGAACGCATTACGGTCGTGCAAGGTGGCGTGGATCACAGCCATTTTCGCCCCGTGTGCGACCTGCAACGACAACGCCAGGTGCGCGAACGTTACGCCATTGGCGACCGCCCTTTTATTTTGGCCTTGAGTCGCCTCGAGCCGCGCAAAAATTTCACCAGATTGATCGAGGCCTTCGCCCTGGCGAGAGCGGAGGCGAATCTCCCGCATCGGCTGGTGATCGCAGGCGGCAAAGGTTGGTTATACGAGGCGATCTTTCGCCGCGTTGAGGAACTGCAGCTGCGCGAGCATGTGCATTTTCCTGGTTTCATAGACGACGCTGACTTGCCCGCCCTTTACAGCGCAGCCGAATTTTTCGCGTATCCATCGCTCTACGAGGGCTTCGGCCTGCCCATCGTCGAGGCGCTGGCGTGCGGAACACCGGTGCTGACGGGCGACAACTCCTGCCTGCCGGAGGCGGGCGGCCCCGGCGCGCTCTATGTCAAGGCGGAGGAGGTGCACAGCATTGCCGAGGGCTTGATGCGCCTGGCGACGGACGAGGCGCTGCGCCGCCAGCTTCGCGAGGCCGGTCTTCAGCATGCTGCGCATTTCACCTGGGAGCGCAGTGCCCGACGCTTGCTGGAAGCCTATGAACGTTTCCTGACAATGTGATTGAAATTGAGGAGAGAAGGAGCTTGAGCACACTTGAAAACCCGCTTGCGCCTCGTTCACCCGAAGAATCGGCGCTCACGATGACAATGTTCATGCAGCCGGAGCACTCCAACAGCCTCGGCAATGTCCATGGCGGGGTGATTCTGAAGCTTTGCGACGAATGCGGCGGCATCATCGCCAGCCGCCATGCACGACGGCCGGCCGTCACCGTGACCGTCGACCGCGTCACCTTTCTGCGGCCGGTGCTGTTGGGGCGGCTGGTGCTGGTGCATGGACGCGTCACCTGGGTGGGGCGCACCAGCATCGAGGTGGAGCTACGCGTGGAGGCCGAGCATCTGTTGACCGGCGAGCGCGTGCACACCAACAGCGCCTACTTCGTCTATGTGGCGCTCGGCGACGACCGTCGCCCGACGCCGGTGCCGCCGCTGCTGCTGGAGACCGAAGAGGATCGCCGTCGCTTCGCCGAAGGCGAGGCGCGGCATCGACAGCGGCTGTTGGAGGCGGGGCGCAGCGCATGAGCACGGCGCCGCCTCAACGCCCTGACGTCGGCCAGGCATCCCTGGAGACGCTGCTGCACTGGCTATGGCCGGCGGCGCTGTTGTTGGCTTTCCTCGGCTACACAGGCCCTTGGGTCGATCACAAGGCGGCTGGCCTTGTGATCACAGGGTTGGATTTGGGCGAGTACGTCAAGTTTCTCACGCCCATCCGCCGCGGCGAGCTGTCGCTGTGGCGCGAAGGGTTCTACCTGCCGCTGCTGGCGATCAGCCTGACCGCCGGTTTGATCGCCTTTCGGGCGGAGCTGCGCTACGGTTGGCCGATGCGAGCGTTTCTGCTGGCGCTGGCGATCGTGGCTGCGCTCAACCTCCTGCCACCGGCCTGGACGCCTCAACGTATGTTGACGGCGGAGTTTCGGCAGCAGGCGGCGGCGCTGGCAGGCTCTCTGCTGGCGATAGCGTTCAGCCCGTTGTTGGCCTTGCTTCCACGCCGGATCGTTGGCCTCTTCATCGGGCTGTTGAGTATTGCGGCAGCGCTGCTCCCGATGCAGCAATTCTTCACCGTCCTGCCCGCCATCAGCGTGCTCTACAATCGACCGCAAGCCCCGGGCTGGGGCATGATTCTCTGCGCGATCGGCCTGTTAACGCTGGCCGCAACGGCGCTGGGGTGGGCCTGGAAGCGCAACGTGAAATAGAGAGGATGCATCGATGCTTTTCGGGATGATGAACAACCCACGCGCACCGATCTTGACCGAGATCGAACGCGCCGCCGTCCTGGGATTTGACTTTCTGGAGCTGACCGTCGAAGCGCCGGGCGCAGCGCCGGAGTCGACCGACTGGCAGGCCGTACGCAACGCCCTGCACGATCGTGGACTGGGCGTCGTCGTCCATGCGGCGCCCTATTTGCCTTTGAACAGCCCTTCGCCGCTGGTGCGGCAGGCGGCGCTCGATGAACTGCGGCGCTGCATCGACGTCGCGCACATCGTGGGCGCTCCGTTTTGCACGACGCACTTCGTCGGCTGGCCGGAGTTTCTCACGGAGGAGATGGGCTATGAATATTACCGCCAGGCCTATCAGCTGCTGATCAAGCACGGCGCCGAGCAAGGCGTGCAGGTGACGCTGGAGAACAGCCCCAACAACAAGCATCAACTCAAATACTTCCGCGAAATTTTCTTCCGCCTGCCGGAGTTAAAGCTGACCTTTGACATCGGTCACGGCAACATCAACACGGCGCGCAGCATGACGCGAGATTACATGTTTGCGTTGGCGGATCGTCTGGTGCACGTCAACATCAGCGACAACGACGGCTCCGCCGACGATCACCTGCCGTTCGGTGCACCCAAGCAGGGAGGCATCAAATTAAAGCATGAGCTGCAGGTCCTGCGCGACTTCCGCTTCGACGGCACGATGACACTGGAAATCTTCGGCCATGAGCGCTGGTTGGTGGCCAGCCGCGAGCTGGTGAAGGAGCGGCTGGCCGAGATCGGGGCGTGATTCGTATTCCGTGTTGCGCTGCAGCTAGCCGCCGTCGGCGGGATCCTCCCACAGGCTGACGGGCGCTGGCGTCGGCGTGGGGAAGACGAACGTGGACGGCGGATCGTTCCGCGTCGCTTCCGCCGGGGCCGCCTCGGCGGGCGCCGTCTTTCCATCCACTTGCGCCGGCGCTTCAGGGGGCGTCAGGCTCTCGAGATCGGTCTCAAAAACAACAGACGTCGTGGCGCTGCTTGCTTCTGTGGCGAAGGTGACGCCTGGCGGCAAAGGCGGACAGGAGGTCGGATCCTTGCGATAGGACTCCGCCATCGCTGGCGCGCTCCAGATTCCTTCGACGACGGCGCGCACGCGCGCAGGGTCGGCGATGCGCAACACCGAGGCGCCTTCGGGCGTCGTGTAGTTCTGCAAGTCCTGCAGCGTCAACCCGCTGGCGCGCACGCTGCCCGGGTCAAGCTGGATGCCCCAGGTGAGCAGGTCGAGGATTTCCAGCGGGTTCAAATCCGTGGAGATCATGTTCTGAAATGCGTTGTAGAGCGGGAAAAAATTGGCCAGCAAATTCGTGCGCAGCATTTGGTTGCGCAGCCCCCACAAAAACTCGCGCTGGCGTTGATTGCGGCCGATATCGCTTTCCCGGTAGCGCAGACGCACGAACCAGTAGGCCGCTTCGCCGTCGAGCCACACGTCGCCTGCGGGCAATGCAAAATAATCCCAACGGTTGGTGGTCAGGTTGAAGATCGGCTCGTAAAAGGGGCAATCCAGGTGGATGGTGACCCCGCCGATCGCATCGACCAGGTCCACGAAGCCGTCCATGCGTACGCGCACATAGTGTTTGGTCGAGATGCCGAGCGTATTGGCCAGCACCTGAGAAAGCAACGCCGGCCCCCCGCCTGGATTCATGTTTTCGCCAATATTGTCGACTTGATTGATGCGCCCCCATCCGTAGCCGGGAATCTGCACGTAAAGATCGCGCGGGACGCTGAAGACCGCCGCACGGTTGTTGGCTCGGTCGACGCCGACGATCATGATCGTGTCGGTGCGCCAGTTTGTCCATCCCGGGCGATGATCGGTGCCGAGCAAAAGATAGTTCTCTGTCTGGCTCCAGTTGAAGGCAGGCCCGACCGGCGGATAGGCGGTCGAGAAGCGATCGGGCGCAGGCGGCCCCATCCACAGTGCTCCGAGGCCCGCAGCAGCTGCAGTTTCGGAAGACAATGTGCGACTGACGGAGAAGGGGCGAATCGGAGGAGAAGGTGGATTGTAGCTGCGCGCCTCGACGCCGGGCAACGGTTTATGGCTGCCGGTGATGTCTAGCGGCGGTTTGGGAAGGGCTTCCAGCGCCGCCTTCTGCACCCCGCGCGAGCCTTGAAACACACCGCTCGAGCATGACGTCAACGCCAATGACAGCGCCAGCACAAGCGAAATGATCCGACTCCGGTCTGACAACATGCAAACCTGACTCCTGATGCAGATGAATCGGAAGAGCGCGCTGCTGTTCCATTCATATGCATACATAAAAATTTGAGCGTTTAAGAGCCGCCTAAGGGCTCTTAAACGCTCATTATACTATAACTTTGACGGAAATCGCCTAAACGGGCAAGCGACCGATCATGTCTGCGCCGCGTTCATCTCTGCATCTTTCGTCATCTGTCACGGACAGCGAAATTCGCCATCCTCCGCTTCATTGAAGAGCGCAGGGCGCTCAAAGACCTTTTGCGCCGCTTCTGCGATCTTCGGCCAGTTGGGATACCAGACCCACATCGCGCCGGCGTAACCCGCTCGGATCATGGATGGATCGTTGACGACGAAACCGTGCACGTCCTCTTTCTGCAGCTCCATCGCCAGGCGCACCAGCTTCACGGCTTCGATCAGATTCAAATCCGTATAGACCGACCCTTGCAGCGCCTGATAGATGGCGGGAATGCGCGGCAGCAGGTTTTCTTTCTGAATCTGGGTGCGCACCGCCCAGATGAAGCGCTGCTGTCTGCGTTCTCGTTCGAGATCGCCGCCGATGCGCCGGCTGCGCACGTAGCTGAGCGCCTGCCCGCCGTTGAGACGATGCACGCCGACGTCCAGCGCCAGCGGCGCCCCGCCCTGGTCGTAGCCATATGGATCGTAGAGGGGGCAGTCGATTTCGATCTCAAGGCCGCCCATGGCGTCGACCAATTTCTTGACGGCATCAAATTCAACGCGCACATAGTGATGGATCGGCACGCCGAGCTTGTCCTCGAGCACCTGCCCTAGCAATTTGGGGCCGCCGCCGTTCGGTTCATCCCGCTCGCCGAGATAGTCGATCACGTTGATCTTATTGCCGCGGCGTCCGGGAATGGCATCCACATAGATGTCGCGCGGCAGCGAGATGACGCCCACGCGCTTGTTGGCGCGGTCGACGGCCACGATCATGATCACGTCGGTGCGCCAGTTGGGCATGTTCGGGCGACGATCGCTTCCCAACAAAAGAATATTCGTCGTCTTTAACAGGGGGTTGGGATCGTCGACCGTGGCTGCGTCTGTCTCCGCCGCCTGGACTTCTCGAGATGAGGATGAGTGCGTCGGCGTCGCCAAGGTGGGGGATGGTTGCGCCGTTGGACGCGCGGATTGCTCCACGGCAGCCGGAGCAATGGCCAATGGGGCGTTTTCATGGGCAACGGATGGGCTTCCGGGCGCTGCGCTGGCGGTGGCTCCTGAACAGCCGGGGAGGAGACTCGCCACAAAACACAAGAGCAGAAAAATCGACAGAGATCGGCGCCACAGGGAATGGGGCTGAGCAGATCGATGCATCGTTCCGTCCTCGCTCAACAGTTGTGATTGAACAGGAATGTGGCCCTCCCCGTCGGGTATTACTTTACATCAAGAGCGCGCGTTGCGCAATACGTCGAATAACTGTTCGCATAGGCGATAACGCCAGCGGTGTCCCCACCAGAATTCATCCAGGGTGCGATGGCCGGCGCGCTCATAAAGCAACGCCTGATGCACCATCTCCAACGCATCGGCGTCGTGCACAAGCTGCGCCTCCGGGCTGGCGTCTTCAACATATTCTTGCCATAGGCTCGTATAGTCATTGGCGGCGGGCAATGCTCCTACGATCATAGAGAACGCCTCGTTTTCGGCGCGACGTTTGACCTCCGCCCCGATCAACATTGCGCTGCGTTTAGGGAGGTCGGTCACGCGGCTTTCGGCGAGGTCGTGCAATACGGCGAGCGTCAGCGCACGGCCCACATCCAGCGGACGCTCCAGCCCCTGCGCCTGCCAGTCGGCGTTGAGCGCGTCCGCCAACGCCAGTGTGAGCAGCGCAACGCCGGCCGTGTGGTCGGCGATCGACTCGCAAGGGACAACGCCGTTGAGCAGCCAGCCGGTGCGCGGCAGGCGTTTTAGTGCGCAGGCGTGTTCAAGAATGGTCAACAGGGCTGGGATCGGCGATCTGTCAGGTTCGTGCATGGGCGGAATCAGCCGTGGTGTGCGTCGAGCCAGCGGCGCAGCTCGATCAGCGCCTGGTTGCCGATGCGAACATGGGTGAATTCGTCGCGGCCGCCGAAGGGGATGCGCACCGTGTGCACGCGTTCGCCGTCGTCGAGCGCCAGCCATGTCTCGCCAGGAATGCGACCGAAGACGCCCTCTTCTGCGCCGGCGGTTCCCACCAGCGCCAGCCCCAGGGTTGCGCCGCTTTCCGAGCGTAGCCGCGTTGCAGCCCGGCGCGCCAGCGCCTCGCGCGCCGCCGAGTCGAGCTCCTCCAGTTGCAAGGCGCCCGACAGCTCCGCCGGCGCTTCTTCGGGGGCGACGATGCGCTGACGCAGCGGCGTCCGATCGGGCAGAGCCGTCGCTAACCGCTCCGCCAGCGCACCGCGCGTGTTGGTCTCCAGCAGCGCCACCGTGACGCCCGCTTGCATCATCCGTTGCGCCAGCATCGTCTCGTAACGCTCCTCCGGATCGGTGGAGTAGATGTACGGCCCGACGGCGGCACGCACCTCCGCCTCGATGGCGTCGAGCATACGTTCGGCCGTTTCTGGGTCGTCGGCGCGGGCGGCGATGCGAATGTCCACCTGGCCGGTTTTGGCTGCAAGGCCGACGGTGGGGTTGCTGCGGCGCATGAGATCGCCGAGCCGTGCGTCGATGGCGCTTTCGCCGATGCCAAAGGTGCGCAGAATGCGCCGCCGGATCACTGCGCTGCCGCCCATGCGGGCGCGCAGATAAGGCAGGACGCTGGCGGTCATCATCGCCTTCATCTCGCGGGGCACGCCGGGCAGCGCGATTACAGCGCAGCGTTCGGTCTCCACGATAAAGCCCGGCGCCGTGCCGACCGGGTTTTCGATCAGAGTGGCGCCCTCCGGGATCATCGCCTGCTGGATGTTGTTTTCGGTCATCGTCGCGCCGAGGCGGGCGAAACGCTCTTTCAAGGTGGCGAGCGCGCCTTCGTGCAGGACGAGCGGGCGGCGCGTAGCATTGGCGACGGCCTGCCGCGTCACGTCATCGACCGTCGGCCCCAATCCGCCGGTGATGATGGCGACGTCGCTGCGCGTCATCGCCAGTTCGATGACCCCGCGCAGCCGCAGCTCGTTGTCGCCGACGGTGGTCTTATAGTACAGGTTCACGCCGGCCTCGCGCAGCTGCTGAGCGATCCAGACTGCGTTGGTGTCCACGATGTCGCCGAGCAGGATCTCCGTGCCCGACGTGATGATTTCTGCAGCGAGTTCTGACATCGGCGTCACAACATCAGGGCGGCCTGGGCGCGGATCGATTTGATGCGATCGGCGATGTCGCGGTTTTCTCGCCCGCGGAACTCCTCTTCTAGCCGCTTGAGCGCCTCGATGAAGTCTCGATTCAGAAGTCGGCGGTTTTCTTCGAGCAGCTTGCGCTGGCTCTTCTGGTCGGGCGCGTTGAGCAGATCGTTGATCAGGCGCAGCTCCGGCGACATTTGCTCCTGCATGATTTGGAGCGCAGCGTCGTAGATTTTGCGCAGGCGTTGCGCCGCTGCGGTCGCCTTATTCTGCTCGGCGCGCTGAATGTTGGCCGCCAACAGAGCCAGAAACGTTTCGTCGATGAGATGGGCATTGGCGCGCAGCGCAGCTTCGACGTCGGTGGCTTCCAGAACGGCCTGCAACGCCTGTTGCGCCTGGGCGGCGGCGTCCTGTTGCAGCACGCGTTGTTGATCCTGCACAGCCAACACCAGCTCGCGCAATTTCTCCAGATGCTCGCGCGCCTGAGGGTCTGTCGTGCGCTCCAGCCGCTCTGCAATCGCCAGTAGGAACTGATAGTCGAGCAGCGGCGCCAACGCCAGCGCTGCGGAAGCGGCCACGGATTCGCCGTCGGGTTGATTCCAGGCGTCGAGCAGGATGTTTAACACTTCTTCGCGCGTGGCATTGGGACGAATGCGCCGCACCGTCTCTTCAACGCGATCTTGCAGCGCTTTCAGCTCGCGACCGGCTTCGGTCTTTTCCAGCAGCGCGCGACGCAGCATTTGCAGCGCTTTCACCCCCTCGCTGTCGCCCTGGCTACCCGAGAGCATCATCAGGCGATCGAGCAGCGAGAAGAACTGGCGGTCGACCAGCCCTTGGTAGCGTTCCAACGCAATGTTGAGCGCGCCCTCGTCGTCGGCCAGCCGCGCCAGGCTTTGGATGGCGGCCACCTGATCGCGTTGTCTGCGCAGCATCTCCGGCGTGACGCCCTGAAACTCCCAGAGCTTTTCGATAAAGCGGTTCCAATCCAGATATTCTTTGGGCTGCAACATATAGCCGCGGCGCGCCTCGGTCGGCAGCTTGCGCATGAGCTTTTGGATCAGGTCGCCGATGATGCGCTGCCGCTGGGCGTCGTCGCCGCTGGTGGGCGGCACGTAGACCCCAAGGAACTCATGCGCCGGTTCATGCACCATCAGCGGCGCGCTGATGGCGCCGCCGGCGCCGCAGCGCGGACAAATCGCCATATTGACCTGCCCGCTCAACAGCGCAGGCCCCAGTTCTGGGTTGACGCCCAGATCGATGATGGTAAAGACCGGAATCACATAGACCGTCCCACAGTTTGGGCATTGCACCTGCGCCGCGCTGGGCGGAAAAAGCAAATCCTCTCCCGGCGCTCCCGCCCAGCGCCCTGGCTGCGCAGATTCTGGAGCGGCGGGCGGCGTCGTTTCACCGGGGATTGTTTCAGTGGGGGTCGGCGTTTCGCCGGTTGTCTCGACGGCTTCCTCACGGCGTCGCACAAAGCCTTTGGGCAATTCGATGCCGCCGGAAGACGGCTGTTTTTCCTGTCCGGGCAAAAGAATGCCGCTCATAATCGTTGGTCCTCGGGTTGAATGACAGCTAATGCTGACTGTTCTGTTTGTCGACAATCGCTCCCATTGTATAGCAAATTAGAATTGCGACCAAAGGCGCCGATGGCGAATCCGCTGCGAATTCAGCGTATGCTATACTAAATGGGAGTTGCTGATAGGAGTTGCGCAGTTGAACCTGGCAATAGAATTGAGCAAGTAGGGAGCGAGGATGGCGTGGCTCGTGGGTGGAGGTTCTTGACGCATCGTCCCGTCACGCCGGAGGCGATAACCCACGCGAGCCTCTTTCATGAAGACGCTGTGCGGCCTTCTGAAAGCTTTCCGAACGGTGGGCTAGCTGCGTAGCCCCTCTCTACTAAAAAAGCGCCATGCACGAGCTGTCTATCGCCTGCAACCTGGTCGAGATCGTCGAAGAGGCGGCGCGCGCCGCCGGCGCCGTGCGAGTCACGCGCGTGCGGCTGCGTCTCGGCGATCTGGCCGGCGTGATGGAGGATGCGCTGCGCTTCAGCTTCCCGGTGGCGGCGCAGGGCACGCTGGCGGAAGGGGCGGAACTAGCGATCGAGCGCGTGCCTGTGCGGGTGTTTTGCACTCAGTGCAATGCAGATCGAACGTTAACGCCGCCCTTTGTCTATCGTTGCCCAGAGTGCGGCGCTTCTCGTTTGCAACTTTTGCAGGGTCGTGAGCTTCAGGTGGAGTCGATCGAGATCGAGGAGAATCACAATGAAACCGCGCATCCTTGAACTGCGCAAAGCAGTGCTCGACAAAAATGACGAGATCGCGCGCACACTGCGCGCGCGATTTGAGGCGGCCGGCGTCTTCGTCGTCAACCTTGTCTCCAGCCCGGGCGCAGGCAAGACGGCGCTGCTGGAGGAGACGATGCGCAGAATGGTGGAGCGTCACTGGCGCGTGGCGGCCATCGTCGGCGATCTGGCGACGGAGAACGACGCTCGTCGTCTGGCGCGCAGCGGCGCACCCGTGCGCCAGATCGAAACAGGAGGGCTGTGTCATCTGGAGGCTGAACTGGTGGCGCGTCGGCTGGAAGGATGGGCGCTTGAGGAGCTCGACTTCCTGTTCATCGAGAACGTGGGCAACCTGGTCTGTCCATCCGACTACGACCTGGGCGAGGCGTTGCGCGTGGTGTTGTTCTCCACCACCGAAGGCGAGGACAAGCCCAACAAATACCCGCCGATGTTCTATAGCGCCGACGTCGTGGTGTTGACCAAAATGGACCTTGCCGCAGCGACGGACTTCGACTACGCCGGCGCCGTCGCCAATGTTCGGACGGTCGCTCCCCACGCTGTTCTCCTCGAGACTTCGGCGCGCACCGGCGAAGGGCTCGATCGCTGGATTGAATTTCTGGTGGCCCGACATTGGGAAGCGGCGACTGCGACGTCGGCTGCGCCAGCGCGTTGACCACAGAATCCAGAAAACACAGGTCGAAGATGTCCCCACTGGAGCGTTACACCGTCGCATGCGTCCAACAACGGCTGCGACTTCCAGCCACAATCGATGACTATCGCGAAAATCTGCGCCGGTTCCTGCGCGCAGCAGAAAATAAGCGCGCACGGCTGGTGGTTTTCCCGGAGTTAGGAGGGCTAATGCTGGCGCCGCCGCTGTTGGACGACTTTCGCTCGAGGTTGCTCAAGCGGGTCGAGCAGGGGCGACGACGCAACGCCTCGCTCTGGCAGAAGTTTGTCGGCGCGCTCTCCAGCGGCGCCGCGAACCTCCTGCGGGCCGACCTGCGCCTCGGCCTGGCGGACCTGCTTGACGTCGCCGCGCCGGAGCTGTGGACGCAATATCTTCACCTGTTCGGCGAGCTGGCGCGCGAATCGGCGATGACGATCGTGGCGCCCAGCCTCTACCTGCCCGACCCGTTGGACGGCGTGATCCGCAATCTGACGGGCGTCTTCGGCCCAGACGGCGCGCTGCTCGGCGTCCAGGCCAAGGTGATGCTCTCCGGCGAAGATGAGCGCTACTGTCAGCCCGGCGTTAACTGGCATGTCATCCACACGGAAGTCGGTGCGCTGGGCATCATCATTGGCGGTGATGCGCTCTTTCCAGAAGTGGGACGACTGCTTGCCTTTCAGGGCGCAGAGGCGCTGATCCTTGTCGCAGCTGCGAGCAGACAGGTGGAGTACAACAAATTGCGCGCCGCCGCCTTGGCTCGCATGCAGGACAATCAGCTCTACACCGCCTGTTCGTTTCTGGTCGGCCCCAATCCTTTCGAGCGTCGCCCCACCACCACCTATGTCGGGAAATCCGCCATCTTTGCGCCGCAGGAGCTGACGCCTCGTCTCAACGGCGTGCTGGTTGAAATGGGCAACGCAGCCAGCGAGGGGGTGCTCACTGCGGAATGGAATTTCGCCGATCTGCGCGCCCTGTGGGAAAGCAGCGAGGTGCGCGTCCGCAGCCAGCTGACGGCGGCCCAGGCGCACCAGCTGCTCGCCGCAGTCCATCGCCAGTTGCAGGAGCCTCCGCTGCTCGAAGCGAAACAGCAAGCGCCGCCGAACCCATCGGCAGAGCATAACACTCCGCCGCAGAGGCTCCCCGAGCTCTCGCTGGACGACCTGCCGGTTATCGCTTCCGTCACCAGTCGCTGGCCGCTCCCTCATGCAGCGCCGGATTCGCTTCACCCGGCGCAGGAGCAAGTCGGCTGGACGATCGTCGGCCCGCCAGCTCCTACTTCACCTCGTCCGGTGCGCTATGATGAAGAAACCGATGAGATGGACGCGCTCGACGACCAGGAGCCACGCCCGCAGTAAAGATTTTACACGGAACACGCACCACGGTATCATCCAATTATCCATTTCATCCCACTATCGACATTGCGGAGTAGGTTTGTATGGTTTTGCGCACTTTGTTCTTTGGTTTAGTTTTGTTTTTTGCAGCCGCCTGCTCGCCGATCGAGGTCAGAACAGGGGGTGCGTCAGCTGGTGAAGAGACGCAACGCTTCGCCATGACCTTCATGGCCGGGTACAAGCCGCAGGCCAATTTGCCTTTCGTCGGCGCCTACGTGGCGCAGGAAAAAGGCTTCTTCGCCGAAGAAGGGCTTGACGTGACGATCGAACACTCGCCCGGGCGGGGAGAGCATGTGCAACTGCTCGTCGCCGGCGCCGTGCAGGTGACGACCATGGACGCCGCCACGGTGCTGCAGCGCCGCGCCGAGCCGGGGCTGCCGGTGGTCTCCATCGCCCTAATCGGACAAAAGGGGCAGCAGGCGTTCGCCGCCCTCGCCGATGCGGGCCTCGCAACGCCCAAAGATTGGGAAGGACGCACGGTCGGCTACAAGGGCACGCCGCCACCCGATCTCTTTGCGCTGCTGCATGCGGCCGGCGCCGACCCCGCCAAAGTTGCGCTCGTCAACGTCGGCTTCGACCCGCGCGTGCTCACCGAAGGGCAGGTGGACGTGTATCCGCTCTTCAAGTCCAACGAGCCGTTTTTGATCCGAAAATGGGGATATGAACTGACGTTGTGGGACGCGGCCGACTACGGCGTGCCGACGCTGGGGCTGACCTACGTATCCAGCGAAGCCTTCATCGAGGAGCATCCGGAGGCGCTGGTGCGTTTCCTGCGTGCGGCGCTGCGCGGCGTCGAGTACGCCGCTGCCAATCCCGAGGAGGCGGTGGAAATTGTGATTCGCTACGCCGGTCCGGAAACCGATCGAGAACACATGCGCTTTATGCTGGAGACGGAGCTGCGCGACGCTGCAAGCGAGCATGGCTATGGATGGCAGTCGCTGGAGCAGTGGCAAAAGCTGGCGACGATGCTGGCCGAATATGAAGCGTTGCCGGCCCCTGTGGACGTCAAGTCCGCCTTTACGACCGAAATTTGGGAGACGGCTGTCCGGTGAAGGCAGGTCGAGGAGAACGCCGCCGCTTCTCGAAGATCGATGTTCGATTGGCTGAGCATCCCGAGGCGCCGGGGTCATCGCTGTGAAGATAGATTATCTCGCTCCGCAGATCATCTACACGCGCATCACACCGCCGCCCCTGCAGCCGCGCATGTTGCGCCGCCCGCGCGTGGTGCAACGGCTCAAACAAGCGTTTGACTATCGGCTGACGCTTTTGCAGGCGGAGGCGGGCTGCGGCAAGAGCACGGCGCTGGCGGAGCTTGCCGCCGAAGCGCAGCCGCTGATCTGGTATGCCGTGAGCGACGAAGACAGTGATCCCGCCGTCTTTCTGCTCCATCTCTGCCATGCGATCGGGCGCGCGCTGCCCGCCATCCCCCAGCTGCCGACTTCCGTGATCGAGGGCTGGGATGGCAACCTCGGCCCGCTGCCCTGGCGTGGGGTGCTGGGCCAGGTCGTCAACGCCCTGAGCGCCTCACTCAATGCCCCGACGCTGCTGGTGGTCGACGACGTACATCACGTGCTCCACAACAGCGACATGGTTCAGCTGCTGGATCGGCTGGTCAATCTGGCGCCGCCTCGCCTGCACATTCTGCTGGCGGGGCGGCCGCCGATTGCCTTGCCCGGCTTGCGCCGCCTGCGCCTGCGCGGGGAAGCACTCCTGCTCGACCAGCATGCGCTCGCTTTCACCGCATCGGAAATTGCAACCCTCTTTACGGAGCACTACGGCCTGGCTTTCTCTCCTGCGCAGATTGATGCGCTGTTGAACTACACCGAAGGATGGCCCATTGCGCTCCAGTTGATCTGGCAGAACTTGCGCAGCCAGGCGCTCGCCCCGCACGAGTGGTCGCCCCATTGGCAGGCGGTCTCGCCGGCGGCGCTCTTCGATCTGCTGGCGCAGGAAGTTTTCGCCCGGCAACCGGCGGACGTGCAGCATTTTCTGGTCGTGACGGCGACGTTGCGCGAGCTGACGCCCGCCGCCTGCGACGCCTTGCTGCGTAGGGCCTTGCCTGCCCAGAGCATGTCCGCCGATTCCATGCTGACCTACCTGAAGGAGCGGGAGCTCTTCGTCGTGGAAACGGCCGGCGGCCCGCTGCGTTACCATTACATCTTTCACACCTTTCTGCGCCAACAGGCGTCCCCGGAAGAGCAGCGGAGGTGGCATCGCATCGCCGCCGACCATTTCATCGAGCAACAGGACATGGAAGGCGCCATCCACCATCTGCTCGAAGCCAAGGCGTGGGAAGAGGTGGCGACGCTCCTGGATGTCTATGCGAATCGGCTGGTGACGGCCGGACGGCTCGACACATTGGCGGCCTACTTCGCCGCTCTCCCCACAGACGTGCTGCACCGACATCCGATGCTATTGCTTACGCTGGGCAAGCTCGAACGGCTGCGCAGCCGCTTCGCCGAGGCGATGCGTTGGTACAAAGAGGCGGAAGCGGTCTGGCGCGCATGGGGCCAACCCGATGGCATTGCGCGGGCGCTGCGCGGTCAGGCACGCGTCTATCTCGACACCATCGACCCCAGCCAGGCCGAACGCCTGCTGGAAGAGGCGGAGCAGCTCAGCGACAGCTACGAGGATCGCGAAGCGCAGATTCGTCTCTTCGAGATGCTCGCCGAAAACAAACTGAACGCCGGCCGCATCGAAGAGGCGGAGCGTCTGCGTCGTCGCGCGGAAAGCCTGCGGCCAGAAGGCTCCTCCAACGAGGAGCTTCGCTTCCACATGCTGCTGCGCACCGGTCGTCTGCGCGAGGTGCGCGAGGGACTGGAGGCGCAAGCGCAGGTCGAACGCACAACGCCGGTGCAGACGCCGCGCGCACATCGCGAGACACTCTTATTGCTTTCGCTGGTCTGCGCCTTTCAAGGCGAGGCGGAGCGCGCCTATCAGGCCGCTGTCGAGGGCGTGCGCCGCGGGGAGATGCTGCGCTCTCCGCTCATCACGGCGATGGCGCATATTCGACAGGGGCACGCCCGACAGCTTCTCGGCGTCTATTCCAATCGCGCCGAGACCTACGCGCTGGCGCGCCAATGCTATGAAAAAGGCATGGAGTTCAGCCGGATGCTGGCCGTGCCGCGGTTGCGCGTCGAAGCCGGGTGGGGACTCTGTCGCACCTATGGCTACGCCGGCGACCTGAGCGCTGCCCTGCGGTGTGCAGAAGAGGCGCTGGACATCGCAGAGCAAGCCGGCGACCGTTGGAGCGCCAGCATGGTGCGGCTGACGTTGGGCGCCGGTCACGTTCTTGCCGGGGATTTCGTCGGCGCAGAGGCGTGGCTCAGCTACGCCGTCGCCGGCTTTGAGGCGTGCAGCGACCCGTTCGGACGTTGCAGCGCCCAACTTTGGCTGGCCCTCTCCTGCTTCCGCCAAAAGCAGTTCGACCGTCTTGCGCAGCTCCTGCCCGAAGTGCTGACGACCTGTCGGGCGAACGGCTACGGGTTCCTCTGGACGCGGCCTACGCTGCTCGGCGCGGCGGATGAACGCGTCTTCACGCCCTTGCTGTTGATGGCTACGCGCAACGGCTGGGAGTCCGACTACGCCACCTCCCTGCTCGATGCGCTGAACCTTTCCCGAGTCGAGCTGCATCCCGGCTATCAGTTGCGCGTGCAGACGTTAGGCGCCTTCCGCGTCTGGCGCGGGGACGAGCCGATCCCGCCCAACGGCTGGAAACGCAAGCCCGCACGGCTGCTCTTCCAGCTTCTGATCACTCATCGCGGGGAGATGTTGGATCGCGAGCAAATCTGCGAGGCGCTCTGGCCCGAGGTGGATCCGGTCACGGCGCAGCAGAACTTCAAATTCGCTCTCAACGCCCTCTATTCCGTCCTGGAGCCAGCGCGCACGGCCGGCTCCGAATCCGCCTACATCGTCCGCGACGGCGCCGCCTACGGCATCCGTCCCTCCGCCGACCTGTGGATCGACGTCGATCAATTCCTCAAAGAGGTGAAGGCGTCCCGCAGCGATCCGGATCGGATGGAGCGGGCGCTGGCCTTGTATCAAGGAGAATATCTGCCCGACGCCCGCTATGAGGCCTGGGCCATCGCCGAACGCGAGCGATTGGCGATGATCTTTCTGGAAAACGCAGATCGGCTGACCGAGCGCCTGCTCGAAGAGGCGCGCTACGAGGACGCCATTGACCTCTGCCAGCGCATGCTTGCACAAGACAACTGTTGGGAGCGCGCCTATCGCCACCTGATGATCGCCTATCACGGACTGGGCGACTATGGACAGATCGCGCGCGTCTACCGACGCTGCGTCCAAACGTTGCGCGAGGAGCTGGATGTAGATCCTGCGCCGGAGACGAAGGCGCTCTTCCGCACGCTCAGCGCAACCGGCTGAAACGTTCGAGCTCCATGCGCGCTTGGTTGCATCGCAGGATGCGCCTGACGAAGTTTCTTCAAACCACCGCCACCGTCTGTCCCAGGAAATGGTTCAACGGCCCATAGCCCCGCCCCAGATGCAGGGATGCAGCACTGCGCAGCGCCGCCGTCAGGTAACGCTTGGCCTCGCCCACGGCCTGGGTTGCGTCGGCGCCCTTGGCCAGCTCCGCCGCAATGGCGGAGGCCAGCGTGCAGCCGGTGCCGTGCGTGTTGCTCGTCTCAATACGCGGGGCTCGAAACTCCTCAAAGCGCTGGCCGTCGTAGAGGATGTCCACAGCTTCCAGGGCGCCAGGCAGGTGTCCGCCTTTGACGAGCACATAGCGCGGCCCCAGCGTATGGATGCGTTGTGCCGCCTCGCAGGCGTCCTCCAGCGTATGGATCTCCATATCGGCCAGAACCTGCGCCTCATGGCGATTGGGCGTCGCCATGTAGGCGAACGGGAGGAGCTGCTCGATGAGCGCCGTACGCGCCTCCGGTTCCAGCAACGGGTCGCCGCTCTTGGCCACCATGACCGGATCCACCACCAGCCGTTCGATACGATAGCGCCTGGCCCGCTCCGCCACCACCTGAATGATGGCGGCGTTGGCCAACATGCCCGTCTTCCAGGCGTCGGCGCCCAGGTCTTCCATGACGACATCGATCTGCTGCGCCACAAATGTGGGCGTCACGGGGAAGACGCCGAAGACGCCGACGGTGTTCTGCGCGGTGAGCGCAGTGATGGCGCTCATGCCGTAGACGCCGCGTGCAGCGAAGGCTTTCAGGTCGGCCTGAATCCCCGCGCCGCCTCCGGAGTCTGAACCGGCGATGGTCAACACTTTTTTCATCGGGCACCTCCCTCTTGTGCGCCGGCCTCCCAGGCCATCTGGAAGAAATCGTACTCGCACTGCATAGCGTAGGCATAGGCGCCGTGGGCGGCGTCGGCGTTGCGACCGTAGCTATCGACCAGCGACTCCAACCGACGGGCCAATGCCTCAAATTCCTGACCGCCGTAGGCGCGCACCCACTCTGCATAGGGGGAATCGGCTGCGACGCCTTGTTCGGCCAGGCGTTGCCCCAGATAGGCGTAGAGCCGCATGCAGGGCGCCATCGCCGCAGCGGTCACGCCCACATCTTCGCCCCACGCGGTGGCGAGCAGGAAGTCGGTGTAGCGTCGCGTGGCGGTGGCGGGCGACAGTGCGTGGAGATCGACGCTCCAGCGGGCGGCGTACTGTTCATGCAGCATCAGTTCCTCGATGACGCCGCCGGCCAGCGCGTGAAAGGCGCAAAAGCCATTCCAGTCCGGCGATTTAGCTGCGGCGATGCAATAGGCGCGGGCGAACGCCTGCAAAAAATAGGCGTCCTGTCCCACGTAGAAGCGGAACGCGTCCGTTGGAAGTGCGCCCGTGGCGATCCCCTGCACAAAGGGATGCCGCAGACACGCTTCGGCGAGGGGTTGATAGGTCTGCCAGAGGGTTGCGGAGAGCGTCATGTTTGGTTGCTCCTTGTGACCAACGTTTTCACAAATTTTTCACAAATGAAGTCCGCCAGCGATTGGTGGAGTTGAACAAATCGCTCTGGGAATCTTGTAGATGCATCTTGAAGTCGGGCATTCTTGCTCATCTTGCGCTCCGAGGCTCTGCCGGGACGTCCGGCTGAAAGCCGAACCTACGCTGCAACGCACATCACTGCCTCCTACGCCGTGACAGATGCTGCCTGGCGACCACACCACGGCGTCATTGTACGGCTGCAACGCACGTCATTGCCTCCTACGCCGTGACAGATCGATCTGCATAGAACGAAGCGTGCGCGCAGCCGCCGCCGGGTCCGCAGCGCCCAACACGGCGGAGATGACCGCCACGCCCGCCGCGCCGGCCTGAAACACCGCAGGCGCGTTCGCCAGCGTCACCCCGCCGACGCCCACCACCGGGATGTTCACCGCCTGCACGATGGCGGCGAGCCGCTCCAGGCCAATCGGCGCTCCGGCGTCGGGTTTAGTGCTGGTGCCAAAGACGTCGCCCACGCCCAGATAGTCAGCGCCGGCCTGCTCCGCCCGTTGCGCCGCCTCCACGCTGTCGGCGGAAACGCCCAGCAGGCGGTCTGGGCCGATAAGGCGTCGCGCCAGCTCTGGCGGCATGTCGTCGTCGCCGACGTGGACGCCGTCGGCGTTCAGCGCCAGGGCGACATCCACCCGATCGTTAATGATCAGAGGAACGCCGGCGGGGCGGGTCAGGCGCTGCAGCGCGCGCCCAAGCTCCAACAGCTCGCGCGTCGTGGCGCTTTTGTCGCGCAACTGCACCACCGTGGCGCCGCCTTCGATAGCTGCTTGCATCACCGCCAACAGATCGCGTTCCCCCGCCACGCGACGGTCTGTGATCACGTACACCGACCAGTCGAGGTTGCGTCTCATCGCCGAGGTCTCCCTTCTTGAACGCTTTTCACGAGCCGCTGCACTGCCGTCGCCGGGTCTGCAGCGCGCATGATCTCTCCCATCACCGCCACGCCCGCCGCACCCGCCTCTATGCAACTGGCTGCGTTTTCTGCAGTGATCCCGCCCAAGGCGATCACCGGGATCGGGGCGGCCTGCGCCACCCGCCGCAACGTCGTCAGCCCGAGCGCCGGGCCGTAGCCGGGCTTGCTCTGCGTCGGGAAAATCGGACTGAGCGTGACATAGTCTGCGCCTACAGCGGCTGCAGCTTCCACTTCGGACCGGGAATGGGCGGAGACGCCGATCCATCGCGTTGCGCCGATCTGCGCTCGGACGGACTGCACATCGGCGCCCTGAGGAAGATGCACGCCGTGGGCTGCAGCCTCGATCGTCGCCTGTGCGTCGGCGCTGACGCCCACCCAGGCCGAGTAGGGACGCGCCAGGTCGAGAATTTCCTTCACCAGGGCGATGAGCGCAGATTGCGGCAGGTCCTTTTCGCGCACCAAAAGCCAGCGACAGCCGCCCGCCAGCGCTTCAGCTACGACGGCGGGCAGCAGACGACGCGCCATGCGGCGATCGGTGATCACCAGCAAGGGTGGCTCGGGCAGGCTCATAGCTGAATGCGCCCCTCCAGCGGACTGGATGCGCTGGCGTAGAGCCGCCTCGGCATGCGACCCGCCTCATAGGCCAGACGGCCCGCCTCCACCGCCAGCCGCATGGCGCGCGCCATCTTCACCGGCTCGCGCGCCTGCGCCACAGCGGAGTTGAGGAGCACGCCGTCGCAGCCCATCTCCATCACGACGGCCACATCCGAAGGGACGCCCACCCCGGCGTCGACGATGACCGGCACCCGGCATTGCTCTCGAATGATCTGAAGGTTGTACGGGTTGCGCACGCCCATGCCCGATCCGATCGGCGCAGCGAGCGGCATCACCGCCGCGCAGCCGATGGCCTCCAACTTCTTGCAGGTCACGGGATCGTCGTTGCAGTAGGGCAACACAACGAAGCCATCTTCAACTAATTCCCGCGCCGCCTGCAGCAATTGCTCGACGTCGGGGAAAAGCGTCTCGTCGTCGCCGATCACCTCCAGCTTGATCCAGTTCGTCCCCAGCGCCTCGCGGGCCAGATGCGCAGTCAACACGGCGTCGCGCGCGGTGTAGCAGCCGGCGGTGTTGGGCAAAATAAAATAGCGATCCTTGAGCAGATCGAAGACGGTTTCGCTCTGGCCACCCAACGAAACGCGACGGATGGCGACGGTCGCCACTTCGGCGCCGCTGGCCTCCAGGGCGTCCAGCATCACCTGCTGGTTGGGATAGCGGGCGGTGCCCAGAAAAAGTCGCGAGCGAAAGGTGCGACCTGCAATGACCAACGGCGCGGCCTTCGCCGCCGCTTTCGCCGATGCCTCTACAGAGAGGGATGATGGGGATTCCACCGATGGGGTCATGGCTGTGCCTCCTTCTTGTGCAATTCACAAAACCTACCGTTTGCAGTCCTCTATGCAATCGGTTTTCTAGCCGCCGGCCACCGCCTTCACGATTTCAACCTGGTCATCGGGTTGCAGCTGATGTTCCCGCCAGCGACTGCGCGCAATCACCTTGCCGTTGACGGCCACCGCTATTCCGGCGCGCTCCGGCGCAATCCCTTGCATTTCCATCAGCTCGGCGACGGTCTGAGCCCGGTATGGTTGACATTCGCCGTTCACCACGATTGTCATCTCTTTCATCTTCTCCCCTCTCTTTCGTCTTCTCTCCTCTCTTTCATCTTCTCCCCTCTCTCATCTTCTCCCCTCTCTTTCATCCTTTCACCTTCCAGCGCTTTTCACCGTGGGAATATCATTTGTTCGGCGCCTTGCTCTAACGATGAAACCGCTCGATCCCAAAGCTGCGAATACTTTCCGGCGTCTCTCCGGTCAAGATCAGATGGCTGACGGCGTCCGCCGTGATCGGCGCGAGCAGGATGCCGTTGCGATAGTGGCCTGTGGCGAGGATCAGCCCTTTCACCGACGTCGCGCCCAAGATCGGCGCATCGTCTCGACTCCCTGGCCGCAGACCCGCCCACAGCTCGATGAGGGGCGCCTCGTCGATGCCCGGCAAAAGCTCCCAGGCGCGGCGCAGGAGCTGATAGACGCCGCCTGCTGTAAGCTGAGCGTCGAAGCCCTTCTCCTCCACCGTGGCGCCGACAAGCAGCCGGCCATCTTTGCGTGGAACCAGATAGACGTCCCGCCCCCAGACGACATGGCGCAGAAGCGGTGCGTTCGACGGCGTTTGCAGCGCCAACATCTGCCCCTTGACCGGACGCACAGGCGGCTGCGCTTCGGGCGGGAGGCCGGGCAGGGTCGCCGACCAAGCGCCAGCGGCAATGACCACCACAGGCGCGTGCAGCATCTCGCCCGAGGTCAGACGCACCCCCTGGACTGCACCGCTTTCCACCAGGATTTCGGCCACAGCCGCACGCTCGCGCAACACTCCTCCCGCAGCCAGAAACGCTTGGCGCAGCGCAAGCAGCGTCCGGCGGTTATCGACCTGGTGATCGTGGGGGCTGTACAGGGCGGCGGCAACGTTGCGGCTGAGATGCGGCTCGCGCCTCCGGGCTGCATCGCCGGAAAGCCAAGTCAGCTCCAGGCCCAAACTGCGCTGAAATTCGTACTGAAAGCGCAGCCGTTCAGCTTGATCGCGATCGAGGGCCACGACCAGCGTTCCTTCAGTGCGGTAGCCCACGTCGACGCCGCTCGCTTCTTGCAGTTCGCGGGCAAAGGCGGGCCAGCGGGCATGGCTTTCCAGGAGCAACGCCAGGAGTTTCTCTTCGCCCGGCTCCGCTTCGACGTGGGGTGCAAGCATACCCGCCGACGCCCAGGTGGCGGCGGGCAGGCTGCCCGGCCCGATCTCACGCTGCTCAAGCACCGTCACCGGCCGGCCCGCTTGCGCCAGACGCCAGCCAACGCCCAGTCCGCAGACGCCGCCTCCGACGATTAAAATGGAAACGATTTGCCGTTCTGTCATAAAGAATTTCCTTTGTTGCATGAACCGTCATGAGCCAGCACGTGTAGTTTCATGAGAGAATCTACGGTTGTGCGCGGAGATCGCGCCTCCGCCGCGGCCGATCTTGTAGAGCCGGTGGGGGAGCTTGAGAGTGGAGGCGGGGAGCGTTCGGCTTGCAGCGAGGCAGCCGATCAAAAAACGCCACCCCGCAGGGTGGCGTCGCCTTGTCAGAGCGAATCCGTTTCCCTGCGCTGGCATTACCCAGATCAGGTTC
>CALFWA010000030.1 GCA_937928035.1 uncultured Caldilinea sp. | reverse complement strand
CTGGCCCACAGCTCCTGATCGACGCCTACCATCCTCATCTGTACGGCGGCGGCGGGCGGCGCGGCGACTGGGATGTGGCGGCGGCGGTGGCGCAGCGGGTGGAGCGGCTGCTCCTGGCCGGCGGCCTGACGCCGGAGAACGTCGCCGAGGCGGTGAGCGCGGTGAAACCGTGGGGCGTCGACGTCGCCAGCGGCGTGGAAGCGACGCCGGGGCGCAAGGATCCTGCGAAGCTGCATGCATTCATCGCAGCAGTCAAAGGAGGGGCAACCGCTTCTCGCCCCTCCCCCGACTGACCTCAACTTTTGACTCAGCTTTTGATCAGGATAGTGCCTTTGCAATAGGGACAATACGTCGTCGCCGCGCTGCTCCAGGCTACCGCAGCAGCATCAATGGCTGCGCCGCAATTGGGACGACTCGAGCAAAGTATCCATTTCCAACGTTTCGCTGTTTGCTTCGACCTTAGGTACAATCGTTTGGCAAAGTGATCGATTCACAACTGCTCAAATCTGCATCACAAGTTGGAGAAAGCACGATGAACCATCTCCGCACCTTTATTCTGTCCTTTACGCTCGTCCTGACACTTACCGGCTGCGCGGCGGTGACGCCTCAGACGCCCGCCGACACCGGAACGACGTTGACCAAAGTGCGCATCGGCACGCAGCCCTGGATCGGCTACGGGCCGTGGTGGATTGCGCAGGAGCAGGGTCTATTCGCCAAGCACGGCATCGAGGCCGAGCTGATCGACTTCGTGACCGACACCGAGGTCAACGCCGCCTTCGCCTCCGGCAACATGGACGTAGCCAACGTAGCGACGCACACTGCCATCAAGCTCTTCGCCAACGGCGTCGACCTGCGCGTGGTGTTGGTCGAGGACGCCTCCTACGAGGCCGACGCCATCCTGGCTCCGTCGTCGATTGCGTCGATCGCCGACCTAGCCGGCAAGACCGTCGCCTTTGAGGAGGGCAGCACGAGCGATCTCCTGCTCAACTATGCGCTGGCGGAGGCTGGCATGAGCATCGACGACCTTGTCGCCGCGCCGATGCCCGCCGCCGACGCCGGAGCCGCTTTGATCGCCGGGCAGGTGGACGTGGCCGTCACCTATGAGCCGTACATCTCCGAGGCCATCAACCAGAATCCGGACATCCAAAAACTCTACACCGGCGCAGCCGATCCAGGACTGATTTCCGACGTGCTGATCGCGCGCACAGCGTTCGCCGCAGCGAATCCCGAGACGATGAAGGCGCTGATGACGATCTGGGACGAGGCGGTGGCGTTCCTGCGCGCCAATCCCAGCGAAGGCCGCGCCATCATCGCAAGAGCCGTCGGCAGCTCGCCGGAGGAGCTTGCCACTGCCTTCGACGGCGTCGTCTTCTATGATCTGGCCGAAAACGCAGCCGGCCTGGCACCTGAGGGCGAGTTCCGTAAGGTGATGGAAGATGTGCAGAACGTCTCGATCGCCATTGGCCTGATCGATACGCCGGTCGATCTCGACGTCCTGATCGATGCCTCGTTCGTCAGCCGATGAGCAGCTCTGTTCCCCCACAGCGACCTGCTGCGCTACGACGTCAGCCGGTGCGCCTGCTCGAACTGCGCAGAGAGATTCCCCGGCGCTGGTATGTGAGCGCCGGCGTCGGCTTCATCGCCCTCTTTCTCATCGCCTGGATTGCGCTGACCGCCGGGCAGTGGGTCTCGCCGATCTTCCTACCCTCGCCGTTGGCCGTGCTCGCCGAGCTGCGCAGCCAGGCCGCCAGCGGGGTGCTCTGGCAGGACCTATGGGCGAGCGTCTATCGCATCATGGTCGGCTGGGTGCTTTCCACCGTGCTGGCTGTGCCGATCGGCGTGCTGATGGGCAACTTCCGCTTTTTCGAGGGGTTGTTCGAGCCGTTCATCGACCTGGTGCGCTACATGCCGGCCGTCGCCTTCGTGCCGTTGACGATCCTGTGGTTGGGCGTGGGCGACGCGCAGAAGTTCGCCATCCTTTTCATTGGCGTCTTCTTTCAGCAAGTGCTGATGATCATGGACAACGTCAAGACTGTCCCGCGCGAGATGATCCAGGTGAGCTACACCTTCGGCCTCTCGCAGTGGGAGATTCTGCGCAGCGTCATTCTGCCGGCGGCCATGCCCGGCGTCTGGGATACCTTTCGCATCACCGTAGGCTGGGCGTGGACCTATCTCGTCGTGGCGGAGCTGGTGGCGGCGAACGTGGGCCTCGGCTATCGCATCATGCGCGCGCAGCGCTTCCTGGAGACCGACCAGATCATCCTTGGCATCCTGATCATCGGGCTGCTGGGGCTGTTCACAGACTATCTTTTCAAGTGGTCATATCGTCGGCTCTTTCCGTGGGCGCTGCAAAGTCGATAGATGGATAGGGTGGGAGCGTGCGTGCTCCGCTGGCTGTCCTGAATGATTCGAGGAAGCGCAGCTGCGAGCAGCGCCTACGGATTGCAAGAGAATCGAGATTCGATGATTGCATCAGCCAAGCTACAAGCCCAACACGTTTGGAAGATCTTCGGCGGCCAACGGGAGGCGGAAGTTGTGGCCGTGCAGGACCTTTCTTTGCACGTCGGCGTCAACGAGTTCGTCTCGCTCGTAGGTCCGTCCGGCTGCGGCAAGTCGACCTTCTTGATGATGGCCGCCGGGCTGGAGTCGATCAGCGCCGGCGACATCTGGATCGACGGCAAGCCGATCACCGGCCCCGGCGCCGATCGCGGCATGGTCTTCCAGAGCTACACGCTCTTTCCCTGGCTCTCGGTGGAGGAAAACATCCGCTTTGCGCTGAAAAAGAGCAATCTCCCCCGTCGTGAGCAGGATGCATTGGTGCGTGAGCACATTCAATTGGTCGGCCTCGGGGGTTTCGAGCGCGCCTACCCGAACCAGCTTTCCGGCGGCATGCGCCAGCGCGTGGCGATTGCGCGCGCGCTGGTCTACAAGCCGGAGATGTTGCTGATGGACGAGCCTTTCGGTGCGCTCGACGCGCAGACGCGGCTACAGATGCAGGAGCTGCTGCTTGCCGTCTGGCAGGCGCACCGCACGACCGTGCTCTTCGTCACGCACGACGTCGAGGAAGCGCTGTTACTCTCTGACCGCATCTATGTGATGACGGCTCGGCCGGGGCGCATCAAGGCAGAGGTTGTGGTCGATCTGGCGAGGCCGCGCACCTTACTCGACACCGAAAGCGACCCGCACTTTGCTGCCTTGCGTCGTCAGGTGTTGACGCTGATCCGCGAGGAGGCGCAGCGCGCTGCAGCCTCCGGCGAATTCATAGGCGCAACGTGATGCGGCGATATGCCGGGAAAGTCTGCGGCTACGAGCCGCGGCTACGGTGAATCCGGTGTATTCTCGTGAGCCCCGAACTCCCCCAGCATTCGGGAGAGGGGGGCCAAGGGGCAAGGGCCTGCGGCGGCGACGGAATCTCCCCCATGACCCTGAAAGAGAGGAACGATGATTGCTGCACTCCGCGAAGACGCTCGTTTCATTCTCAACTGCGCCATCGAGGCGGTGCTGCCGGAGCCGGCCGTGCGCAATTTCCTGCGCAGCCGCACACCTCCGCCGCACGTGACGCTGATCGCCATCGGCAAAGCGGCGTGGCGCATGGCGCAGGCTGCACTGGCTGAATGGGGGGATGTAATCACACAGGGAGTGGTGGTTACCAAGTACGGTCATAGCCAGGGCGAGCTGCCCGGCCTAGAGATCTATGAAGCCGGCCATCCCCTACCCGACGCCAACAGCCTGCGAGGGGCGCAACGAGCGCTGGAACTGATCGATCCATTGGGTGCGGAAGACTTTGTGCTCTTTCTTGTCTCGGGCGGCGGATCGGCCCTCTTCGAGGCGTTGCCAGAAGGCGTCACGCTCGATGATCTGCAAGCCATCAACGAACAGCTGCTGCGCTCCGGCGCCAACATCGTGGAGATCAACGCCATTCGCAAGCGGCTCTCGCTTGTCAAAGGGGGACGCTTTGCCCAGCGCGCTGCGCCTGCACGCGTGATTACCCTGGCGCTCTCCGACGTGCTCGGCGACCGGCTCGACACGATCGCCTCCGGCCCAGCCTACCCGGACGCCACGACCGTGGAGACGGTGCAGGCCATCGTCGACAAGTATCGCCTTTCCCTTACACCACAGATGCATCGTCTGCTGGAGCAGGAGACGCCCAAAGTGCTCGATAACGTCGAGACGCATGTCATCGGCAGCGTGCACGTCGCCGTCGAGGCCGCAGCCCAGGCTGCGCAGAAACGTGGATATCAACCGCTGATCTTGACCACTACGCTGGACTGTGAGGCGCGTGAAGCGGGTCGCTTCCTGGCCGCAATTGCACGCTCTGTGCGCGGCGAGCAGAGGCCTCTGGCGCCGCCGTGCGCCGTGCTCTGCGGCGGCGAGACGGTGGTGACCGTCGCCGGCGCCGGTAAAGGAGGCCGCAACCAGGAGCTGGCACTGTCTGCGGCCATTGCGCTGGCCGGTCTGCTCGATGTGGTTCTGGCCTCCGTCGGCACCGACGGCACCGACGGGCCAACCGACGCGGCCGGCGGAATCGTCGATGGCGAGACTGCGGCGCGGCTGGCTGCGCAGGGCGTCAACGCGCAACAGACATTGGCCGACAACGACGCCTACACAGCTTTACAGGCCAGCGGCGATCTGCTCATCACCGGTCCGACCGGCACAAACGTCAACGACGTGACGCTGCTGCTGGTAAAGTAGACGATTCGTCCAAAACCGACGGCTCTTTGGCCCCGTGTGAGCTCTAGGATGAGAACACAAGCCGGCTTAATGGTTTTCACAAAATCATCCGGCGGTTATTGTAGCTGCGGCTGCAAATCGCAAGTTCTAGCACATCACTGCGTCAAGCCGGAGGAGATGACCTGCGTGAGCACCTTTACGACATCAGGCCCAGCTCGTAGATTTGGCTCTTAGGTCCGCCGAAGACCTGCGACTACGAGCCGCAGCAATGATGAGTCCGGCGCCTTCTCGTAGAGCTTTTCCTTCTCACCCTTTCACGCCACTATAGCTGATGCCCTCAATAAAGTAGCGCTGGAAGAAGAAAAAGATCGTAGCCATCGGCACAGTGGTCAACATCGAGCCGGCGAGGAGGGCGTTCCATTGCAGGTTCTGCCCCAACCCGCCGCGCAGGAAGGCAAGACCAAGCGGCAGCGTATAGAGGTCCTGATTGGTCGTAATCACGATCAACGGATGCATGAATTCGTTCCAGCTTCCCTGGAAGCTAAAGATCACCAGGGCCACGATGGCCGGTCGCGCCAGCGGCAGCACGATCTGGAAGAACATGCGAAAGCGACCGGCGCCATCTATGCGTGCAGCTTCCTCAATTTCGCGAGGGATCGCCTCGAAGAACTGCGCCATCAGAAAGATGCCGAAGGCCGTCACCATCTTGGGGATGATCAGGCCGGTATAACTGTCGATCATGCCCAATGTCTTGAGCACGATGAACATCGGAATCAGTTGTACGATGCCGGGGATCATCATCGTGCCGATGATGGCCAAAAAAACGAAGCGGCTGCCGGGGAAAGCGATGCGCGTCAAGGAATACCCGGCCAGCGCCGAAAAGAGCACGTTTGAGACCGTCACCGTTGTTGCAATGAAAAAGCTGTTGAATGCCCAGCGCCCCACGTTGAGCGCAAACATGCGTTGATAACCTTCCAAGGTGAAGGTCTGCGGAATCAGCGCCACCGGCCGTTCGTTGATCTCCGGCAGGGTCTTGAAGCTGGTCGAGATCGCCAACACAAACGGATAGAGAAACACCAGCGCAATCAGAAAAAGTAGCGCATAGGAGAGCACCAGGCGGATGTTCTCGCGTAGGCGACTTTCCCGACGGACGGCGGTAGGTGCGGTAGTTGTCATCGAGGCGGCCATCGTCTTACTCCTTCTTCCCCTCAGTGATGCGACGCTGCACAAGAGTGAGGGTGAAAATGATGATGAAGAGCAGCAGCGCAATCGCCGCCGCCAGCCCCATCTGTGAATTCGTGAAGCCGTTGCGATAGACTAGATAGGCCACAGTCAGCGTCGTCTTGGCCGGGCCGCCTGCGCTCATCACGTAGACTTGATCGAAGACTTGGAAGGTGCCGATCAGGCCGAGGGTGACCACGAAGAAAAGCGTCGGCCGGAGCAACGGCAAGGTGACGCCGAAAAAAACTTGTCGACTGTTGGCGCCATCGATCTCAGCAGCCTCATAGACCTCTCTTGGCACATCCTGCAGCGCGGCCAAAAAGATCACCATCATCGTGCCGATCGTCGTCCAAGTGTTTAGCAACATGATACCCATCAACGCTACACTGGGGCCGCTGATCCAGTCCCACACGGGCAGGCTGAGCACGTTGGCCCGCATCCAGTCCGGCGCCGTCTCTAGCGTTAGCCCAAACCAGCCGAAAATGATATGAAACAGGCCGCGCGGGTCGGCCATCCATGCGATCGGTTGCCATAGCCCGAAGGTGATCGCCTGCAACACCTGGTTGACCAGCCCATTTCTTTGATAAAGAAACAGGAACAACATGCTGATCGCAATCGATGAGGTGATCGATGGGAAGTAATAGGCTGTGCGGAAGAAGCTTTTGAACCGTAGTCGCCGCTGATTCACCACCACCGCCAACAGCAGCGCCAGCGCCGTCTGCATCGGCACAACACCCAGCGAAAAATAGGCCGTATTCTTGAGCGCCTTGAAAAAGTCGGCGCGACGGATGCCGTCCTCAAGGAGAAGCACTCGAAAATTCTCTGCGCCGATGAATCTGGCTTCGGTCGGCGGACTGATGCCATTCCAGTCGGTGAAGCTGAAGTAGATGGCGAAAAAGATCGGAATGAAAACGAAGAAGGCGAACAGAAATAGCGCAGGGGTCATGAAGAGCCAGCCTGCAATGGCGTCCTGTCGATCCTGCTGTTTGATGCCGGTTGCCATCGTTCACCTCATGATTTGAAAGTGAGGCATCGGAGAGGAGCGGCAAGAATTTCTTCTCATTCCGCTCCTCTCTCCTCTCAACTCACCGCGCCAGCACCTGCTCGCCGACCGCCTGCGCCTCTTCCAGCACCTGTTGCGGCGTCTTCAGGCCACCGAAGGCCTCCTGCAGGCCGGAATTGATCGTGTCGAGCACGTCGGCAAAACCGGGGCGGAACTGCCATTTGCGCGCATATTCAGCGCCGCTGAGCATCGGCTCCAGCTCCGGATACATGGTCAGCCATCCCTCGCGCAGGCTCTGCCTTGTCGGCATCGCAAGGCCGAGATCTGTCCACGCCTTCATGCCCACGGGACCGGTCAGATAATCCACGACTTTGGTCGCAGCCTCGGTATTGCGTCCGTTGGCGGCCACGCCGTAGCAGACGGTGAAAGCCATCGTCGCCTTGCCGGCCGGACCGGAGGGCAGCTCGGTGATGCCATACTTGAGGTTCGGGAACTGATCCTTAAGGTAGGGCACGATCCAGTTGCCTTCCATGGTCATGGCTGCGCGCCCTTTGCCGAACGCTTCACCCGGCCAGCCGCTGTCCAAGTCAGAAGCCGGCGCTGCAAAGCCGTCTCGCACCAGGCCGACGTAGAACTCCATGGCAGTCAACGCTTCTGGCGTGTTCAGCGTCATGGCGCTAAAATCCGGCGTCGTCACCTCGCCGCCTGCCTGGTAGAGGAAGGCAATCCAACGGGCGAAGTCTGGGTTGATGGCAAAGCCGACCACACCGGCATCCTTGTCGGTCAATGCTTCCGCCGCCGCACGCAGGTCGTCCCATGTCCAGTCTGCGGTCGGATAGGCAAGTCCGGCTGCATCGAAGAGATCGGTGTTGTACTCAAGCGCCAGCGTAGCGAAGTCCTTGGGCGGACAGTAGAACACGTTGTCCACGGTGAACGCCTCGCGCAGCGAGGGGTAGAAGTCATCGACATCGGTCATCTGATCGCCGATGGGCAGGAGCGCACCGGCTGCTACCAAGTCAGGCAGACGGAAGCTGTCTACATAGAAGATGTCGGGCGGTGCGCCGCCGGCAAGCGAGGTCTGCAGCTTGGTGTCATAGTCTGGCACCAGGTTGAGCGTGACTTGAATGTCCGGGTTGGCGGCGTTCCAACCGTCGACCACCTCCTGCAGACGCACATTTTCGGCGTCGGAGCTGGCCCACCCCATCAACTGAAGATTGATCACGCCCGGCGCCGCCGGCTGTTCGGCTGCGGCCGGCGCTGCCGGCGCAACCGGTTGCGCCGGACATGCGGCAAGGAGCAACGCTACTGCTAGTAAGAGAGTCAATAGGGCAAAATGCTTGGCTTTCATGTGTGTCTCCTTTTGAACAAATGAACGATCGAAAAATGGGAAAACTTGAGGGAGCAGATGGGCTTTAAACTTCTTCGACTTTACTCCTTTCCTGATACATCATGCGTTAGCGATTATGCGCTCCAACAAATTGTAGATGATCCGACCACGGTGATTTCGGCTACACTGCTGTAACGCTTTCTTCCCGCCGCAGGTCAAAGGCGAACCGCTTTCCGCGCACCTGCACGGCGAAAGCTAGGCGCTTCCAGTGAGACGGCAACTGCGGAGCGACTCTAGCTTCTCCTGCTTCTGTCAGACGCAGCCCGGCGAAGCCGAAGACCATTGCCTGCCAGACGCCGCCCGCCGACGCCGCATGGATGCCCTCGTTTGTGTTGCCGCGCACATCTTCGATGTCGACCAGCGCCGCACGCATAAAATGCATATAAGCCTCCTCGGACATGCCTAAACGCGCGGCCAGCCAGGCGTGGATGGCCGGCCCCAGCGAAGAGCCGTAGGTGTGATCCGTGCGTGGGCAGTAGTAATCCCAGTTGACGCGCAGCGCTTCCCCGGAGAAGTGCTCCGGCAACAGCGCAAAGAGCAACAACACATCAGGCTGCTTGAGGACCTGATGCGCGTTGGCGCCCTCGATGCCCAGCAGCGCCTGCATCGACTTCGTGCGGTTGGCAAAGGCCGGCCAGTCGACCTCCTTGAGACGGAAAAAGCCCTCAAACTGCTCGATCAGGCCGGTGCCGGGATCCCGCAGCAGCACCAGGTTGTCGGCAATGTGACGCCAGCGCGCCAGTCGCTCCTGGGATAACTCTAAAGACTTTCTCAGATGGGCGGCGCGCGTCGGCGCATGCATATGCAGCCAGTCGAGCAGATCAACGGCGGTGCGCAGGTGCCAGCGCACCATGGCGTTGGTGAAGGCGTTGTTGTCGACATGCTCGTGATATTCGTCCGGGCCGATCACATCGGAGATCGAGTACTGTCCCGGCGCAGGGCGATCCGGCTCGACGCGACTCTCCCAGAAGCGTGCGCTCTCCAGAATGATCTGTGCGCCAGGGCCAGCCATGAACTCATCGTCGCCGGTGACGCGCCAGTATTGGTGGATGGCATAGGCGATGTCGGCGGTGATGTGCAGCTCGATGTCGCCACACCAGATACGGACCAGCTCTTCGCTTTTAGGGCCGGGCACCCAACGCGGGGTCACTTCCTCGCCGGTCTCAGCGCTCTCCCAAGGGTACTGGGCACCTGGGTAGCCGTTGTTGCGCGCTTTTTTGCGCGCGCCCTCGATGGTGTGCCAGCGATACATCAGCAGGTTGCGCGCCAGCTTCGGCTGCGTGTAGATGAAAAACGGCAAGATGAAAGTCTCGGTGTCCCAGAAGACATGGCCGCGATAGCCAAAGCCGCTGAGCGACTTGGCGGCGATGCTGACGCGCTCGTCCTGCGCGGCGGCGATGCGCAACTGAAAAAGCCCGTGACGCACTCCGCGCTGCGCAGCGTCGTCTCCTTCGATCACGACGTCGCTCTCCGCCCAGAATTCGGCCAGCGCCGCCCTGGCGCTCGCAAACAGGCCGGTGTAGCCCCCTTCACCGAGTTCGGACGCCTTCGCCAACGCCGCAGCCAGCGGGTCTGCAGTGTCGCGGTCGGTGTAGATTGCGACCAGTTTTTCGATCCTCCAGCTCTGGTGAACATCAAGCTGCTGCGTCATCTCGAACAAAGGGTTGTAGGGCGCATCGTAATACTGCACCGGCGCTGCGGCTCCGCTCTGCCGCACCGTCATGGCCTCGACCAGCACCTTGTGGGTGTGTCGAGTCTCGCCGCAGAGATAGGCGACGCCCGCACGCTCGCCTTGCTCCAGGTTGCGCCAGTGCAAAAGGCCGTCATTTTCGACCATCCCGTCGATGCGAGCGCGCACGCGCACCGTCACCGGACGATTGAGCGGCGTCACTTCGATGCACAGCCCTACACCGTTGGGCTCGGCCACGCTGGCAATACGGCGGAAACTTAGTTCCACGGCAGCGCCGGCCGGCGTCGTCCAGTAAAGGTGGCGGCGCAGCTCACCGGTGCGCAGGTCGAGACGACGGCTATAGAGTTGAATCAACCCGCGGTCCATGCGGAAGGGCTCGCCGTCGATCCAAAGGTCAACGGCGGTCCAGTCGAAGGCGTTGGCCAGCTCGGTGTAGACGATCGGCGCGTCATCCCACAGGCCGTGGATGAGCGTAGCGGGCTGGTCGCCGGGGAAATGCTCTTCCAGACTGCCGCGCACGCCCAGTTTGCCGTTGCCGATGGTAAGGGTGCTCTCCCAGCGCCGCTGCTGCATCGGATCGAAGCCTGGCTCTGCCACCGACCACGTAGCAGCGTAGAGAAGCTGCGCCGGCGTCACGCCCGCGAGGTCCGGAAGCACGAGGTCGGCGGCCCCCACGCGCTCGATTGGCCCCAGTCCCACCGTGACCATGCCGGCGCGACGCGCGCCCTCGATGCCCGACTCGGCATCCTCTACGACCAGACACTCCCAGGGCTGAACGCCCAGTCGCTCCGCTGCCAGCAGAAAGAGGTCGGGCGCAGGCTTGGGGCGATTGCGACCAGGAGGAGCATCCGTCTCCGGGCCGGCGATCACGACGTCGAACCGATCGGCGATCTGCAGCCGCTCGAGCACGATGGGTGTGTTGTGGCTGGCGGAGACAATCGCCATTTTGAGACCAGCAGCGCGAATCTCCTCCAGCAGAGTGGGCACGCCCGGCAGAAGATCGTTCGGCGTCAGTTGTTGGAGGAGCTGTTGATAATGACGATTTTTGCGCTCGAGCCAGACTTCCTCCTGCTCCGGCGAAAGCGTGCGTCCGTTGAGCAGCAGGCGCAGCGACTCGCGTCGCGACACCCCGCGCAGCTTTTCGTTCGCCGTGCGATCGAACGGGATGCCTTCGGCGTCCGCCAGCGCCTGCCACGCCTGGTAGTGAAACTCGGCGGTGTCGGTAATCACGCCGTCCAGATCAAATAAGATTGCGCGAATTGCCTGGGACACAAACTCTCTTCCTTTTCTTGATCTTCGATTTCCTGATTCGCCGATTTCTCTATCCCCTCTCACCTCTCACGCTCGAGGCCCGCACGATCAACCTGGGCGGCAAGATCACCTGCTTCGGCTCCGGCTCGCGACCGTGAATGCGCTCGATCAACATGGCGACCAGCCGTTGCGCGACCTGCTGGAGCGGCTGTCGCAGCGACGTGAGCGGGGGCGACAGATATTGTACGCCCGGCGCGTCGTCAAAGCCGGTCACGCCGAAATCCGGCCCTACGCGCAGGCCGGCGTCCATCGCCGCGCGCATGGCGCCGATGGCGAGCGTATCGTCGAGGGCGACGACGGCGGTTGGACGGCGATCGGCAGGCAACTGCAGCCAGCGCTGCACCGCCGCGTAGCCCGCCTGAAAGGAGCTCTCACTGCGATGCACCCACGCAGAGTCAACGTCGAGGCCTGCCTGCTGCATCGCTGCATAATAACCTTCCATGCGGTCGGCGCCCACGCGCGAGTGGTCGGGCCAGGCCAGCAGGGCGATCGCTCGATGCCCCTGCTCGATCAGATGCTCGGTCGCCATGCGAATGCCGGCGCAACCATCGACGTCGACGAAGGGAAAATCCCACTCCGGGTTGGATCGGCCAAAGGCTGCAAACGGAAACGCTTCATCGATCAACAGACGGATGCGCGGGTCATCGTAGTTCGTGCTGGCCACGATGAAACCGTCGACGCGGCCAGAGCGCATGAGGTGTCGGTAGACATCGATCTGCTCAATGGCGGGCGGGTGGGGAAAGAGCATCAGGTGATAGCCGTGCGCCTCGGCTGCGCCCACTACGCTGGTGAGGAATTGATCGAGGATGGGGTTGCCGCGATCAGGCGGATTGGGCGCCCAGGTGTATCCGATCAGGCCCGTGGCGCTCTTGCGCAGCCCGCGTGCAGTGACGTTGACGCGGTACCCCAACTCTTCGATGGCTTTCCAGATCTGCGCCTCCGTCTCCGGCGAAACGCTGCCGTTGCCGTTGATCACCTTCGATACAGTCTGGTAGCTGACGCCGGCGCGTGCAGCAACATCTTTGAGCGTGACGCGTTCAGGCATAGGTGATTTCACATCAATGGACTGGAA
>CALFWA010000029.1 GCA_937928035.1 uncultured Caldilinea sp. | reverse complement strand
GGAGTCGCTGCTGCCGGCTGCGATGCCCTGCTATCTCGCCGACGCCCACGCTTCCGTGGCCTATGATGAGGTCGATTGGAGACGGCCCTCCGCCTTGATCGTGAGCAACGAAGCGCGTGGCGCCAGCGCTGAGGCGCGCCGCCGGGGACAGACGATCGGGATTCCCATGCACGGAGCGGTAGAATCGCTCAACGTCGCCATCGCCGGGTCGGTAATCCTGTTCGAGGCGGCGCGACAACGTCGCGCCAGCCGCGTTCACAGCGCTGCATAGCAATCATCGGCATCCAACCAGAATCAAAGGAAAGGATTTGTCTCTACATGTCTGCGTGGAGTCTTCCAGTGAAAATCGGACTCGGTTTTGGCCTGATCGGCCTGCTTTTAACGGGGGTAGGCATTGTGCGCGGGGAGGTCCCCCTGGCGCCACTCAACATCGCCATTGCGCTGATAATCGGCGGCGGCGTCTGGTTCGTGGTGGCGTGGGCTGTAGCCTCGGCGGCGGTGGATGTAGAGCGGGATATGGAAGCGGAAGAGTGAGATGCGTTTGGGGCTTACAGGCGCAGCGCATGGCTGCGCCTCCTCGCATCACTCCAAAAACCTCGCGATCTGTCGAGAACGCGCGGCTGAGAGCCGCACCGGATAACCTTCTTCCTACTTAATAATCGTCTGGCTTTGCTCGTGCATGTAGAGCGGCAGCGTGTAGAAGCCGCCGACGCCTTTGCCGCTCATGCCGCTGCCCTTCCAGCCGCCGAAGGCCTGCACTCCTGGCCAGGCGCCGGTGGTGGCGCCGCCCTTGCGATTGGCGTAGGTGGTGCCGGCTTCGATGTTGTCGAAGAACCACTGAACCTCTTTGGGATCCTCGCTGAAAAAGCCAGCGGTCAACCCGTAGATGGTGTCGTTGGCTTTGGCCATTCCCTCTTCCAGGTCTTTCACTTTGGCGACGTACAGGATGGGCAGGAACAGCTCCTTTTTCACCAGCTCATGGTCTTCAGGCAGGCCGGTGATGATCGCCGGCTGAACGTAATAGCCGCGGCTGAACTCGCCTTCGGTCAACGTGTTTCCCCCATAGAGCACCTGGCCGTCCCGCCGCGCCCTCTCGATGTAGCGCTGATAATCCTCGTATGCGCCCTTATCGATCACCGTGCCCATGAAGGTGTCCCGTTCGGTGGGGTCGCCGACTTTCAGCGCCGCCGTGCGTTCGATCAGCATCTGCAGGAAGCGCTCGTAGATCGGCTCTTCCACATAGACGCGCGAGCAGGCCGAGCATTTTTGCCCGTCCAGGCCAAAGGCCGAGCGCACAATACCGGTCACCGCTTTGTCCAGGTCGGCGTGGCGAGAGACGATGGTGGGGTTCTTGCCCCCCATTTCGATGATGGCAGGCTTCGGGTAAGGGCCGTTGAGGGCGTTGCGCGCCACTTGCATCCCCACCTCGTAAGAGCCGGTGAACGTCCAACCGGCGATGTCGGGGTTGTCTTGTAGCTCCTGGCCGACGGTGTGGCCGGGGCCGCTGACGTAGTTGAAAACGCCGTCGGGCAGGCCGGCTTCGGCGAAGAGTTCGGCGGTTTTCCAGCCGGTGTAGAGCGTGGACGAAGCGCCCTTGAAGACAACAGTGTTGCCTGTGATCAGTGCGGCGCAGATCGGTGCAGCGGAGAGCGCCATCGGGAAGTTGAAGGGCGAGATCACCGCCCACACGCCGTAAGGTTTGAGCACGCTCAGGTTGACCTCGTTGTCGCCTAGCTTGCCCATCTCGCGGATGTAGCCGTTGTTTTGCTCCATGGCGCTGGCATAGTAGCGCAGCAGGTCGGCAGTCTCTTCGACTTCGCCGAGCGCCTCTAGCCGGCTTTTGCCGACCTCCATGATCATAATGGCGGCCAGCTCCAGGCTATTCTCGCTGATCCGCTCGGCGATGCGGCGCATAATGGCGACGCGCTCTTGCCAGGGAGTGGCGGCCCATCCTTTGAAGGCGCGCTTGGCGGCGGCCACTGCAGCACGCACATGCTCTTTCGTCCCTCTTTGCGCTGTGCACAGATGAATGCGGGTGTCGACCGGGCTGTAGGTAATGGTCTTTTCATCGGCGTAGACTTTCTCGCCGTCGATAAACATAGGCACCTCGACGCCGAGCAATGACGTCCGCACCTTTGCGATTGCTTCATCGAAAGCCGATTGCAATTCCTCATTGTCTGCAGAAAGCGTGGCGTAGGTGATTTTCATTTTGAGGGCCATCAGTCTCTCCTTTGAGCGCTAGTGCAAGGCGAAGCGCAGCGTAGAACGCCCTCTTCGCCGATCCTTATGGAAAATCTTCCACTCATACGTTACACGATTTGCACGCCTGCCGCAAACCGTTGCCCGCATGAATTCAGACGAAAGCTGTTTGGTTTCATGGCAATTTTTTATTCTAAAAACTTTCAATTTCGTAAGTCTACTCTGCGATTTTTGTGCGTTGAATAACCCGATTGGGCCAATAAAATTTTTCTATTCGGCCTTATCGAGAGCAATTCAAGCTCCTGTTGTCAAATGTGTTATTCAAATTGTTCAGATCGCAGAATGATGAAAAGGAACTCGTATGTGGAGCACTCGAGCATTTCGTGGATGGATCAAAATTTTGATTTTTGCAGGCCTGTGGATCAGTGTATTCGCGATAGTTCTGCCTGTACGCGCATCAGGCGCCGTGCTGTACGCTGCACCCGGGGGACTGACCACCGGCGCCTGCACCTCTTGGGCAACCGCCTGCACACTCAGCTACGCCCTTTCCATCGCCGTCAACGGCGACCAAATTTGGGTCAAAGCAGGCGTGCATAAACCGAACGTCACAGGGCCGAGCGATCCGCGTCTGGCCACCTTTTCATTAAAACAAGGCGTGGCACTCTATGGCGGCTTCGCAGGAACAGAAACCAGCCTTGGTCAGAGAAGCTGGACGAGCCATCCAACCGTCCTGAGCGGCGACATCGATAATAATGACATCGTCGATGCGAACGGCGCAACGGTGACCATCAACGGCGCCAACGCGTATCATGTGGTGAGCGCCTATAGCGTGAACAGCACGGCCTTGTTGAACGGCTTTATCATCACAGGCGGGCAGGCGACCGATCCCTCTTCCGTCCATGAACAAGGCGCTGGCGTTTACGTTGTCAACGCCAGTCCGCAACTCAGCAATTTGGTCATTGTTGGCAACGCCGCCAGCTACGGCGGCGCCGGAATGTACAATCAAGGTGTCAGTTTTCCATCCTTGACCAATGTTGTTTTTCGCAACAACGTTACGCAGACGGGCTATGGTGGTGGTATGTACAACGAGGATCCCAGCAGCCCCACCCTCGTCAACGTAAGCTTCATCAGCAATACAGCCTCTTACGGCGGCGGAATTTATAGCAGCGCAAACTCCTTTGCCATGTCCCTGGTGCAGTTCCGGGAAAATTATGCAAGCCATAGCGGCGGTGGAATCCACAATGACAGCGGCGCTATCCAACTTACAACTGCGACCTTCGTGAGCAACACTGCAGGCGCTTACGGCGGTGGGGTTTGGAACTACGCCGGCGCCTTGACGGTGGTGGGCGGTGAATTTCGCAGCAATTTTGCATACGGATACGGCGGTGGGGTGTACCATCATCTCGGCGAAGCTACTTTCACAAATGTGCGTTTTGTGAACAACGCCACCCCGACTTCCGGCGGTTATTATGGAGGAGGGCTCTACAGTCAAAGCGGGGCTGCGACATTGACAAACGTCCTCTTTGAGGGCAATAGCAGCTCAACCGGCGGCGGGATGTATAACTACGTAGCCGACGCCTGGTTCAATAAAGTGCAATTCATCCACAACACCGCCTCCGGGCAGGGTGGAGGAATGTCGAGCATTTTCGGCGGCAGCGTAGCTTTGACGGATACGGTCTTTATCGGCAATGCAGCCGGCGTGCGCGGGGGCGGAATGCACACCCTTCTCATCGAGGAGAACCTGGCGCTGACCAACGTGCTCTTCAGCGGGAACACGGCCCAACAAAATGGCGGTGGCATGTACAGCGAAAGCGTCGTCGGCGATCCACCTGTCACCTTCACCAACGTGACCTTCAGTGGCAACACGGCTCAGAACAGCGGCGGCGCACTGGCCAGTTTGTACATGCCGAACGTGATGCTCACGAATGCCATCATCTGGGGCAACACGGCTGGCGCCAGCTCAGGCATCGCCAATACCTCCAGTAACCTGGTCATTTCGCACAGCGACATCCAGGGATGTGGTGGCTCTACTGCGTGGAATGTGACCTGCGGCGTCGACGGCGGCGGCAACATCGATGTCGATCCCCTCTTTGTAGACGCTGACGGTGCAGACAACATTGTCGGCACTTTGGACGACAATTTGCGTCTCCAGGTCGGGTCTCCGGCCATTGACGCCGGCAACAACGCCGCCGTTCCTTCTGGGATCATTCACGACCTGGACGGCAACGCCCGCATCCAGGATGGAGATGGAGACAATAACCCTGTCGTCGATATGGGCGTTTATGAGGCGGCGGATATGCATCCCCCGGTGGTTATCTCCAGTGTGCGCGCAGATGCAAACCCGACGAATGCA
>CALFWA010000028.1 GCA_937928035.1 uncultured Caldilinea sp. | reverse complement strand
GGGAGATGAACAAGTTCAAGCGATCTTGCGCACCGGTGCGGACAATCATCACACTGGGACTTGTGCTTGCGCTGGTGGCGGGGCAGGCAGCCCCTGCGTCGGCGCTGAGTCTATCCGATCTTCAACCTGCAAAGCGGGCGTCCTCCGCCCTTCCCGGCGCGGAGGAGTATGACCACCGCGTGGCCACGGCGTGGTTTGCGCTGCTCGAAGACCTCATCCGCCAGGCGCCTGGGTTTTCTCCGCCGGTGGCTTCACGCGCCATCGGCTACACCGCTGCGACGCTTTACGAGGCGATTGCGCCCGGCATGGCGCACGGTCGCACGCTGGCAGGCCGGCTCAACGAGTTGGAATGGACGCCGCCTGCCGAAGAAGGCGCGGCGTATCACTGGCCGCTGGTCGCCAACAGCGCGCTGGCGTCGATCTTGCGTCGGCTCTTCGCCCACGGCGGCGCTTCCGTGCGCGAGTCGATCGACCTGCTGGAAAAAAGCATGCGCACGCGCTATGAGGCCGAGGTGGCGCCCGAAATGTTGCGCCGTTCGATCCGTCGCGGCCGCGAGGTGGCGGCGGCCATCTTCGAGTGGTCGAAGCACGACGGCGGCCATGAAGGCTATTTCTACAACTTTCCGCGCACCTATCGACCGCCGGAGGGAGAGGGATTGTGGACTCCCACGCCGCCCAAATATTTGCGCGCGCTGCAGCCCTATTGGGGGCTAAACCGCCCGTTGGCGTTGCCGTCCGTCGACGCCTGTGCGCTGCCGCCCCCCCCTCCCTATTCGACCGAGCCGTCGTCGCAGTTGTATCAGGAGGCCTGGGAAGTGTACGTCACGGTGAAGAACCTCACGCCCTGGCAGCGCGAGACCGCGCTCTACTGGGCCGATGACCCGGTGCTGACCGCCACGCCGCCCGGCCACTCGCTGGCCATCGCCACGCAGATTTTGCGAGAGGAAAGCGCGTCGCTCGCCCGCGCCGCTGACGTCTACCTCCATCTCGGCGTCGCCATCGCCGACGCCTTTATCGTCTGCTGGCGCGACAAATATCGCTACAACTACCTGCGGCCGATCACCTATATCCGCAACGTCATCGACCCCACCTGGAACGTCACCGCCGTCACCGACCCTTTGATCACGCCGCCTTTCCCGGAATACCCCTCCGGCCACTCGACGGAGGCGGCCGCCATGGCGACAGTGCTGGCTGCGCTCTTCGGCGAGGAATACAGCTTCACCGATTCCAGCATGGAGCGGCTCGGCTTCGCCCCGCGGGCATATGCCTCTTTCTGGGAGGCGGCGGAGGAAGCGTCGATGTCGCGGCTGTACGGCGGGATCCACTTTCGCTCGGGGAATGAGCAAGGCCTGGCGCAAGGGCGCTGTGTGGGGGAGGCGGTGCTGGAGCGGCTGCGGTGATATACGTAACAGCCGCTCCCAAAAGGTTGGTTAGGCTTCAGCCTTTCACTGCGCCGACCAGCAACCCTTTTGCAATATAGCGCTCCAGCACAATCGCCATCACGATCACCGGTGCAATCATAATGAGGATCAACACCGACATATACCACCACTGCGGACCACGCGTGGCATTCTGCGCCGCCACAGTCAAAGGCATGGTCTGTGCCTGTGAGCTGGAGAGGAAAAGCGCAAAGAGATACTCATTCCATGCGAAAACAAGGATGAAGAGAAACGTGGCCACCAGACCGGGCACTGACAGCGGCAGGACGATCGACCAGAAGATGCGCAACGGTGAAGCGCCATCGATTTGAGCGCATTCTTCCAGTTCAATCGGGATTGATTGGAAGTAATCGCGCAAGAGCCAGACCACAATGGGAAGATTGGCTGCAATGTAGACGATAATGAGGCCCAGACGCGTATCTAGCAACTTGAACCCTGTGGCATTGCCGATCTGTTGATAGAGCACATACACCGGAATGATCACGGCAACCGGCGGCAGGATGCGCTGCGAAATCATCCAGAAGGCGATGTCGGAATTGCCGAGAGAGCGTTTCATGCGCGGACTTAGCGTAGGGATGGCAATGATGAAGAGCGCCAGAGCAATAGGAACGGCAAGTTGCCAGGGAATCTCCAGGGCAATCGCAATGACGCACAGCACAACGAGCGCAAGAAAAACGCCGACCAGCCCTAGTTTCGGCCGATATCGAAAGCGAACGAGCGCATAGGCCGAGGAAGCGCCAATGAACAATGCAAATATAGAGCTGACTAGCCCGACGATGACGGTGTTGACGTATGGACGGAAGGTATCATTGCGCACGTCGACGAAAATGTATTGCCAGGCATGCAGAGAAGGTTGAAAGTCGACAAAGGGAATATAACGCGGTCCCTGCGTCACCTGGCTGGGCAACTTAAAGGAGGTCACCACCAGCCAGTAGATCGGGAAAAGCACTACAAACGTCCAGAAGCCGAGAATCAGGTATGAAAGCACCATCTGGAACGGCGAAGGACGAAACGGATTTGAGCGTCGGAAAAAGGTGATCATCTTTACCGCCCCCTCACGCCACTTCTGAGAAACGGCGCCGCACCAGGTTGACAAACGCAACGCTGACGATGGTTACGACGATCAACAAAATATAGGCGACTGCCGCCGATCCCCCGATGTCTAATGTGCGCCAGAAGACAAATGCGCTTAAGGTAAGCGATTCAGTTGCTGTGCCAGGGCCGCCGTTCGTTAAGACGTTGGGCAGATCGATGATCTTGAAGCCCTCGATCATGCGAATTAGCACCAATGCACTGCTTACCGGCAGGATGGCGGGCAGTGTAATATAGCGGAAAATTTGCCAGCTGTTGGCTCCGTCTACGATGGCTGCCTCGACCGGCTCCACCTGTTGCGCCTCGATTGCCGCCAACAAAATAATGAACATAAAGGGCGTCCATTGCCAAACATCGCCGATGATAACCGCTGCACGCGCCCCCCACGGATTATTCACCCACGAAGTGCCTCCAAGACCGATCGCTTTCCATACCGGTGAAAATGGTCCTACGACAGTGTCGGTGAGCATGCGGAACATGAACGCCACACCCACCGGCGTAATCATCATCGGAAGTAGGAAGACCACGCGGAAAAAGCGTCTGCCAGGGAGCTGTTGTGCAGTCAACAGCGCCAATCCAAGACCGATCAAATACTGCAGAGCGATTCCGACAAAGACATAAAGAAAGGTCACAATGAGCGCGCCGGGGCGGCCGCCAGGACTAATGGTGCTGACGGCAAGCCATGCTAGTGCGGCTAAAAAGAGGTTCAAAGCCAGTCGTAAGATAAAACCGATCGGCGTGACCCGTTCGTTGCGTATATACTGGACCATCAGATAGATCAGTGCAACGACAATTATTGCGAAAAAAATCCATCCTTCCACAGAAGGTTGGCTCATGACACCGAGAATTCGCGGCTGTTCACTGCCCAGTAAAATTTTTCGATAATTCGCCCAGCCTACATTGATAATCTCGACGCCGCCTCGCGTAAACCGAAGGCGCGAGAACGAAAGCCAGAGGGAGACGATCAACGGGAATATCGAGAAAAACAACAAAATGATAACCGCTGGCCAGATGAAGAGCGCGCGAGTGACGCGATCGCTTGCACCGGCTCGGCTCCGTGGTGCGCTGGAGAGGTTTTGGTTTGAAGTGATGCTTGATTTCACTGTGGTTGCCATGAATGAAAATTCCGTTCATTCAGCGATTTCCCCCTTCTGAAGGCTGAAGGCGCTTTGCAGAAGGGGGAAATCCAACCTGTCACCTATTTGCGTGCAAGGATGAACTGGCGTTTACGGCCCGGAAGCCGACCTCAGCGCGTGACACCCAACGAGGCCAAATAAGCAGCCCGCTGGGCATCGCGCCCAAGCTCTTCGGTAATCTCCTCCCAGCCAGACTCGACTGCCTTCACTGTCTCATCCAGACTCAGTTCGCCTGCCAGGAACTGCGAGATGGCTGTGTCAAGCACAACTTGCTGGTACCGCTGATTTTGGGGCACGCGCAAGTCAAGCACCATGTTGGGGCTATTTAGGCTGGCCTTGATGGCGCCAAGGTAGAGGTTGGCCGCTTCCTCGGACATGCCAGCCTGAATCCAAAGGTCAAGGTTCTCGAACTGCGAGATACGATATGGGTTGAAGCCGGTGGCCCCGATCGTGACATCGACGTTCGACTGCTCTGGCGCGCTCACATAGGCCAGATAGTTAAAGGCGGCGTCCTTGGTGGCGTCATCCGATGCAGCGTTGATCGCGCCCGACCAGCCGCCGAAAGCTGCGAATGGTGCATGATTAATGCCGTCGACAGCGTGCGGGCAAGTGTTGGCGTCGCACGGCACCAGCTTGCCGGTCGCACGGTCCAGCACTTCGGTAGAACCGGGCAAAATGACGGCGCCGGTCTTATCCTTCACCTGCGAACCTTCTGCAATGGCCAGGGTGCCGATGTCGCCCCAGTCGATTGAGAGCGCACAGCGTCCGGCCGTCCACAGACCACGGGTATCTCCGACGTCCAGGTTCAGCTCTTCCGGCGGACCGAACTGCGTGGTGGCTTTGTAAACCTCCAATGCCTTGCGGAAACCCTCATTGTCGCCGTACAGCGGCTTGAAGGTGTCGAGGTCGAAGAAACCACCTTGTGCTGTTCCCTGACTCTGCAAGTATGCGCTGGCAATGGAGCTGATCATCCAGTAGGCCTGGGCGGCGCGCTTTTTGCTGATGCAGGAGCCGTAATCGCCCTCACCGTCTCCGTTCATGTCCATACCATGCGCGGCTTCGGCGATCGCCAGATAGTCTTCCCAGGTTTGCGGCGGCTCCATGCCCAGCTCGTCCAGCACATCGGTGCGATAGTAGACCATCTGGAAGTCGCCGTCCAGTGGAATTGTATAGATTTCGCCTTTATAGCTGGCGCTAAAATCGCGGAAGAAGGGTGCAATGTCGTCCCACTGAAGCTCGGCATTGCCGGCCACCCGATCGGTCAGAGGCTCTAAATAGCCAGGCTCCACATAATCGACCATCCACTGTGGAGCAAAGACATAGACGTCGAACGCGTTCGTGCCCGTGGCCAGATCGGTCAGAATTTTCTGATAGAGATCGCTGAACGGCACTACGGTCACATTCACCTTAATGCCTGTCCGCTCGGTGAATTCTGCTCCACGGCGCTGCAACGGTTCTGCGATTTGAGGACCGGTGAAGGTGAGCACATCGATCGTCACTTCTCCGGCCGCTGGCTGACTCGGCCCAGCCTCGCCTGCAGGGGCGCTCACCGGGGCTGCACATCCGGCGACCAGACCTACAAGCATCATCAAAACTACAAATAGGTTGATGTCTCGCTTGTTAAGCATAAAAGTTCCCTCCTGAAAGATATATATGGTGAATTTGAAGAGCGCACTGCTGTAGGTTGGATGTAAGTCATCTTATTCCGAGATGACGAGAGTGCATTTAGCGCATCCTCTCAAGGCACCTTGAGCGATCAAGCCGAAGACACCGCTCACCTCACATAGTAGAGGGCCATGCTGCTATGCAAAAAGCTTCTGTTTAGATGATTTTAGAAATCCTGATCGGTGCGTGCAATACATATTATAAACAATGTTCAGTGATTGCGAAAGAGCAAAATTAACCCTATTGGTTGCAATTCTTAGTATTTTTTGTTTTTCGAAGGGTGCTGGACGTTTTAACAGTGTTTGTAGTGTAATCGATTACAAGAGAATTGTCAACTACTTTTTTATAAGTTGTTGGAGTGTTTTCGAGTTGTAAAAGGTGGATGAAAAAGCAGTACAGGTTGCGGGTTAAAACAAAGAGACGAAAAAAGTGGACTCATCGGAGATTTTCCACGCAGACAACAAACCAAGAGAAGAACTCGATAGACACTCCAGACGATCTCACAATTAATGGATGAGGAGTCTGCAAGCGGTCACATCGACCGAGTTGCCGGACTGCATAACGATATAAAAGTCGGAGCTTCGCCTGGCTGTAGGTGCCTCCGCCGCTCTATGGGGCGGAGGAGGATTCCGTTGCAGGGTTTGACGCGACGATTGCATAGCCCGGCAGCAGCGACGCAATCTCTGCAAGCAGTTCGTGCATTTTGAACGGCTTGCAGACGTATCCATCCATGCCGGCTGCCAGGCATCGTTCGCGATCCCCTTGCATGGCGTGGGCGGTCATAGCGATGACAGGGATATGGCGACCTGTCGTTGTCTCCTGCTGGCGCAGGCGCTGAACAGTTTCCAAGCCGTCCATGATCGGCATTTGAATATCCATTAGCACCAAATCGTACTCCTCTTTGGAGAGCGCCTCGAGCGCCTCTGCGCCATTATGAACGACCGCCACCTCAAAGTTGTAGTTTTGCAAGAAGCGCACGGCGACTTTCTGATTGACGAGGTTGTCCTCCGCCAACAGGACGCGCAGCCTAGGAGGCGTTGCGCGTGCTGCCTCTGGCCTTCTTTGAGACGAATCGCCGGATGCGTGGCCGGTCGATTCCAGAGGCGGCTGCGGCGCTTGCGCAGGGGTGGAGACAGGGGCCGCCATCTGGGGCGCTGGGTCGAAAACCGCCGTAAAGGAAAAGGTGGACCCTTCGCCCACCTTGCTTTGCACCCATATGCGGCCGCCCATCATGGCTACAAGGCGGGCGGAGATGGTGAGCCCCAGTCCGGTGCCGCCGAAGCGCCGCGTCGAGGAGGCGTCCGCCTGAACGAAGGCGTCAAAGATCGAGGTCAGTTTTTCCGGTGGGATGCCGATGCCTGTATCTGCCACACGGAAGAGCAACTCGATGCGCCCTTCTTGGCTTGGCGTTGCAGTCACTGAGAGTGAAACTTCGCCGTGGTCGGTGAATTTAATGGCGTTGCTCAGCAAATTGGTGAGAATTTGGCGGAGACGCAGCTCATCCCCGATCAGACGCCTAGGCACATCTTCTGCGATTTGGGCCTTGAGGCGGATCGATTTGGCGTCGGCGACGGGGGAATGCGCCTTCATGAGCGTTTCCAACAGGGCATGAGGATCGAAGGGTTGTGGCGACAGGTCGAGTTTGCCCGCCTCGATCTTGGAGAAGTCGAGAATATCGTTGAGCAGGTGAAGGAGAGCGTCGGCGGATTGGACGGCGGTGGTGAGATAATCGCGTTGCTCTTCAGTGAGCGGCGTATTCTGCATCAGATGGAGCATGCCGATGATGCCGTTCATCGGGGTGCGAATTTCATGGCTCATGTTGGCCAGGAACTCGCCTTTGGCGCGATTGGCGGCTTCGGCGGCGTTTCTGGCTGCGATCAGCTCCTGCTCCGTCTGTTGTTTTTCAGCGAGCGAATCCAGGAAAACGTTGAACCAGCGCGTCAGGTCGCCGATTTCGTCTTGGGAGCGAACTTTGAGAGGATGCGTTTTATCAAGCTCCCTGCGCTGAATTTGTTGGAAGCCACGCGTGATCTGCTTGATCGGCGCCACAATGGACTGGGAGACAAACAGCGCGCCCACCCCAACCAGCAGGAGGCTCCCCACCAGCAAAAAGCTGGTTACGTAAAAAATTTGCGTCGCCGGCTCGGTCAACGTCCGCATCGGCGTGAAATTGATGACGGTCCAGCCGCTTTGGAGAGAGCGACTGAACGAAACGAAGGTGGGGTGTCCTTCGATTGTCTCTACAAATGAACCCTCGCCAGTTTGTCGCAGCCGAGCGTAGAAGGCGCGGGAAAGCATGGCGCCGACGAGCTTTGGTTCGGTGGCGTGCACCACGCGGCGCGCAGGATCGACGATCAACATCAAGGCGTCTTCATCCCGATATCCATCGACGAAATGGTTGGGTAAACTGTTGGGGTCGTAGTTGACCACCAACAGCCCGACCGGCCGCGTGGGAGGGGTGAGACCCGGAATGACGTTGAGCAGACGGGCTGCAACGATCACCTTAGACATCTTGGAGGCGTTGTTGATGTTGTCTTCAAGCCCGAGCCAGACGATCCGACCTTCGGCGGCTTTGGCCGCGTTCCAGATGCGCCCCAGGACGTCGGTCCGCAATTCCTTAAAGTCGAGCGTGTCTCCCACATGATAGTGGTCGCCGCCTGCTGTAAAGATGTCGATCGACACCAACCCGCGCAAATTGGTGTAGCCGCTGAGGATGTAGCCAATCCGCGCCTGTGTCGCCAGCCGCATGTAGGCACTGGTCTCCTCAGCTTTCTGCCCGGCGACCTGTTTAATGTCGTCCACGCTGGAAAGGTTCTCGATCAGGCTTTCGATTTCCTGATGGAGTAGATCGAGATATCGACGCTGTTGAACGGTGAGTTGTTGGGTGTAACGGCTGGCCTGCATCTCGACTGTGCGCACCGCAGTTTGGTAGGAGATCAGCCCCATTGCCGCCAGGGGCAGGACGCCGATCAAGCCGATGAACGCCAGGAACTTCGAGAGCAGGTTGAACCTGAATCGATTCATTTGCATTGCGGCAGCCATTCCATCTCACAAGGCGATTACTGCGCATTGTGTTGGTCGATCAGCAATACGTCGAGCAAAATTTCATCGGGGAGTGACTCGCCGTTGAGCGCTTTGACGGCGGCCTGAATGCCCAGATATCCCTGTTTCGCCGGCTGCTGATCGACGGTGCACAGCATTTTGCCGGCTTTCACCGCCTCCAGCGCCTCTTGCAATGCATCGTAGGCAGCCACCATGACGTCGGTGCGACCGCTCTCTTCCAGGTAGGCGATGGCGCCCAGCCCCATCATGTCGTTTGCAGCGAATACACCCTGAATCGACGGATGTTGCTCCAGCATTTGGCGCATCACAGCATAGCCTTCATCGATCTTCCAGTGCGCAGTCTCGCTGGCGACGAGGGTGATCTTGGGGTTTTCGGCGAAGGCGCGTTCGGCCCCTGTCTTGCGATCTTGTGCATTTTTCGCCTCGCGGATGCCCTCCAGAATGGCGACATCCGTCGGCTCGGAGATTCGGTCGGCGATGCATTTGGCGGAAAGGTAGGCCCCACGCACGTTGTCGACGCTGATGAACGGCACGCCGACCAACCCAAACTCCTCAGAAAGCGTTTGATCTAGGCGATTGTCGATATTGATGATGACAACGCCGGCGTCCTGCGCTTTTTTTAGAACCGGGATCAGTTCCGTGGAGCTGCCGGGGGCGATGACAATGGCGTCAACTTGGGCTTTGATCAACTCCTCGACGATGGCGATCTGTTGTTCGATGGAAGTTTCCTGTGCGCCGGTCTTGACCACCAGGTCAACGTCGAACTCATCCTGCGCCTGACGCGCGCCTTTCTCCATTTCAATAAAAAAGGGGTTGGTCAGCGTCTTCATCACCAGGGCGATTTTGAATCTATCTGCGCGCATCCCCGGCGCTGAAGTCTCTAAGCCCTGTTGCTCGAAGATGGACTGCACGGCGCCGTCGGCCTCTCGACCACAAGCTCCCAACAGCATAACCGCCAACAGTGCAAAGGCAACCCATAAGACTTGACCGGGCGTTTTGACTGCAGCCATAAATCTGCTCCTCAATCTGCCTTGTATATCTTGTTGTATATCTTAATGGTTGTTGTGCACCTTGACGTTCGTAGGCGTTCGGGGCGCGTCATTTTAAGACAGGATTTTCTGGAAATTTAGGTTCACTATAATACTGGCACTTTCTTTTTTATTCGGTCAAACGTCGGATTTTGATGGCTCACAATCGTCTGACCGGCAGAGTGATGTCTTTTCTTCGGAAAAATCCTGGCTTGGTTTATGATGGGCCATACTGAAGCAAGCAGCAAAGTAACAAGCCGTGAAATAAGTCAAGTCACCCGGCGTAGAAAGTTGAGAGCGAAAGAGGAGCCCACGATGAATGCCTTGCTTGAAAAACTGAATTTAAAAGCGGTCAACTCCGGTGTATGTAGCGGGCCGGGGCGTTGGCTGGAAAGCAGCGCGCTGCCGATCACCTCCTATAACCCGACGACGGGCGAGCCGATCGCACAGGTGAGCCCCGCCGACGCCGCCGTCTATGACGCCGTTGTGGCCGATGCGCAGGCCGCCTTTCGCACCTGGCGCACCACGCCGGCGCCCAAGCGCGGGGAGGTGATCCGCGACTTCAGCGCCATTTTGCGCGAATATAAGGAGCCGTTGGGCGAGCTGGTCTCGCTGGAGATGGGCAAGATTCGCGCCGAGGGCGTGGGCGAAGTGCAGGAGATGATCGACATCTGCGACTTCGCCGTCGGCCTCTCGCGACAGCTCTACGGCCTGACCATGCACTCGGAGCGGCCAGCGCACCGCATGTACGAGCAATGGCACCCGCTCGGCCCGATCGGCATCATCACCGCCTTCAACTTTCCGGTGGCGGTCTGGTCATGGAACGCGGCGATTGCAGCCGTCTGCGGCGACACGATGGTCTGGAAGCCGAGCGAGCTGGTTCCGCTCTGCGGGGTGGCGGTGCAGCACCTCGCCAATCGGGTGATGGCCGACCATGGGCTGACGGGCGTCTTCACGCTCGCCGTCGGCGCAGGCGATATCGGCCAGCGCATGGCGGAGGACCGCCGACTGCCTTTGATCTCTTTCACCGGCTCGATTCCGACCGGTCGCCGCGTGGCCCAGACGGTCGCCGCCCGTCTGGGTCGTCCGCTGCTGGAGTTGGGCGGCAACAACGCCATCATCGTCACGGAGAAGGCCGACCTCGATCTGGCGGTGCGCGCCATTCTCTTCGGCGCCGTCGGCACGGCCGGGCAGCGTTGCACGACGACGCGACGGCTCATCGTCCACGAAGCAGTCGTCGATGAACTGAGCGATCGGCTCGTCAAGGCTTATCAGCAGGTGCGCATCGGCGATCCGCTCCAGCCGGGTGTGCTGATGGGGCCGCTCGCCACCCGCCGCGCCGTGGAGGCCATGCTGCGCGCCATCGAACGCGCCGTGGCCGACGGCGGTCAGGTGCTCACCGGCGGCAGGCCGCGGCCGGACATCGGCCCTCAGTTCGTAGAGCCGACGATCATCCGCATGCCGGCGCAGACGGAGATCGTCAAAGAGGAGACTTTTGCGCCGATCCTCTACATCCTTACCTATCGCACCCTGGAGGAAGCCATTGCCTTGCACAACGACGTTCCCCAGGGGCTTTCCTCCGCTATCTTCACCGACAGCCTGCGCGAGGCTGAGTACTTCCTCTCCGTCGAGGGGTCGGACTGCGGCATCGCCAACGTCAACATCGGCACATCGGGGGCGGAGATCGGCGGCGCCTTCGGCGGCGAGAAGGATACAGGCGGCGGTCGCGAGTCCGGCTCCGACGCATGGAAGGCTTACATGCGCCGTCAGACGAACACGATCAACTGGTCGCGCGATCTGCCCCTAGCGCAGGGGATCAAGTTTGAGTAAGAGAAATTATGGGAGGAGGCCCTCACCCCCCTGGCCCCCTCTCCCAATGCTGGGAGAGGGGGAGGAGGGAGCGCGGCTCGCAGCTGCATATTCTTGATAGACCGCAAAGTCTCGGGGATGGCGAGGAAGCGCCGAGTCCTTTGTGAAATTTCATACGGCTTCCCGGAAAATCGTGTTCTGTGAAAAGGGTTCAACGAACTGTGCACCCTGGATGAATAAGAAATAGGGGCAAGCGGGTTGGGCGGATAGACACGCGGATTCAACTGCAAGGCGCGCCCGTCTGTAGAAACCGCGCCCTCCATAATAGGTATTTATCCGTGATGGAAGGAATCGCTATGAGTGAAAATGTCGCCGACGAGCTGATCTATCCGTTGACATTCGACCCGGTCTTTAAGGACTACCCGTGGGGCGGCCGCAACCTGGAGACGAAGCTGGGGCGCAAAATCCCCGAAGGCGTTGTGGCCGAGAGTTGGGATATTGCTGCGCACCCGAACGGGTCAAGCGTCGTCAACGCCGGACTGCTCAAAGGCAAGACGCTGCCGGAGGTGCAGGCGTTGCTCGGCGAGGCGCTTGTCGGCGAGCGCAATCGCCGCGCGCTGGAGATGGGCAAATTTCCGCTGTTGATCAAAATCCTCGACGCCAACCGCTGGCTGTCGATCCAGGTGCATCCGGACGACGCTTACGCCATGGCGCACGAGGGCGAGCCGGGCAAGACCGAGATGTGGGTGGTGTTGCATGCAGAGCCAGGAGCGGAGCTGATCTACGGCTTTGCGCCGGGCATGACGCGCGAGAAATATGCAGCGGTCATCGGCACGGAGGCCAGCGTCGAAGGGCTGCATCGCGTGCCGGTCAAGCCGGGCGACGTCATCTTCGTGCCTGCCGGAACGATCCATGCGCTGGGGCCGGGCATCATGGTGGCGGAAATCCAGCAGAACAGCGACACCACCTACCGCATCTGGGATTGGGGGCGGCCGCGGCCGTTGCATCTGGCAAAGGCGCTGGACGTGCTCAATTTCGAGCAGATTGCGCCGGAGCCTGCCACGCCGGAAGTGTTGGTCGACGAAGAAGGGCTGCGCGTCGAACGACTGGCGCGCTGTCCTTATTTCGAGACGGAGCGCATCACGCTGCCAGCCGGCCATGCATTTTATGGCTTGTGCGACGGCTCGACCTTCGAGATTTGGGCGGTGTTGCAGGGCAGGGCGACGATCGATTCCCACGCCGAGCCGGTGACGTTGAAGGCGGTCGAATGGGCGTTGCTGCCTGCGGCGTTGGGAGAGTTCCAGATTTGCGCGGAAGAGGACGCCGTGTTGTTGCGGGTGATGACGCCGGAGGAATCGCCGCACGCCTGATCTAGGGGCGCATTCTGCTTGCCGGAAGCGCACAGCGAACATTCTATCCAAACCTGAAATTGCGAGCGATCCTGTGCAAACCGTACATACCAAAATCGAGCTTTCCTTCGCCCGCCTCATCGGCGTCAGCATGACGGGCAAGCTGCTCGTCGACATCGGCGCGCAGATTTTCAACCCCTTTCTGCCGGTGATTGCCGCCGGTTTGGGCATGAGCGTCGTCGATCTGGGGCGGCTGGTGGGGCTGCGCAGCGCCATGGGCGTCTTTGCGCCGCTGAGCGGCGCCTTGGCGGATCGCTACGGCTACCGGCCGGTGATCCGCAGTGCGCTGTGGTTGAGCGCTGCAGGTTTCTTGTTGCTCGGCGCGAGCAGCGCGGCGTGGATGGTCGCGTTGGCGATGGTGCTTTCGGGGTTGGGCATCGGCGCCTTTGTGCCGAACTTGCAGGCCTTTGTTAGCAGCCGCCTCCCCTACGCCCTGCGCGCCCGCGGCCTGGGCATGATCGAATACTCCTGGGCGTTGACCGGCATTCTCGGCCTGTCGTTGATCGGGGTGTTGATCGCAACGACGAACTGGCGCGTTCCTTTCTTTCTCCTGGCCGCCGGCATGCTCGTCATGAGTTTTGTGTTCGGCGCCATGCCCGCGGCTCCCCGTCATCGAGCCCCGACGGTTGGCTTCAACCAGGAGCCCAGAGGTTGGCTGCAGAAAATCGCGGACGTGGTGGTGATTCCCTCCAATCGCCGCTCCGCCTA
>CALFWA010000027.1 GCA_937928035.1 uncultured Caldilinea sp. | reverse complement strand
GAGGGGGCCAGGGGGTGAGGGCTTCCCAAAGCACAGCGCGTTTGCAGAGCTTTTGCAAAAAAGTGAAACGCCTGCCTGGACGCTTTCCATTTCCAGGTAGGCGTTTTGTCTAAAAATTAACGATCCGCAAGCCGCAACTACCAGATGACGGCCGGGAGATACACTTTTAGATTGACCTGATTGAACTAGGTGTACTGATCTTGGGAGGCGCCGGCCTGATTGGCGTCCACAACGGGCTGCAGTTGGTTGGCGCTGCAGTGAAGCACGCCGCTCACTTTGTTGTTGCGCACTACGACGCCGGCGCGATTGCCAGTCGCCCGCATGTCGCCGGCCACCCGGTTGCGCGTCATTGTCAGCGCGCTGTCGTTGGGCTCGAGCTACAGGTTGCGACCGACCCACACCTGGTCAAGCGTGGCACTTTTGCTTTGCCGCACCTGAACGTCGCCGTCGACGACGGAGTTGTTGTTGAGCGTGACAACGGCGGCCCCCTGCGCTCGCACATTGCCTGCGACGTTGACTGCACTGCCCTGGAGCGCTGCGTTCGCTCCGACAACGATGTCGCCGCTCACGCGCGTGCCGTGCAGGATACAACTTGCATTGTCTGGAATAACTAAGTTTGCAACTTGTTGTGCCCCGATGACTCCCCGACATTCAATCCCACTCGGTCCCGGGGTTGGCGCTGGCGGTGCGTCCGGTTCACCGGCGAATCCGACGCATTGATCTTCGTAACTGGCAGCCACATTCCTCCCCCGATCGGAGCCGGGCTGTTCTCATTGCATTGCAGATTCCCGTCGATGATGTTGTCGAAGATCGTGGCAAGGCCGATATTCTGGAAGACCTGAATATTGCCGCCTACGCGGTTGGCCTCGACGAGTAGTGCGCCGCGGTTCGACTCCAACTGAATGTCGCCGTTCACCTTCACCTGCTCCACCGTGGCGCTGTCGCCCTGCTTAATCTGGATACTGCCGCCGACCTGCGCATAATTGTTCACTGTGACGGCAGCAGCGTTTTCTGCCTGAATGTTGCCACCCACGCTTACCTCGACGGCATGGAGCATGGCGCCCGTCTTGACTTTGATGTTGCCGTCGACGACCGTTCGATTGAGGGTGCAACTGGCGTTCTCCGGCACCTCGAGATTTTCAAAGCGCCCTCCGTTGATGATTCCAACGCAGGTTTCATCTCTTCCTGGCGTTGGGGTGGCGGTTGGGGCGGGCGTGGGCGCGAGAGAGGGCGTCGAAGTGGGGGTGGGCTGGTTCGGCGTTCCTCCAAAACCGGCGCACCGATCTTCATAGCTGGCCGCCCAGTTGCGTCCGCCGACTGGGGCAGGCGTGTTTTCTCTGCACTGTAAATTGCCACTGATTACAAATTGCCACTGATTACATTGTCGCTGATGGTGGCGCCACCGTGATTCTGGAATACCTGAATGTTGCCGCCAACGTGGTTGAAGGTGACGCGGAGGGCACGGCTGTTCAATTCCAGCTGAATGTCTCCATCTACCTGCGTCTGATCCACCGTGGCGCCGCCGCCCTGCTTGATCTGAACGCTGCCTCCAATCCTTGAACTGTTGACCGTGACGGAGGCGGCGTTCTCCGCCTGAATGTTGCCGCCGACGATGATCTCATCGGCGGTCAACGTAGCATTATTATAAACCTTGATGTTTCCGTCGATGCACGTGCCGTTCAGCGTACAGGCGACACCTGCCGGCACCTCCAGATTCTCAAACCGTTGCACACCGATGGCGCCGGTGCAGGTTGCGTCATTCGCATAAAGGACGCTGTACACTCCCACCGTCGCTCCCAACGCAGCAAGCATCAGGATCAACAACCGAATGGGTTTCAACATGTCGTGACTCCTTTCCTATGTCAACACATCGTAAACCGACGAGCGATTTTCAGGCGAGCCGAGGTTGAATCGCTTTTTCGGCGCCTGTGACTCACTCATACAGAACAGGCGCCCTTCTCAAAAATACATTTCCACCCTTTTCGGAAGCATTTTCCCCAACGCGTTGACATCCCGATCCGCACGTTGTATGATTACGTTGACTTCGTATATTTGTTCAGCTCGTTGCGCCTGAATTGCGTCTCTGCGGAGGACGACACCATGACAGACTCTTTTTGGTGGCATCTCCTGGCCGGTTTCATCCTCGGCTTTGGAGTATCCACTCTCTGGGAATGGCTCTATTTTCGACGCAAGCGTACGGCGATCCGCGACCGCTATATCGCCGAGCTGGAGGCTACAGTGCGCACCTACGCAGCCGCCGCTTCGCAGTCGAACGTCAACACGGCAGGCGATTGGAGCGAACCTCGTTTTGAAAAGCCGCCCGTCTTCTTAGAAACTGAGGAAGACCTTACAGAGGGGCCCTCACCGGAGCAAGAGCCATCCGTTGCGTCTCCCTTCAGTGCGAGTGTTTCACATCCGCAAACAGCTCCCAGAAGCGTAGGGAGCGCACCGGCGCCCTCGACTTCCATGAACAAACTACCCCAGCGGGGAATTTCACCGGAGCAATCAGCCGCCAGTTCGGTGCATCCCCAAACTGCGACAGCGTCTTTCCGCTCCGTCGCAGTGCAACAGCCGACTTCGGGTTCGGAGCGATCGCAGGCGCCTGCGATTTCGCAGGGCAAAGCCTATAGGGAATCAACTTTTGCAGAAGAACCTGCAAGACGCCTCGAACCGAACGCCGCCTTGCGTCCGCCGGAAGCCTCAAGTTTGACCGAGGATGCGCCATCAAAACGCGCAGAAGCTGTCTCTCCCTCTCAGCGGCAAGAGCGCGCTGGCTGGGTCGCAGCTACACAATTGAGTCGCATCGAACCTGCACCCGCTTCCCATGCACAGGAGCGCCCGAGCCTGCCCGAGGATGCGCAACAGAGACGCGTCGAGCCGTCGACGCTTTCTCCTCCACAGGAGCGCCCCCGTTCTGCGGAGGATGAATCGTCGAAGCGCGTCCAATCCTTGACATCCCCCCCTGCTCAGGCGGGCGGCTTAAGCCTCACCGAAGATGCACAATCGCAACACGTCGAGCCTGCGACTTCATCACATCCACAAACTCGCTCGGCCCTCTCGGGGGCTATGCAAACCGGTCGGGTTGAAGCTGTCGCCTTGTCCCATTCACAGGCGCGCCCAAGCCCCACCGAAGCTGCGCAATCAGGAGAGATCGAACTGTCTTCTCTTCTCCCTCAGAAAGATTCAACGAACCTTGATGAGGATGCCCAATTGAAGCGCAGCGAACTTACAGCCTCGTCTCCAATGCAAGCGGAATTGGCGCCTCCCGAGACCGGGCGTCCGACGCCCACGGAACCTGTAACTTCCGCTCTTGCCCAGGAACGCTCAAGCGCTGCAGAAGCTTCGCAAGCGAGGCGCACAGCGTCCACCTCTTCAGGCGCTCCTTATCTCGTCGCCGCTGTTCCAAGCGAAACGCAGAAATCTCAGGAGCTCCCACCCATAGAAGATGCGCCGCCTGAAACAATGCAACATGCCGTTGCTCCGATGGAGCCAAGCTCAGGATCACCGGCCATCTCACAGGCGGGCAAAACAGGGGAGGAAGCAGCGCAGCAGCCTTTTGCAGCGCTGCGCCTCGAACGGGCGGGAGCGATGCCTGCAGCCGACATCCCATCGCAGACGCCATCAGCCTCTACTTGCGAACGCCGCGAGTCCGCCTATTTCATGTTCCCAAACGGTTACCAGGCGCCGCCCGAAGCGTCGCAAACGGAGCCAACCGGACGAGAGAACGCGGAGCAAGGGGAGCGACCTCGGGAGACCCTTCCGGCGACGCAGGGCAGCACAACTGCGCCTCAGCCTGAGACGAAGCCCTCCACCTCGATGGAGGAACAAACCCGGCTTTCTCCTGCAGAGACGGGTCCGGCGGAGATGCCCGCAGCAATGGCGATCAATGAGCGCGCAGAGATGCAAAGAAAACGCCTCTCGGTGACTACGATTGACGCAGATCAAAAAGAGAGCGAACCTTCTTCTTCGGGTGAAGCCGCTGCCTGCCAGGATAGGGTTGCCGCCCCACCCATGCGACAGGACAAAATCTACACTACGGTCATCACCAGTCGAACAGAGTGGATGTTGGTGCGGGTGGTGCAGGCGATGGTGCAATTTGTGCGTCAGGTGCGCAGCGCCATCACCGGCGAGGAGGCGTCGTGCTCCGAACCTCGTCTGGCGCACGACGCTGCGCTTTGCGAAGATGATCTTACACGAATCTCCGGCCTGACGCCCGCTCACGCAGAGCGGCTTAAGGTTGTAGGCGTTACGCAATACGCGCAGCTTGCTGCGCTCACCGTCGATGAATTGCGGATGCTGACGTTCACTCCAGATGCAGCGAAGCCGATCGACTACGAGCAATGGCGTCAGGAAGCAGCCTCCCTGGCGGCTTCCCAGGGAGGAGGGCGACGATGAGCAAGCACTTCTTCAAACGCCGCCCGTTTATCGATCCTGGCCTCGACGGTTGGAAGGTCGCCGTGCTGGCGCTGGCCTTTTTGCTCCTCGTTGCGTTGACGCTGCTCCAATCATAACGTTGCTTCCGCGTAGTCGTTGCGCATGCGCTTCAGTCGCGCGACGCTGCGCGCAAATCCTCCTGGTCGGTTGCGCGCCCGCCAGATCGCCTCAAACTCCGGCAGCAATTTGTCCGCCTCCTGCAGCAGCCACTGGCGCAGGGCGTCGTTCTCGACGTTGCGTTCGATGTTCAGCGCCCACAGCGCGCGCCAGCAGGCGTGGCGCAACATGTCGGCGGCCCATGTGAACTCTCGTTGAATCAATTCGGCGTCATTGCGCTGCATGGATGCATTATGGAGATTGCCCATGATGCCGTCGATGGCGTCGAGCACGGCGCGCAGCCGTTGCGGCAGGTCGCCGACGGCATTGGCGCGCAGCCATTCGACGATCTGGGTCGGCGTGGCCTGGAGGATGCGGAAGAGAATGCTGGCGTTGTGCATCGTCACGCCGGTGAGACGATAGACGTCGCCGAGATCGTAGGCGAGCCTCCCCATGATGCCCGTTTCGTCGCGAAAGGCGAAACGGCTGAGCGCATCCTGAAGAGGAAGGGCGCAGTTGGCCTCATGCGCCCAGGCGTGAGCCGCGCCAACCGCCAGTCCCAGATAGCTGACCGGCAAAGGCTGCCAGTGGCCGTGGTCGCCCCAGTCGGTGTTGAGCAGACCGACCGCACCGTGTTTGAGGCCGTTGGCAGCAGCGTTGCGGATGTTTTCGATGGCGTTGGTTGTGCGTCCGGCGATGGAGTTCCAACTCGACGTCCCAGGGCAGACGTAGAAGGGAATGCCGGAAGCGGCGAAGAGCGCGCCATGCTCGTCGAAGGGATGGTTGGCTTCGTAGCCCCACTCAAGTGCAACGACGTCGCGCGGCAGCTCAACAACCAGCTCCGGATGTTCGACGATGATGTCGCCCCAAAACTGCATCGTGTAGCCGCGACTCTGCACCTCGCGATGGATCTTGCGCAAGAAATTCAGATAAAGCCGCCCGACGCCGATTTGTTCCGCCAGCCCTCGGCTGCGACCTTTTCCCAGGTCGATGGTCTCGTCGCAGCCGACGTTGAACTGGCGGCTGCTGAAGTTCGGCAGCAGTTCATCGTAGAGCGAACGGAGAAAGTTCAGGCTCTCTTCCGTCGGTTGCAGGCCGAACGGCTTGTCGCGCGGGCCCCACGGCGTGTCGCATCCCTCCGGCGCCTCGGCGAGATGGATATATTCGGGGCGCACCAGCCATTGCTCGAGATGGCCGAAGGAGTTCTGATTGGGGACCAGCTCGATAAAACGCTCCCTGCAGAAGCGATCCAGCTCCATGATCTCTTCGGCGGTGAAGGGTGAATCTTCTTGCCAGACGGTCGGATGGTTGCGATAGGCGAAAATGTGCTCGAAATAGAGCTGGAGCTGGTTGATCTTCCAGGACGCGAGCAGGTCCACGAGCTCCAGCAGCGTCGCCATCGTAGGAACCTTGTCGCGGCTGACGTCGAGCATGACACCACGGTTGGGGTAGTCCGGCCAGTCATTGCAGCGCAGCGCAGGAATCTGACGGCCACACTGGACGAGCAACTGACGCAGCGTCTGCACGCCGTAGAAAAGGCCGGCGGGCGTGGACGCAACCAGGTGTATCGCCTCTTTAGCGACGGCAAGCTGATAGCCCTGTGGGTGAACGGTTGCAGAAGGCGTGACGGCGAGCACAGCGCCGATCTGTTCCGCCGGCGCAGTCGCCCCGCCGACGATCTCCCAATCCAGCCCAGGGATGGCGTGGAGCGCCTGCTGCAACTGCCGCGCAGCCAACAAATTTTCATGAATCACCGGGGCTTGGACGCAGATCAAGGCGTTTGCTTTTAGCGGAAACGCCTCGCCCAAAAATTCGAGACGCTGCGGATTTGGCAAAAAGACGAAATCTCGGATCATAGTGTGCTTTCCCCCGGCGTGAGCTTTCAGGTGACAGGGCTTTCGGGTGACAGGGGCGCCGTCTGCTCCGCTACCATGGCGATGAAGTTGCGCAGGATACGCAGACCGACGGTGTGGCTCTTCTCCGGGTGAGGCTGCACGCCCCAGGCGTTGCGATAGCGCACGATGCTCGGGTAGTTAATGCCGTAGTCGGTCGTTGCCAACACAGCTTTCGGATCGGCGGCGTCGCAGTAGTAACTGTGCGCAAAATAGGCGTAGGCGCCGTCCGACACGTGGTCGAGCAGCGGGTCGCGCCGGCGAAGATGGAGTTGATTCCAGCCAATCTGGGGCACGCGCAGGCTGCGTCCTGGATGAATAGGATCGGGCATATTGTCCGGAAAGCGTCGCACTGCGCCGGGGATCAGATGCAATCCTTCATGCCGGCCCATCTCCTCACTTGAGTCAAAGAGGAGCTGCATTCCCACACAGATGCCAAGCAGAGGCACGCCGCTGTGCACGGCGTCGAGCAGCGGCTGTTCAAAGCCTTGACGACGCAAGTTGTTGACACTGTCGCCAAAGGCGCCCTGGCCTGGCAAGACGATGGCCCGCCAGCGGGTGAAGTCAGCCGGGCGATCGACGATGTCCACCGCAATGCCAAGCGGTGCGGCGACTGTCTCGAACGCTTTGTACACGCTGCGCAGGTTGCCTACGCCGTAATCGATGATGGCAATCATGATTGAATCCCTCCAAGCTAAGCCGCGTCGTGGTCTGGCATCATGAGCGTCAGATTGCGCACGATCGGCGGCGGGAAGCGCCTGTTGGCGATCGCCATGGTCAGCTCGCGAATCTGCTGTTCCGCATGCTCCGCCTCAACCGGCGAAATGAGGGCGGACTTCACTGCTTCATCGAACTCTTCTTCATGCAGGACGGTGACGCGCGCGTCCTCGGTGATCCACAGCCCTAACAAGAGGTTCAACATCGTGAAGCCGCGACCTCGGTGCGGCAGCGCCATCCCGATACGCGCGTACATGCCGATCGCCCGTCCGAGATTGTCGAAGTATTTCTCGATGACGTGCTGCCCGTTCGCCAACCAGAAGCGAAACCAGATATAGCCGGGTGCGGCGACGACGTGGTGATTGATGCGTTGAACGGCGGCGTCGGGGGCGCAGGTGGCGCGTTCGACCAGGAGATCGCTCAACCACTCGGCTCGATAGTCGATCAGCCCGGGATGGCGATTCCATTCACCGCTGGCGATCATCGTTAACGATTGACCCATGATGTCGATGCCCCTGTCGTCAGCCGCCCTCCGGCGCCTAATATTTGCGCACAATGGCGCGGTAGGCGAGCGGCTCGCGATATTGAATGAGCTGTCGCTCCTCTCGCACGACCCGCACCTGATCCAGGTCGATGGTGGCGACGGCGTAGCCTTCGATCGGTTGGTCGAGCACCGTGTAGATCTCCGCCGAGGGGCCGACCAGCAGGCTATCGCCCATGAAACGCATGGTTGGCTCTTCGCCGACCCGATTGGCAGCGGCGACAAAGATAGAGTTTTCGCAGGCGCGGCTGATCAGATGCGCCCGCCACGAATCGGCGTACTGCTCCTCCCAGTTGGCGCTCAGCGTCACCAACTCGGCGCCGTCGAGGGTCATGCAGCGGGCCGCCTCCGGGAAAGCCAGGTCCGTCCCGATCATCAACCCGAAGCGCCCCCATTCGGCGTCAACGATCTGGAAGCGGAAGCCGTTGCGATAGACCTGACGCTCTTCGCCCAGCAGATGAACTTTGCGGTAATCCGCCACAACGTCGCCCTCCGGCCCCAGACAGACGACGCCGTTGTAGAGGATGCTCTCCACCTTCTCCTTGATCACCATGCCGAAGACGACATAGACGTTGAAATCGTTGGCGCGCTTGGCCAGGGAGTTGGTGGCGTGGCCGGGCACGCGTTCAGCCAGGTCGGTGGCGCGCAGCCCCAGCTCGGCGCCTGTGTAGCTCAGTTCCGGGAAAACAATCAAATCTGTGCGCTGTTCGGTGCAGATTTTTTCGATAAAGTCGCCCATTTTGCGCAGGTTCGCCTCTGGGTTGGCGAGCTCCGGCGCCATCTGCACCAGAGCGACGGTCACTTCACGCGGCATACCAATCACTCCTGACGGCCTGGTGGTGTTGAGAAACGTTGCTCTCGCCCCCGCCTGCGGAAACAATCCTACGGAAGCGATGCGATAATTTCACGATCATAGCACAAAATGAAAAATTCACCACTTTGGCGCATCTGCGGTACAATGCTAGCGATGGATCGCCGGGGGCTGGCATACGCTGTGAAAGATTTAGGGAAAAGTGAAGAGACCATGGAGAACAGATTGAGACACTGGATGAGCAGAGCCTGGCTGGTGCTGTTGGTGGCAGGGATCGTGATTGCACTCGATCAGTGGACGAAAGAGCTGGTGCGCCGCTCTATCCCGGATTACACATCGGTGATTCCAATCCCGGCGCTGGGAGAATATTTCATCTTCGAGCACGTCCACAATTACGGCGCGGCCTTCGGCATTCTGCAGAACATGGGCAATCTGTTCATCATCGTCGCCATCGTCGTCGTGGTCGGCATTCTCGCCTACGTGCGCTACTTGCCGACCGAGGGGTGGCCGGTGCGCCTTCTCTTGGGACTGATGTTGGGCGGCGCGGTCGGCAACGTCATCGACCGCATCACGCAAGGCTACGTCACCGACTTTATCAAGATGGGCATCCCCGGCGTCTATTACTGGCCCAACTACAACATCGCCGACAGCGCCATTGTCATCGGCGTGATCGGGCTGGGCCTTTATGTTGTCATCGACGACGTGCGCAAACATCGCCGACAGAAGGCGCAGGAAAGCATCGAGGAAGCGATCGAACGCGGGTAGCGCACAGCCCCTGCTTTTCTCCGATCATGCCCACCGCAGAGAGCGTAGCGCCCTTGATCTTTCGGGTTGAGAGCGATGCAGGTCAGCGTCTCGACCGCTGGCTGGCCGACCGCTTGCCCGAGCGCAGCCGCAGCGAAATTCAGCGCTGGATTCGCCAGGGGCTTGTGCGCGTCGACGGTCAAACGGTGAAAGCAGGCCAACGCGTCGAGTCGGGGCAGCAGATCATCGTCGAGGCGCCGCCCCCTCCGGCAGAAAGTGCGCTGGAGCCTGAACCCATCTCGCTCGCCATCATTTACGAGGACGACGATCTCCTCGTCATCGACAAACCGGCGGGCATGGTGGTTCACCCTTCGCCGGGGCATGCCAGCGGCACCCTTGTGCACGCCGTGCTTCATCACTGTCCGCAGATCAAAGGGGTCGGCGGGGAACAGCGGCCGGGCATCGTCCATCGGCTCGACAAGGAAACCTCCGGCCTGATCGTCGTCGCTAAACATGACTATGCGCACCGCTATTTGCAGACGCAGTTCAAGGAGCGCGCCGTCTATAAGCAATATCTGGCGCTGGTCGAAGGCCGCCTGACGCCTGCGCGCGGTCGCATCGACGCACCTATCGGGCGCCATCCCACCCATCACACCCGCCAGGTCGTCTTGCCGCCCGACGCCCTCTCCGGCGTTTCATCTGGACGCGAGGCGGTCACCGACTACGAAGTGCTCGCCGTCTACGCTGCGCCGCTGCAGGGCGCCGGCAATGCACTCGCCACCTTCTCGCTGGTGCGCGCCGAGCCCCACACTGGCCGCACGCATCAGATTCGCGTTCACTTCGCCTGGCTCCAGCATCCGGTCGTGGGGGACGTCCTCTACGGCTTCAAACGGCAGCGTTTAGTTTTGAACCGCCACTTCTTACACGCGCACAAATTGCGTCTGCGCCTTCCCAAGGATGGCGAAGTGTATGAATTCACATCGCCGCTGCCACCCGATCTTCAGGCCGTGCTGGATCGATTGCAGAAGCTCTGAAGATCGCGCTGCCCGGCTTACGCAATGCTCTTTCTTCCAGAGAGCTTGGAGCTGCCGAAAGGCGACGGAAAGTCCCCAGGTTCTTTAGAAGGTGGCGATGAAAATTCCGGCGACGACGCACAGGATGCCGAGCACCGTTTTCCAGGTCATCGCCTCATGCATGACCAGAGCGGAGAGAATCAAGACCAGTGCCAGGCTTGACTTGTCGATGGCTGCCACGACGGCTGTCGGACCGCTCTGCAGGGCGCGGAAATAAAACAGCCAGGACAGGCCGGTGGCGACCCCCGATAAGACCAAAAACAGCAAGGTGACGCGGTTCACCTCGCCGAGCTGATGAATTTCGCCTGTAGCCACAACCCATCCCCACGCAATCAGCAGAATCACGATGGTGCGCACGGCGGTCGCCAGGTTGGAGCTAACGCCTTGAACGCCCAGCTTCGCCAGGATCGTGGTCAAAGCGGCGAACAGGGCGGATAGAAAGGCGAAGAAAAACCAAAGATTGCGACCGTCAACCATGAGATTACTCCTTCGGATCGAGTGCATCGCGTAGACCATCACCTACAAAATTGAAGGCGAGCACCGTGATGACAATCATCAGGCCCGGGAAAAAAGCGATGTGAGGATAGCGCAGGATATAGGCGCGGCCGTCGGCGAGGATGGCGCCCCAGGAAGGCGTCGGCGGTCGCACGCCAAGGCCCAGAAAGGAGAGGGCCGCCTCCAGGATGATAATGCCTCCGACGCCGAGCGACGCCAGCACAATCACCGACCCCATGACGTTGGGGATGAGATGGCGCCAGATAATGCGCCAGTTGCGCACGCCGGAGGCGTAGGCCGCAACGATAAAGTCGCGTTCGCGCAGGCTTAGCACCTCGGCGCGCACAACGCGCGCATAGCGAGACCAGACGGTCACGCCGATCACGATCACCGTCGTCAGAAGGCTTGGACCCAGGACGGCGGCAAGAACGATCAAGAGCGCAATCAAAGGAAAAGACATCAGCGTGTCGATGATGCGTGAGAGCACCGTGTCGACCCAGCCCCCGAAGAATCCCGCCAGCGCGCCGACGACCACGCCGATCACCACTGAGATAATCGTTGCGCCCACGCCGGCGATCAGAGCGATGCGAGCGCCGAAAATAACGCGACTCAGCAGATCGCGTCCCAAATGGTCGCAGCCAAAGGGGTGCTCTCTTGAGGGAGGACAGCCGCGCAGGCCGGTGTCCATATCGTTGATCGGGTCATAGGGCGCCACAAATGGGGCAAAAAGGGCGACGAGCGTGATAAGGGTCAAAAGGGCCAACCCGAACAGCGCCACGCGATTGGCGGCGAAACGTCGCCAGGCGTTCTCCAGTTCGGAGCGATGCCTGGATTCCATCGCAGCTGCAGGCAATCGAGTTCGCGAAGAAGTGACGGCCATGATCGCTCTCTATCGGCTCAGACGAATGCGGGGATCGATGAAGGCGTAGACCAAATCGGTGAGCAGGTTGGCGACGACGACCAGCACGGCCAGGATGACGACAAGCGACTGCACCACCTGATAATCGAGACGAAAGACCGAGTCGGTGAAGAGGCGCCCGACGCCGGGCAAGGCAAAGATCGTTTCAACGACAATGGTGCCGCTCAACAGGAAGGCGATATTGAAGCCGATGACCGTCACCAGCGGCAACAAAGCGTTGCGCACGGCATGATTAAAAATCACCGCCCGACGCGACAAGCCCTTGGCAGTGGCCGTGCGCACATAGTCCTGTTTGAGCGCCTCGATGGTCGAACTACGCATGACGCGCGTAAAGACCGCCATCTGCTCGACCGCCAACACGATAACCGGTAAGATGAACCCCTGCCACGACTTAAGACCAAAAGGCGGCAGCCAACGCAGCATCAGAGAAAAAACAATGATCAACATCAACGAAAGCCAAAAATTGGGCGTCGCCACGCCGACCACCGAAATCACCGAGGAGCTGTAGTCCACGATCGAATTGCGCCTGACGGCCGCCCAAATTCCCATCGGCACCGAAAAAAGCAGCGCCAGCGCCATCGAATAGAGATTCAACTGAGCGGTCACGGGGATCGCCTCAAAGATCATGTCTCGCACCGGCACGCCGGTGCGGATAATCGACTCGCCAAAGTTGCCCGTAAGCAGGTTGCCCATCCAGATCAAATATTGTTCGGGATAGGATCGGTCAAGCCCCCAGCGGGCGCGGATCGCTTGAATTTGATCTTCTGAGATGCGCACCTGCCCCTCGCCAAGGAGCAGATAGACCGGGTCGC
>CALFWA010000026.1 GCA_937928035.1 uncultured Caldilinea sp. | reverse complement strand
CGCCCACGGCTACGCCTACGGAGGCTCCGACGGCAACGTTCACGCCGGAACCCACGTTCACATCGACGCCGGAGCCAACGCCTGCTGCAGCGTCCGCCAATCCAACCTCGAGCGTGCAAATGACGCCGACCATCCCGCTGACCGTGACCCCGACGGCGCGCGCCGGAAACGATCCTGCAGTGCAACCTCTTGTCGCCATCAGCGCTGCAACCACGACGACCACGGCCACCGACGCGCCGGCTCTGACGCTGTTGTTGCCGACGCCGACGCCGCCTGCGCCGACGCCGACGCCTAAAATTCATATCATCCGCGCCGGCGACACGCTCTTTGAAATTGCGATGGCGAACGGCGTTTCCCTGTCGGCGCTCCTGGCAGCGAATGGATTGACCGAGAACGACGTGTACACGATCCAACCCGGCGACGAGATTATCATTCCCGATCCCAATGCACCGGTCGAAGTTGCAACCACTCCGACACCCACGCCGATCCAAGGGAATTTCACGTACACGGTTCAGCCAGGCGACACCCTGATGGCGATCGGGATGCGTTTCGGCGTCAACTTGCAGCGCATCTTAGACGCCAACAACCTGACGTTGGCGCAGGCCAGAACGTTGCGGCCCGGTCAACAGCTGATCATTCCCGGAAACGCTCCGCCATCCACGCCGACGCCAACGCCGACTCTCGCCGTTGCGCCTTCGCCTGCGCCTGCTTCGGCGGTGAGCGCTTTCCGCCTGGACGCTCCGACTTTGCGCACACCGGAAAATCGAGTCTCCGTCAAATGCGGCGTCGGCGAGCAGCTGGTGTGGAATTCTGTCGCCTTCATTCAATCAACGGACCTCTATCTTGTTCATCTCGGCTATGTGAATGGGCGCAGCGCTGACGGCCAGGAGTCAATTGTCTGGGTAATTCAACAACAGCGTCCTGCCAATGTGACATTATGGCAACTTGATGATACGCTTTGTGGACTGGCGCCGCTTGAATTTGGACGACAATGGCGCTGGTATGTGGAAGTCGTAGAAAGAAGCGTCGATGGTGCGCTGAGGCCGGTAAGCCCGCCAAGCGAGATGTGGGGCTTCACCTGGCAGTAGTTTTCGGTGTCGGGAGCTTCCGGTGTAGGAGTCTATGAAAAACAACAACCAACGTCCACTGGATTTCGACGATGACTTCGATCATCGTTTTCATGGCGATTCGTTTGATTCCGATTCAGAAGATTGGTCGGAGTGGGAGGACGATTCGACGTTCGATGATCAATTTCGGGTGGACAGCGAAGGCTATCACGTGCGCTCTCTAGACGAGCTGATGGATGATTCCCTGATGATCGAAACGCCGGAGCAGGCGCCTGTTCCGTCTTGGTCGCTGGAAACGTTGTTGCAGCAACTGATCGCTGCGCCTGAAAAAGTCCCGTTCAACGAATATTTTGCTCTCTCCGACCTCACGCGGGCGCAAGCGGAGACGGTTCGACAACTCTGGCCTTCCATCGATGTGACCAGCCGTCGCCGTACAGTCGACCTGCTCACGCGCAGCGCCGAAGAATTTCTGAACGTCGACTTAAGTATTTTTCTCCTTAACATTCTCGACGATCCCGACGCCAGCATTCGACAGATGGCGCTCGAAACGCTGGACGCCAATGAGCCGACGCCGGAGATGTTGGGGCCGATCATCTATCGGCTTCAGCACGACAGCGTCGATGAAGTGCGTGCGGCTGCTGCAGCAGCGCTGGGCCATTATGTGCTGGCCGGCGAATTAGACGAATTGGACGCCGCTCTGGCGATGCGCGCCGAAGACGCTCTCATCGCCGTGCTGACCGATCCCACCGAGCCGCTGATCGTGCAGTGTAGAGCGCTGGAAAGCATCGCCTATTCCGGTGAAGTGGCGGTTCGTCAGTTCATTGAAGACGCATATTATTCGCCTTTTGAAGAATTGCGCGTGAGCGCGCTCACGGCGATGGGGCGCAGCGCCGACATTCGTTGGCGGCGCATGGTGCGAGCCGAATTGCGCAACCCCTCTCCGGCGATGCGCGCCGAAGCCGCCTTTGCCTGTGGAGAGCTCGAGACGAAAGCCGCCCTCTCTGATCTGCTTGAGTTGCTTTCGGACAGCGAGCGCTCGGTGCGTCTCGCTGCGATTTTTGCCCTCGGGCGCCTTGGCGGGAAACAGGCGCGGCGTGCGTTGGAGGAGTTTGCGTCCGGTGAAGGCGAGGAAGCGCAAGCCGCCGAAATGGCGCTGGAGGAGATGCTCTTTTACACCGGCCCAGAGGCGATGGCAATCCCACTCTTCGATGAAGACGCGGAAGAGGACTTTGACGAGGTCGATCCATGGGAAGTCTGGGAAGACGATGAGGATGAAGACCTCGGCGAATATGAATAAAACCAGATTGGCCTCAACGAGTGTGCGGGCGGCGAGTTGCAGTGAATCTCAAGCTTAAGCGTCTGGTGCGCACTCAGTCATCCGAAGAATACGCATTGTTCGATCTCGATCAGATCGCCGCCGACGGCGCCCCGATGACGATCGGCAAACTCGACTTGCACTACACCGGCGAAGGCGTCTATGGCACAATTTTGCTTTGGGACGACGCTTCACGCCAACTGAAACCTTCACAACGTTCGGCTTTCATTCACGCCTTGCTGGAAGAGATCACACAACCGATGGGCATCCCCAACGAATATGTCGTCGAATTTTTCACCCCTACGCTGGAAAACTATCAGGTCTTCCACAATGTCGGCGCCGAAGAAGAAGCCGAAGCCACCGCCCAACGCCGCCTTTAAGTTCGACCGATGACACTTTTTGCAAATTTGGCGTCCGTATTCGCCAGCACGGTTTTGCCGGTTTTTTTGGTCGCCGGCGCCGGCTATGCACTGGCGCGTTTTATGTCACTGGAGGGACGCACGCTGGGGCGCGTCGTGTTCTATCTGGCCTCGCCGGCGCTGGTCTTCCGCAGCCTATACAACATGAATATCAGCACGACGGCGCTCACACAGGTGCTTTTGTTGGTGTTGGGGGTCTATTTCGTTACAGGTTTCGCCGGATGGATGGCAGGTTTCGATCAGGAGCGCCAACGACGGGCGGCGCTGGTTATTTCCAGCGCCATCAGCAACAACGGCAACATGGGGCTACCGATCACTTTTTTCGCCCTTGGTCAGGCCGGACTGACAATTGCGACCATTTATTACGCTATCAGCGCGCTGTTGACCAACACGCTCGGGGTCTTCATCGCTTCTTCCGGCTCGGCGCCGCTGGGCAAGGCGCTTCGCCAGAGCCTGCACGCCCCCGTGGTATACGCCACTCTTCTAGGCGTCATTTTGAATCGTCTGGCCGCCCCAATCCCGGAGCCGCTTTATCGAGCGCTTGATTTGACGGCGGGCGCCGCCATTCCCATGATGTTGGTGTTGCTCGGCGTGCAATTGCGCGCAACGCCGATCAACCGTGAGCAACGCGTGATCTGGCGCAGCATGGCGATTCGGCTGGGCCTTTCGCCGCTGGCGGCGCTGGCGCTTTGCGCCCTCTTTGGCATCGACGGTCTGGAGCGTCAGGTGATGATTTTACAGGCGTCGATGCCGACGGCTGTGGTCGCCACGGTACTGGCTACGGAGTTTGTCGCCGCCCCGCATTTGGTCGCCGCCGCCGTGCTTTTCAGCACATTGGCGAGCATGGCGACCATTTCACTGGTATTGGTGTGGATCGCCTGAATACAGAACGGAGACACCTATGCAGAAACGCTCGATTCAAATCATCGCCAATCCTGGCGCAGGGCAAGAGGGGTTGAATCTGAAAACCGTACACGCCGTCTTCTCGGAGTATTCGGTGGAATGGGACCTCCGCATCACCAAACAAGCGGGCGACGCAGAGCATCTGACCAGAGAAGCAATTAAAGCGGGCGTCGATGTCGTGGCGATCTATGGCGGCGATGGCAGCGTCGCCGAGGCGGCCGCAGCGCTCGCAGGCGCTTCGACTCAAACCTGTCTCGCCATTCTGCCGGGCGGCACGGCCAACGTGATGTCGATCGAGTTGGGCATTCCTGCAGCGTTGGAGGATGCCTTGCGCGTGGCGGCGGATCCATCCAGCGCGATTCGCGTCATCGACGTGGGTGAAGTGAACAAGCGCACCTTTGTGTTGCGCGTCAGCATGGGCCTGGAGGCGGAGATGGTGGCGGGCGCCGACCGCGAGGCCAAGAACCGCTACGGCGTCTTCGCCTATTTGTGGTCTGCGGCGCGCAATGCGATAGCGCCTCAGACCGCTCGTTATCGGCTCCTCTTAGACGGCAAGAAAGAGGAGCTTGAAGGCGTCACCTGCATCGTGGCCAATTCCGGCAATTTGGGCCGCAACGGGCTTTTCTTAGCTCCAGATATTGCGGTGGATGACGGTTTCCTCGATGTGATCGTGATTGAACAGGCCGGCTTCAAAACGCTGTTGGATGTGGCCGGCTCTGTGCTGAACGCAGGACAGCCGTCATCGGAGCGAGAAGAGGGGAACGCGACGGAAAGAGATTCGCTGTCGGCGGTGCATCGCTGGCGCGTCAAAACCTTGGAAATTTTCAGCGACCCTCCCCAGCGCATCCAAAGCGACGGCGAGCTGTTGGAAGCTGGGCCGTTGCGTTGCAGCGTTCTTCCCGGTGCATTGCGCGTGCTGGTGCCGGCGCCGTAAGGGGATGCGTGTTTCGTGGCATCACACCCCAACGCAAATCACGCATCCCCTTGCTATAATCTATCCATGGCAGAAAAACGACGCGCATTCGATCCGATGCGGTTTATCCGCACCACAGAAGGCCAACTGGTCATCGGCTTTTTTGTGATTTTGTACGCCGTCGGCGGCGCGCTGATCTGGCGCTTTTATGGTCTGGGCGGCGCCATCGCCGGTTGGCTGTGCATGACCGGCGCCGTGCTCTTTTTCTTGCTGCTGTATGGCATCGTTGCACTCATCGGCTGGTGGGCCAATCGATGACGCGTTTCCCCCATCTTTAGCGAAGCGAGCGACGCGCCGCTGCACTGAGAAGATCGACCAGAATCGTCAGCGCCAGATAGGCAATCAATGTCGCCGTCACCCCGCGATAGTCGAAGTTGCTGAGCTGCTCGGTCAGGAGCCTCCCTAGCCCGCCGGCGCCGACTAACCCGACGACCACCGTCTCGCGGATGGTCACCTCCCAACGATAGAGAATGTAAGCGACGTAGTCCGGCAGCGTGCTGGGCAAAGCTGCATATAGAAACACATGTGGGCCTGGGGCGCCTTGGGCCTTGAGCGCGCGCAGGGGGCGTTCATCAAGATTCTCAACCGCTTCCGCCATCAAGCGCCCCAGGATGCCCATGGTGTAGATCCCGAGCGCAAGCGCCCCCGGCAGCAGCCCCGGAAAGAGCACAAAGAGGAGCACCAATGCCCAGATGGGAGGTGGGATCGAACGGGCGATCAACAACATTGCGCGGGTCAGAAGCAGCATTCCTCCACCGAAAAGCCGCCGACCCCATAGCGCATCCGCAGGAAGTAGAATGCCACCCGGCGCCAAGAAATTGCGCGCGGCTGGAAACGAAAGCACAACGCCGGTGACCCCGGCAAATGTCATTGCCAGAATCGACATCGCCAGCGTCTGGAGAGAAAGGCGTAGCAGAACCGAACCCTGCTCCATGAAATCGGGCGGGAAGGAATTGCCGGCCACCACCGCCAGCCGCTCGATTGTATGAGGAGCCAGCAACTGACCAGGATTGGGCCGTACATACCAGAGGGAGAAAATCAGAAGCGCAATGGCCGCCAGCAAAGAGGCTCGCACAACGATGTCCTGTCGCGGCGCTTGCTGCGGTTGTCGGGCGACGTGCGTCATGTGATGATGCGATGACAGTGGGTGTAGGCGTATTCGATGGTGTGCAGACTGACCACCAGCGTTTTTCTCATCTCCTCACTGAGCCGGAAGAGCAGGTCCATGATTTCGCGCCCGCGCTCTGGGTCGAGGTTCGAGATCGGTTCGTCGGCAAGGATGGCGACCGGGTTTTGGACGAGCACGCGCGCCAGCGCCACGCGCTGCTGTTGCCCTCCG
>CALFWA010000025.1 GCA_937928035.1 uncultured Caldilinea sp. | reverse complement strand
GCGCGCAGCCGTCCATCTTGAGCAGTCAAAACCGTCCGCACCGATACGCCCTTCACAATGCGCCTCGCATGCACATTCGAGCGATTGAAAGCAATATGTCGGCTATTTTACTGGATACCTTGCGCTTTCCCCAATCCTTTCACTTTTCTGTGAAAAGCGACACTTGCACGCTCACAGCTCTACCCATACAATCAACGACATAAGAAGGGCCTTACCCAATGAGCACAGAAGCGTCGAATCCCAAACAGCGCGCCGAAGAGTATCGACGACGGCGAGAAGAAACTGTCCAGGAGGAGCCGCAAAAGGCCTCCGGCCATCGCACCCCGGAGCAATGGCGCGATCTGATCAGCCAGCGCATCGAGGAGGCCATGCGCGAGGGCAAGTTCGACAACCTGCCGGGCAAAGGCAAGCCGCTCGACCTCACGCCGCAGCCATATGTGCCCGCCGACATGCAGATGGCCAACTCTCTGTTGAAGAACAACGGCCTGGCCCCGGCCTGGATTGGCGAACGCAACCAGGTGCTGGCCGAAATTGAGCGTTTTCGCAACAAAGTGCGTAGAACGATGAAGGAGCATCGCACCGCCCTGGCCGCCGCCAAAACAAACGCTGCCCAGGCCGCACTCGAACAACGATGGCAGCGTCATCTCCACGCATGGGAGGAAGAGATCGCAGCGCTGAATCGCCGCATTGAAATTCAGAATTTCAAGCAGCCCGCCCTTTTTCTCGAAATCTTTAAGCTGCGCCTGGCCGATGAAATCCGGCGGGCGGAACAGGAGAATCGAGAGGAAAACGCCTAAGCGAGGGTCAGAATGGATTGAGCAAACAGGCGGTGGATGATGGGGAGTGCAGCTCGTAGCCGCATCCACCATGAAACCGATGCGTTCGCGTAGGCGAAGTTCGCAGCTGCGCTTCCTTGAATCTCCCAAGGCCTTGCGAGCCATCGAGAGTGTGCGTCTGAGAACCGCCCCACCAGCGCTGCCAGATGAATTTGTTAAAAACTGAGCTTCCCGGAAACAATGCCAACTGCGTAAGGCGAATAAAAAGGACAGGCGCTGCTATCAGCAGCGCCTGCAGATTTCCAGAGAGGCTTTTCATTTCCAGGAGGCTTCCCGGAAGGTCTCATCTTTCCCTCTAGCTGTGCCTGCGCACGAATCGATACATGCGCTCCAGGGCCGTTTCGATGTGCTCGATGCTGGCGGCGTAGGCGCAGCGAATGTGACCTTCCCCGCCGCGCCCAAAAGCGCTGCCCGGAATCACGGCGACGTGCTCTTCCAGCAGGAGGCGCTCGCAGAACTCATGCTCGTTCATGCCCGTCGATTGAATGCTCGGAAAGACGTAAAAAGCGCCCTTCGGTTCAAAGCACTCCAGCCCGATTTCGTTCAGCCCCTGGTGAATCAGACGCCGGCGACGGTCGTAGCTCTCCACCATCTGCTGAACATACTCCTCGGTCGTCGGGTCGTTGAAAGCCGCCAATGCCGCCTCCTGTCCGGTCGTCGGCGCCGACATGATCAGGTATTGGTGAATCTTGCGCATGGCGCCGATCAGGTCCGCCGGCCCCACCGCGTAGCCGATGCGCCAACCGGTCATGGCGTAGTCTTTGCTCATGCCGCCCAGGTGAATGGTGCGAGCCGCCATGCCCGGCAGCGACGCAAACATGACATGTTGGTGTCCGCCGTAGACGAGGCGATCGTAGATTTCATCGGAAATGACGATCAAGTCGTGCTCCTCGGCGATGCGGGCGATCTCCAGCAATCCCGCCCGATCCATCACGGCGCCGGTGGGATTGCAGGGAAAGCCGATCAGCAGCGCCTTGGTGCGCGGGGTGATGGCGGCGCGAATCGCCTCGGGGCGCACCTCGAAGTTGTCTTCTGCGTAGGTGGGCAGGTCCACGACGGTTCCGCCCGCCAGGATAACGCTCGCCGTGTAGCTGACAAAGCAGGGTTGCGGCACGATCACTTCATCCCCTGGATCGAGGATCGCCTGCATAGCCAGGTACATCGCCTCGCTGACGCCCACCGTGATCAGCGCTTCTTTTTCCGGATCATAGTCAGCGGCGCCGTAGCGTCGTTGCAAGTTTTCCACCACCGCCTTGCGCAACTCGTAAAGGCCGGAATTGGAAGTGTACGAAGTGCGTCCGCGCTGCAGGCTCTGAATGCCGGCCTGCAGGATCGGCGGCGGCGTGACGAAATCCGGCTCGCCGATGCCGAGGCTGACGACGTCCTCCATCGTGGCGGCGATGTCAAAGTATTTCCGAATCCCCGAGGGGGGCACGGCAAGCACGCGCTGGCTCAGGCGGCTCGCCAGAGGACGCATTGAAACAGCGGGATGACCGTTTGTGAGCGCTTCGTGATGCCCGATGGAATGCGAAGAAGCAGAAGGGGAAGAATCCGTTTTTGGAAAAATAGAGAACGTTTTCATCGGATCGACGCCTTTCTAATTCAGGATTTGTAGAGACTGGTCTAGGACTCCTACGAGCTGCAGATGCTTGCCATCCACAGCCTCACAGCCAAAAGCCGGTGAGCGCCGCTCACAACCTGCAACCCGGCCTACGCCGCAGGTTGCCGGCGGTAAGCTGTGGCCAGTCCTCCTACGCCAGCGCCGATCGGATAGCACATGACAACCATCCTACGCCTCTATCGAAAGTGGGGCCTGCCGGCGGCGCCAATCCGTCGCCTGCTCATAGGCGTGCGCCACCCGCAGCACAATCTCTTCCCCAAGATGCGGCCCCATGATTTGCAGCCCGATGGGCAGCCCCTGCCGATCGAAGCCGCAGGGCACGCTGACGCCGCACATGCCGGCCAGGTTGAGCGTGATCGTAAAGACGTCGCTCAGATACATGGCCAGCGGATCGTCGGTCTTTTCGCCCAGGCGGAAGGCCGTCGTCGGCGCCACCGGGCTGGCGATGACGTCGACCTGCTCGAACGCCCGCTCGAAGTCTTGCTTGATCAGTGTGCGCACCTGCTGCGCCTTCAAGTAATACGCATCGTAATAGCCGGCGCTGAGCGCATAGGTTCCCAACATGATGCGTCGCTTGACCTCGGCGCCGAAGCCTCGTCCACGCGACAGGCGATAATTTTCCAGGATGCTGTCGGCGCCGGCGCTGTAGCCGTAGCGCACTCCGTCGAAGCGCGCTAGATTGGCGCTGGCTTCGGCGGTCGCCACCAAATAATAGACGGGCAGCGCCTGGTCGGTGTTGGGCAACGAAACCGGCCGCACTTCGGCGCCCAAATCGACGAGCGCGTCGATAGCTCGTCGCACGGCGGCCTCCACCTCCGGTTGCACGCCGACGATGAAGTACTCCTCCGGCAGGCCGATGCGCAGCCCGCGCACGTCGCCGGTCAACGCAGCCCGGTAGTCGGGCGTCGGCGCAGGCATCGAGGTGCTGTCGTGCGGGTCGTGGCCGGCCATCACGGTGAGCACCAGCGCTGCATCGCGCACATCTTTGGCCAGCACGCCGATCTGGTCGAGGCTGCTGCCGTAGGCGACCAGGCCGTAGCGGCTGACACGACCGTAGGAAGGCTTCAAGCCGACGACGCCGCAATAGGAGGCAGGGAGGCGCACGCTTCCGCCCGTGTCGGTGCCGAGCGCCGCCATCGCCTCCTGCGCCGCCACCGCCGCCGCCGAGCCGCCGCTGCTGCCGCCAGGCACGCGGTCGAGCGCCCAGGGGTTGCGCGTGGGAAAGTAGGCGCTGTTCTCCGTGCTGGACCCCATAGCGAATTCATCTGTATTGGTCTTACCCAACAGCACCATGCCGGCGTCCAGCAGGCGTTGCACCGCCGTGGCCGTGTAGGGCGGAATAAAATTCTCCAGGATGCGACTGCCGCAGGTCGTGCGCACGCCCGCAGTGCACAGCACGTCTTTGATTCCCATAGGGATGCCCAGCAGCGGCGCTTCTTCGCCGGCGCGGCGCCGCGTATCGGCGGCCGCCGCCTGCTCAAGCGCCAGGTCCGCCGTCACGGTCAGGTAGGCCTTCACCTGGTCTTCCACCTGTTCGATGCGTTCGAGCAGGGAACGGGTCAACTCCACGGCGCTAAATTCTTTGCGGCGCATGCCCTCCAGCGCTTCGTGGATCGTCAGTTCATACAGCGCCTTGCTCATGTTCACTCCTCGAAGACTGCGCGCACGCGGAAGAAACCGTCGGCCTTGTCCGGGGCATTGGCTAGGGCGACTTCGTTGAGCAACGACGGCTGAGGGACGTCCTCCGCCATCACGTTCTGCAGCGGCAGCACGTAGGGCGTCGGAGGAACATCGCTTGTATCGACCTCCTGCAATCGCTCCGCATAGTCCAGAATCGCCGACAACTGTTGCGCGTAGAGGCGCACCTCTTCGTCCGTCAGATGCAGCCGGGCCAGATCGGCCACATGGCGCACGTCATCGATGGTCAAATGCATAAACGTCTTCCTTTGCACCGAAGTTGCAACAAAAAACGTCGTGGCTGAAGGCTCCACGACGTCGGGCAGGACCGTTGCTCCCATCAGACACGCCGTGGTCGGTCAGCGCCACGGCGTCGGCGTTCACATCACCTTCACCGGGGCGCGCATTGAGCGGCGGCCGCCTTTCCAGCTGCTGCTCCGGCGATGCTGTTGATGGAAAGCCAACAAAGTCGTTTCATTGCAAATTTTTCTGTTGACGCCCTATCGAAATGAACAAGGATTAGGTAAACATCGCTCCCAAATTTAGGGCTGAGTATATCCTCTTGCCCTGTTCTTGTCAAACTGCGCGGCGGAGAGATGGATTCGCCGACGGTCCGCCAGCTCTGCTGCAGCCAGAGCGGGCAGGACTGTGGGGCCTGACCGTCGCACCCACGTCCCATGAGCGATCCCGATGCGTCCGCAGACGATGTCTTTAGAGCTCCACCGGCCTTTATAACGAACAAAACCGGCGATCTCCCAGAGATACAGAAAAATAATGGCCAGAAATCTCGGCAGCCAGAAGCCGATGAAAACGAACGCCACATAATGGCGCGCCGGATTCCGGTCATCAACCAAGGATGGGGCAAAACCTTCTGTCCCAAATTGGAGAGGCGGCGCGCCGGCGGCAAGCTGCAAAAATCGCAACGGATCGACAAAAATGTATTGGGTGAAAATCCCTGCACACTCTTCGCTGATGGAGAGCACAAACCATACTGTTCCAGGCCAGCCGGGAGGCGCCTGCGCCGCTTTCGCTTGCAAATATGCACAGAAGGCGTCGAAACCGGATGGAGCGTCGGTCATTGTTTGCAATCAAGTGTGTCACGTGGTGCGTGTTCCGTGCAGATAGGCGCTGCGCACTCCACAACTTCGCACTACGCGACAAAGTTGTAGGACGATCTAAAATCGAGAGGAGGATACCATGGTGCAGCTGAAATTTTCCAAACTGCTGCACCATCCTCGCAGCGGAGGTGGTTGAAGTAAACGATTGGAATTGACTCGGCGGAGCTCTCGTTGACTCGTAGCCGTAAAGCTGGGCTTATGCTGCGCTGTGTTGAGCAGGCAGCTCTCGCAACGCTCGCCAGCGATCGGCGGCCCCTCGACGAAAGAGTGCAGGGTCGAAGTTGGCAAGAAATTCCCAGCCTTCTATTGCCAGGCCTTCCTGTAGCTCCTGGGTCAAATCAAACTCCAGGGTGCGACCGTCGGTGCGCACTACAAAGTGAAGCAGCTCGTCGTTGCCATCATCGATGATGTCGACGATGCAAGGTCGGTCGGTTCCCAGTGGCTTTTGGAAATAGGCTGCAGAACAACGGGCGCAAAACGGAAGTGCAGCATCACAAAAGCTCCGATCCATGACAATTTTCATAGGGATTCTCCTCTCTCACGGCTGATGAAGCCTTCCACGTGCGTCGGGGCAATTGAAATTTTTTCACTTTTCACCATACCGAATTCAACTCTGGTGAACAAGGGACGATCGTCCCTTGTTCATCGGGTCTTTGGAATTTCAGATCAATGGCGAAAGTGACGCACGCCGGTGAAGCACATTGCCAGGCCAAGCTGGTCGGCTGTGGCAATGACCTCCTCGTCGCGCACCGAGCCGCCCGGCTGCACGATAGCAATGATACCGTGTTTTGCTGCAGCTTCGACGCCATCGGGGAAAGGGAAGAAGGCGTCGGAAGCCATCACGGCGCCGCGGCTGCGCTCACCCGCCTTGTGGCCCGCCATCATCACCGAGTCGATGCGGCTCATCTGTCCGGCGCCGATGCCGACGGTGGCGCGATCGTGGACATAGACAATGGCATTGCTCTTGACGTGTCGCGCCACGCGCCAGGCAAAGGCGAGGTCTGCCAACTGGGCCGGCGTCGGCTGGCGCTGCGTCACCACGCGCCAGTTGGCAGGCTTCATGTCGTCCTCGCTGTGGTCGAGCTCCTGCACCAGCACGCCGCCGACGATGCTGCGCAGGCTCAACGGGCGCGCGGCGGTGCCGGTGTATAGGAGAAGACGCACATTTTTCTTTTTTTGCAAGATGGCCAGCGCCTCCGGCTCGTAGGCGGGAGCGGCTACGACTTCCAGGAAAAGCTCGGCGGCGCGCTGCGCAGTGGCTGCGTCGAGCGTTCGATTGACGGCCAGAATGCCGCCGAAGGCGCTGACCGGGTCGGAGGCCAGCGCCTTGACGTAGGCTTCTTCGAGCGTTTCGGCGCTGGCTAAGCCGCAGGGATTGCCGTGTTTGATAATGGCAGCTGTGGGGTCGGGAAAGTCCTGGGCAGCCGTCCACGCTGCGTCCAGGTCCAGCCAGTTGTTGTAGCTCATCTCTTTGCCGTGCAGCACCTCGAAGGTCGGCGCATCGCCCTTGTATCCGTACAGGCCGCCTTGCTGATGCGGGTTTTCGCCGTAGCGATTGCGCTGAACGAGCGTGAGATCGAGATGAAGCTCTGCAGGAAGGGGGGAGGGTTCAGGCGCCGCCTGCGGTTGCTCTTCGCCGATCTGTTCGGCCAGATACGCGGCGATGGCGGCGTCATAGGCGGCGGTGTGTTGGAAGGCCTTGACCGCCAGCTTGCGTCGCAGCCGGGGGCTGACGCCGCCCGACGCAATAGCCTCGGCCACGGCGTCGTAGTCCGCAGGGTCGCAGACGACCGTCACCGACTCGTGATTCTTGGCAGCGGCGCGCAGCAGCGCCACGCCGCCGATGTCGATCTCTTCAATGGCAGTGGCTAGAGATACGTTGGGCTGTGCAACCGTCTTCTGAAAGGGATAGAGGTTGACCACGACAAGGTCGATCGGACGAATGTTATGCCGGGCCAGTTCCTCCAGATGGTGTGTCGTACGTCGCGCCAGAATGCCGCCATGGATCGCCGGGTGCAACGTTTTCACGCGGCCGCCCAGAATCTCCGGAAAGCCGGTCACCTCTTCTACTTGCAGGACGGGAACGCCAGCCTCCATCAGCCTGCGCGCCGTGCCGCCGCTTGCGATCAATTCACCGCCGGCTGCCACTAATTTTTGAGCGAACGCCTCCAGGCCGGTTTTGTCTGAAACTGAAAACAATGCGCGAAACGAGGTCATGAGGATGCTCCTTCCGTGTATTCTATGTATTCAAATAGAAAACGGGCAGCCGGACGTGCCGTCC